>NZ_LDJP01000005.1 GCF_001431505.1 Stenotrophomonas daejeonensis
AGCGGGGGTTGGGGTGAGGGACGGCGAAGTCCCGATGTTCCTGTTGCTGGTTGGAAGTAGGTAAGAGCAAAGGCTTTCACTCCTGCTGCGCAGGAGCGAGCCACCTTTCTTTGCTCGTGCAAAGAAAGGTGGCCCAAAGAAAGCACGGCCGGACGCGAGCCGATGCGGCTGCGCCGCATCGGTTCCCTGCGCTCCTCGCGGAACGAGGGGACGGCGCACAACTCGCTTCGCTCAAACACGTGCGCCTCTTCGCCCCTCGTTCCACTGCGGTGCTCGGCTCGCTCTACGGCAGGGAAGTCAAAAGCCGAAAGGCAAAATCACTGGCAACAGCAACAGCAACAGCAACAGCAACAGCATGCTTTTGCTCGACATGACCGGACATGCGTCCGTTGAATGCCACGCGAAGGCGGGAATCGCTTCACAACAGCCGCAGGCTGGTAATCGCTCTTCGATGGATTGCTAGAAAGCCTCCTGACACTTGATTGCACGGGACACCACCCATGACCAGCTCCCAATCCGGCCAAACACCCACTCGCTACGCCTCGGTCGATGCGCTGCGCGGCATCACCGTCGCGGCGATGCTGCTGGTCAACAACCCCGGCACCTGGAGCCACGTATTCGCGCCGCTGGAGCATGCGCAGTGGAACGGCTGCACGCCCACCGACCTGATCTTCCCGTTCTTCCTGGTGATCGTCGGCGTGTCGATCGGGCTCGGCGTGGTGCCGCGGGTCGAGCAGGGGGGCGACCGCGCCGCGCTCACCCGTACCGTGTTGGTGCGGGCCCTGCGCATCCTCGGCCTCGGGCTGTTGCTGCACCTGCTGGCATGGTGGTGGCTGGACCTGCCGCATTACCGGCCGTGGGGCGTGCTGCAGCGCATCGGCCTGTGCTTCGCCATCGCCGGCATGGCGGCCATCTGGTTGTCCGCACGCATGCAGTGGCTGTGCATCGGCCTGCTGCTGGGCGACTACGCCGCCCTGCTGATGGCCGGTGGCACGCCGCCGTGGCACAACCTGCCCAGCCGCGTGGACACCGTCCTGCTCGGCCCGTTGCTCTACCAGTACGATGCCGCCACCGGGCTGGGGCATGACCCGGAAGGCCTGTTGTCCACGCTGGGGGCGCTGGCCTCTACCCTGCTCGGCTTGCATGCCGCCGCGCTGTTGCGCAGCGGCCGTCCGCTGCGACTGCTGGCGGCAGCCATCGTGCTGCTGGTCGCCGGCGGCGTGTGGTCGCACTGGCTGCCGATCAACAAGAACCTGTGGACGCCGTCCTACGTGCTGTGGACGGCCGGCTGGGCGTATGCCGCGCTATGGCTGGCGCATCGGCTGGTAGACCGCAATGGCTGGCCGGCGCTGGGCCGGCGCTTCGGCGTCAACGCCATCACCGCCTATGCCGGCTCCGGCGTCATGGTGCTGGCGATGCTGGGCACCGGTAGTTGGGGCTGGCTGTACGCGCAGGTGTTCGACCGCTGGATCACCCCGCTGGCCGGCGCCGAAACCGCCTCGTTGGCGATGGCGCTGGCTTTCGTCGCGTTGTGGTGGCTGCCGATGGCCTGGCTGGACCGGCGGCGGATCTACCTGAAGATCTGAATGCGGCGCGTTTGAAAGAAAGTGTGATCGGGTGATCGGATTCGGCCGCTTTTCACGATTGGGTAGGTAAGCGCCGGGGAATCAGGGGCGCCGTCCATCCATCTGCCGGGGAAATGCATGAGCCGTCGTCCTGTCTGCCTGCCGCGGACCGAAAACACGCACCGTCCCGCCCATCTGCCGGAGAAGCGGCAATGAGCGCCTGGATCGGCAACCGGCCGCCGCTGATCCGCCTGCTGGGCGAATGCCGCATCGGCGACGACGACCGGCCGCAGCGGCTTGCCTATCGCAAGGGCTGGGCCCTGCTGGCCTACCTGGCGGTGGAGCGCACGCGCACCCACCGGCGCAGCCAGATCGCGGCCATGCTGTGGCCCGAGCTGGAGCAGCAGGCGGCATTGACCAACCTGCGGCAGGTGCTGCGCGACCTGAACCAGGCGCTGCACGCCGCGGTGGGCGAGGGCGTGCTGCTGGTGGACCGCGAAACCGTGCGGCTGTGCCCGCAGGCATCGCAGGGGCTGCTGGACATCGACCTGCTGGAAAGCGGCGGCGCCGACACCGACTGGCTGCTCGATGCCGGCGAATTGCTGGACGGCATCGTGCTGGACCATTGCGACGATTTCGGCGAATGGTTGCTGGGCGTCCGCTCGTGGACGTGGCGGCGCCTGCTGGGGGCATTGGAACGCCGCCGCGACGACGCGGCCGCCGCCGGCGACTTGGGGCTGGCCGTGCGCCTGGCCCGCCGGCAGGTATCGCTGGACCGCTGGGACGAGGCCGGGCAGCGCGGGCTGATGCGTCTGTACCAGCAGATGGGCAAGCCCGGCATGGCGCTGGAGTGCTACCGCATGCTGGAGGAGCATCTGCGGCGCGAACTGGACGTGGAGCCGCAGGCGGCGACGCGCGCGCTGGCCGCGGAGATCGAAGGGAGTTCTCGGCGAGTGCATCCGCTTGCCAAGCGGGAATGGCAGTGGCCCGTGCCTGCGTGGGCATTCTGACTCACACGCCAGCTGCAGTGCGTCACGGTCCTGTGTAGCGGAAGTCATTGGCAGCCTGGCGTACTTCGTCATCGGGAAAACCACCAAGCATGTCTGCGCGGCGGGCGTTGGTGACGATTTCGGCTTCCAGACGCGTGGCCTCAGCGGGGAAGCGCGCGGCGAATTGGTCGCGGTATTTTTCCGCATTGGCCAGATAGCTGTCGGCAGCACCCTTGGCAACACCAGCCGCGATGGTGCTGCCAACGGCGGTGCCGATGCTGCCGGCGGCAATGGCCACACGCCAGTTCCAGCCGCCATAGGTATCGAACATTTCGGCGATGGTGTCCAGAGTTCCGGCAGTGGTGTTTATCAGTTCGGCGCTGGCATCGATGATCGCGACGGTGGCGTTCATGCTTTCGGCCTTGCCCAGTTCGACCATTATGTCCAGCTGAGTTTTGTGGTTGTGCATGACCGGCGTGGTCAGGCGCGCGGCTGCAGCCACGTTGGCATGGGCGAACAGGGCTGGGCTGTAATGCTCGCCGCAGCGCAGCCGGGTCCACAACTGGTCGATGCCCACCGCGATCACCTTGTCGCGGTAGTCGCCACTGCCGGGCCTGCGTGGTGACTGGAAGGCTGGCGAGCCATCGTCGTGAGTGGGTGTGAGCAGGTCGATGGCGGCCAGTGCGTAGGCGACGTTGCCGGTGTTTCTGGTCAGGTCGTGTTCGTGACGGGTATGCACGTGGCCATCGCTGGCGGGCAATTGGCTTGCATTGCGTAGTGCATCGCAAAAATCCATGCTGTTGTGGTTGAGCCTTGGCAATGCGGTGCAGTCCACATAAGTGCAGTGGTCCCATGCTTGCACCCGGCTGATGACGAAGCTGTCCGCAGCGTTGGCGGTGACTTGCAGTGGCATGGCCTGATCAGGCGGCATGGCCAGATCGGCATCCAGTACGGTCGGTTGTGGCGTTGCCTGCTGGCTGTCGGTGCTCCAGCGTTGGATCATGGCGCTATCACCGGTGCGGCGTAGTACGCCGTAGCGCAGGTGGCCGCTGCGAGCATCGGGTAGGCCCACGGTAATGTAGGGCAGCTTGCCAACCTCGCCGCCGCCGCAGTCTTCGCGGCCATCGTGGTTGGTATCCGGGCAGGGCAGGCGCGACTGGCTGGTGACGAAGCCCATCACCGCGTCGTCGGCGCGTTGCAGCAGGTCGCGCCGCACTGCCTGGCTGCGTTCCTCGGACATGGTGCCGAGCCAACGTGTGAGCAGGATGCCGATGATGCCGAGGATGACCAAGGCCACGGTCAGTTCGATCAGCGAGAAGCCACGTGAGCGGGAGCGGTGATTCATGGGTTCAGTCCGGCACGGTCAAGGCCAATGGTGGTGTCGCGGGCATCGTCGTGCAGGGCTTTGATGCGGTCGCGGAAGATGCTGACCAGATCACGCCGGTGCTCGGCGTCCTTCACGCCGGAGAGAGCGTCGTCGTAGGTTTCCTGTGCCTCGACCAGGCTTTTACTGGCGTCGTAGATGCCTTGCACTGATTGGGCCAGTTGCTTCACGCCGGCACCGATGCTGGCACCGTCAGGCGGCCAGCCCGACGCGATCAGCGTGAGAGCAATGGCCTCGTTGGTGATGGATTCGGCCAAAGCGTAGATGGCGAGATCACGGGCCACCTTGGCCTGGTCGCGGATGGTTTCGGCGATGTGAATGTCGAAACTGCGGAACTCGAGATTGAATTCGGTCATGAGTAGGGCGCTATGGGCAGCATAGGCGCTTTGCGCGCTGCCTTGTGTGCGCGCCAGCCGGTCCGGGCAGGACAGCCGCGTTGCCAGTTCGCCGGGGCCGGTGGCTACGACGGCCAGTGCGCCTGCAGCATCTGCAGTACCCGGCAGAGTTTGTGCCGATGGCTGCCATTGCGCGGCGGCGTCAAGGTGGCCGTGCCCGCTCACGCCGCTATGCCCCAGGTAGTAGGCCAGCGGCAGGTTCAGCCCGGCCATGCCGATGTTGCTGCGCTGGTTCAACAACAGGCGCATGCACAGGTCCAGCCCGTTACTGTTGGGTGCGGGTTGGTCGGCGGGCGGCAGCGCGGGGTCGAACAGATCGTCAGGTAGCGTGGTGGTCAGGTTGGACTGGGCTTGGTAGTACAGGCGCATGCGCGAGGGCAGGCCGAGGTCGGTTACCGGTAGCCAGCCGCTGGCCGCACCGTCGGCGCGGCCGTTGCCGTCGGTATCGGCACTGGGCAGGTGGCCGTGGCTGCGCATGTAGCCGAGCAACGCTTGCTCGGCCTGCGCCAATTCCTGTTGCTGGCGATCGGCGTCCAGTATCTGGTTGCCCAGAGGTAGCAGGTTGAACAACAACACGGTGAGCAGGGCGGCGATGGCCAGTGCCACCGCCAGTTCCACCAGTGAAAACCCACGTTGGCGAAGGTGGCGTGCGGTCATGGCAGTATCGGGGCTTGCGGACCGGTGGAGCCGCGACTATCGGCGTGTTCCAGCGTAGCTTCGGCACCGAAGCTCATCTGCGTGGTGGGGCCACCGCCGGAGCCACCGTCGTCGTTCATGTTGTCCAGTTCCTCTTTCAATTTTTCGAACTGGGCCTTGGTGTCGTTGTAGTTCTTGCGGGCGTTTTCCGCACCCAGTTTGGCGCGCAGCCAGTCCTCGTAAGCACGGCTGTAGGGGTAGCGCTGACAGTACACGCCGAATTTGTAGGTGTCCTTGTTCCACCAATCCACGCTGCTGGCGGATGGCCACCACCAATAGTTGCCGTTCCAGTTTCGATTGGTGAAGTACTGGCACATCTTCTCGGAGATGATTTCATTGACTTCCAGATTTTTGTTGTCCCACCACTGGCGAGGTTCACGCTCAGTGACCAGTAGCGGTGCGGTGGCGTTGCGGTCCTTGTAGTTTTCGGGGGCGTACCACGGCAGATTGCGGGTTGCCTCGCGTTTCTCGGTGCAGGTCTTGGAGACAGTCACCCAGTTGTTCTTCCAATAGCCGGGCGTTACGGGATTGGTCGAGGTGTCTTCCGGCACCCAGATAGGCCTGTTCTCCTGATACGAACAGTCGTATTGGTAGTCGTAGCTGTAGGTCTCGATGAAGCTGGAGCGCACCCAGTCATATTTGGTCGGGGTGCCGTTGGCATCCTCGGTGGTTTCAATGGCCCACTCGAACCAGTTGTAGCCGCTGTCGGCGGAATAGGGTAGTAGTCCTGCAGAGACAGGGCCGGGATAGGCCAGCCACGGCTTGGGCAGAGCGTTGTAGGAGGATTTGGCCGCGTCGCGACTGGCGGCCAGCCCTGCGTGTTCGGCCTTCAGCCTGGCAAGTCGGTCTTCCATGTTGGGTTTGCAGGTGGCCAGCTCGTTCTTGTCGCGCTCGTAGACGCCGGTACTGGTCTCCTGCCAGCCATAGTCCTTGGGCGTGCCGCTGCTGACGGTGCAAGCGTCGTTCGAATAGCGGCCCTTGTCATTGCCGATGAATTCACACTTGGTGACGGTGACGGGCTTTTCGCAGGTTTCGATGTAGCGCACGGCATTGCGGGCGTTGATGCATTGCTGCCGTTCCATGTCGCCGGGAGGCAGGTTCGCATCCGGGTTGGCGGGGTTGCCCCGGCCGCGGCCAGCGCAATGCTGGGCGTCATTCATCTGATTCACCATCTTGGTAAGGATGGAATCACTGCCCTTGAACCAGGTATCGATGTTGTCCTCGAATTGCTTGATTTCCTTGGCAAGTTCCTGCTCGCGTTTGTTCAGGTCGACCCACTGCTCGGCTTTCTTGCGCAGGGCGACGGCCTCGTTGGTGGCCACGTCCCAGTTGAATTCGTAATGCGATTCCAGCACCCGGTCGTGGGTGCCGGCGTTGACCTGCACGGGGTTGCCATCGGCATCATCGACCACGTTGCCATCGGCATCGGTCTGATTTCGGGTGCCGGCATAGCTGCAATCGGCGTTGTACAGCCCGCTGCCGTCGCTGCCGGGCTTGCACACCCATTTCTCCACCAATTTGCGGTAACGCTGCGGCGAGCAGTTCTGCCAGTTGCTGCTGTTGTTGCCGATGCCGCAGGTGCGCTGCGGGTGGATGCGCTGCTGAATTTGTGAGCGGTATTGGCTGTCCTTGCCCAGGCTCGGGATTTCCACCAGCGTGTAGGTGGGCAGGCCATTGACGTCCAGAACCGGCTGGTTGTGAGCGTCCTTGATTTCTTGCGATGACACGCCCCAAGGCGCCAGCCGGTATTGCTCCAATTTGTCCACCTGATATTGCAGCACCTCCCATTCTTTCTTTGCATTTTCGGTCTGCTTGTCCAAACCGATGCGTGGGATCTCGGTTTCCGATTCCACCTCGAAGACCGGATTGCCGTGTTCGTCATAAAGCAGGTTGCCGGCGGCATCCTTCTTCTGGATGGGGTTGCCGTTGTCGTCGCGTTTGTAGATGACTTCTGTTGACGTGTTTTCTTTGCAGTTCTTCGCGTAGAGCGTGCATTCCAGCTCCGCGCGGGCCTCGTCCAGATTTTGCGGTGCCGGCTTTGGCCCGTTGGCGTGTGCAAGATCACGGGCCTTGATCGAGGCATCCAGCGCCAGCGCCACGAAGGGCAGCGAGGCGGCCTTGGCTGCCAGGGTTACGCCCTTGGTGCCGAGACCAACTATTGAAGTAACCACGGCGGCGGTCTTCAGTGGTACCTCCCAGCACGTGGCACCGAGCGAGGCGATGCAGGTGGCAATGGAACGGGTGAGGCTGATGGTGGAGGTAACCAAGGTGGTGATCTGATCAGACAGGCTGACGGCGGTGGTCACCAGTTTGAAGATCAGTGAAATCTGTGCCTTGGCTGCACTCTGCACTGCCGATTCGGTGGCATTGATGTTGTTCTGTTGCAGCAGTGCCAGTGCATCGTGCAAGGTGACGGCGGCGGCCAGTACGTCCATGCCAGCCAGCGCCACGTTGTAGGGCTCGTTGCCGCCGGGCGTGGCCGACAGCTGAGCCACGGTGAACGGGGTAGTGGCGGCGCTGGCGATTGCAGTGGCACTGGACAGGTCGGCCAGCAGGCGGCAGCCGAGCATCTGCCCTGCCGCGTCGAAGCTGCGCACGCGCACGCGGTCATCGTAGTCGCCGTCCCATTCGCGCCAAGGTGCATCCATGTGGGCTGCAGTGCCGGCGTTGCCATCGTCCAGGCGCGATTGTCCTGGTAGCGGGCCGGCGGCGGCAATGCCGTAGGCGACGTTCCAGGGAACGTCATTGACGCTGGCCCGCGTCGTGTCCACGGTGTTGGTGCCGGCCACCTGCGCCAGTTCCAGCGAGCGGCACAGGTCCAAGCCGTTGACGGCGGTGAAGGTGCGGCGGCTGGTTTCCTTGCCGTTCTCATCGGTGCTGATGATCTCGCGGGCCGAGCCGTCAACCAGTGGTGGCTGGTAGGCGTTGCCCGGCGCGGTAAGGTCCAGGTGTGCGGTGGCGTTGCCGCGATAGACCATGTACGCCACCGGGCCGATGGGCATGCCCGAACCCGAGGCGCCAAGCAGGGTGCGCGACGGCAACCAGCCCTTGGCGTTGCCCGGGGTGCAATCTTCTTCGCCATCCAGTGTTTGCGCCGGGCAGGGCAGGCGTGCATGGGTGGCGGCGAACGCGGCAACGGCCTCGTCGGCCCAGCGCAGCGTCTGTTCCTGGGTGATGGCCTGTTGCGGTGCACGCTTGGCTTGCAGTAGCACCGCGCCGGCCGCCAGTGCGCCGCCGACCAGCAGCAGGACCAGCATCACCTGGACCAGGCCGATGCCGGATTGCCTGCCCGCGCGGGGGCGGGCGTGGTGGGAGATGTGCATGTCGAGCGGCTGCATGCTCATGGTGGCGGTCCTGTTGCTATGGCAGGTGTGGTGTTGCGGTGGAATCACTGGTTCATCTTCAGGTAGCCGGTCATCACCCTCGATTGACCATCAGGGGTGCCATCGCGGGTGGCGGTACTGTCCAGGCTCCACGGGTTGTCGTCCGGCGGGCTGCCGACGGCACCGGTGAGGTTGTATTGGGCGGCTCCCGACGTCGCCTCGCGCAGGCGGCCGAAGCGGGCGTCGATGCGGCCGTCGATGCGGTTGTCGAGCTGGTTGGCCAACTCCGGGGTCAGCCCGTTCAGGACCATCACGTTGCGGGTGCGCCCGATGTAAGGAGGGCTGCCGGGGGCGGGTTCGGCCCAGTCGGTGACCGAGGTGAAGCACACCTGCAGGTTCTGCGGTTCACCATTGCTGTCTTGATAGACGTAATGCGACTCCATGCCTTCGGCGCGGCCGGTGGGCAGGGTGATGCCGCGCTTGAGCATCTCGTCGCGCAGTTCCTTGGTGTTGGCGGTGTCGCACAGCGGAGTGGGGCTGCCGGCGCGCACGCGGCCGGTCGGGTTGGCCAGATTGTCCAGCGGCACCGTGCCCACCTGCGCCACGTAGCGGTCGTAGGCGATGATCCAGCCCTGCACGAACTCGGTGCTGATGCGCTCGGCCACGGCGCTGCGGTACACGTCGCGGCCAACGCTGACCGCGCCGATGATCAGGGCGATGATCACCAGCACCACGGACATCTCCAGGATGGTGAAGCCGTTGCAGCGGCGGCGATGGTGCGGGATCGGCATGGGGGTCTTCTCGTTCACAGCTTGGGTCCGGTGATGGCCTGCCGGACCAGGTCGTAGACCGGCAGCAGCAGGGCGACGATCAGGAACACGAACATGCCGCCGGCCAGCAGCACGACGACTGGCTTGATGACTTCGGACAGGTTGGTGATGAGCCGCTGCAGGCGCAGGCTGTATTCGGCGGAAAGACGGGCGAATTGCGAATCGAGCGTGCCGGTTTCCTCGCCCACGCCGATCATGCGCACCATCATCGACGGGAAGCCGCCGACCTGGCGCATCGCCGAGGACACGCGGTCGCCGCGCTCGAGCACCTGGCGGATGGCGATGATGCGGTCGCGGTAGTACTCGTCGCGCATCGCCCGCTCCATCACCTGCAGGCTGCTGACCATGTCCACGCCGGCGCGGATCAGCAGCGACATGTATTCGGTGAAGAATGCCAGCCCCGAGGAATACATGATGGTGCGGGCGATCGGCAGCTTGTGCAGGGTGTAGTGGATGGCGCGGCGGAACGCGCGGCTGTAGCGCCAGGTGACCCAGAACACGAACGCGGCCACCACCAGCCCGGCCAGGATCCACGCGATGTGCGCGATCAGCCATTCCGAGCCGGCCATCACCGCGATGGTCAGCGGCGGCAGCTTGGCGTTCATCTGCTTGAACAGGTCGGCCAGGTTGGGGATGACGTAGTAGATCCAGAAGCCGCCGGCAGCGAAGATGGCCGAGAACACGAAGGCCGGGTAGATCAGCGCCTGGCGGGTGTCGGCGGTCATCTTGGAGATGCGCTCGATGTGGTCGGCCGCCTCGCCCAGCATGCGGTCCATGGTGCCGGTCTCGTCGCCGATCATCACCAGATTGCGCACGGTTTCCGGGAACGAATCGGGGAAGCGCGAGAACGCGTCGCTGAGCGATGCGCCGGCGTCCAGTTCCTCCAGCAGGCGCCGCGCCAGCCGCGCCGGGTTGGAGGCGCGGCCGCCGACCTCGTTGGCCACCGCGCGCAGTGCTTCCAGCACCGGGATGCCGCTGCTGGTCATCACCGCCAGGTCACGCAGCATGCCGGCCAGTTCCGCCGGGCGGATGCTGGGCTTGATCAGGTGCGAGAGCGAGCGCTGGGTCTCGGCCAGCCAGCCCGGCAGGCGGTACAGCGACAGCACCACCGCGTCGAAGTTCTTTTCCAGCCACATCCGCGCCGAGGCGTCGTGCTCGACCGAGAGCTGGGTGACGCCGCTGCGCACGCGGCCGCTGGAGAGCAGCAGGCGGTAGTAGTAGACGTTCATGGCGCCGGCCCCACGCCGGCCACGCGCATCACTTCCTCGCTGGTGGTCTGGCCGGCGATCACGCGTGCCTTGGCCACCTCCTCGATGCCGCGAAAGCCGGCGTTCATCGCCTTGTTGCGCAGCGTCTCGCGGCTGGCGTCGTCGGCGATGGCGTTGGCCAGCGCGTCGTCCACCACCATGATGTCGTACACCGGCAGGCGGCCGTGGAAGCCGCTGCCGCGGCAGCGCTCGCAGCCGGCGCCGCGCTTGCCGCAGCTGCCGGCGGGCAGGCCCAGCCATTCCAGTTCGCGCTCGCTGAAGGGCGCTTCCTGCGCGCAGAACGGGCAGTTCTGCCGCACCAGGCGCTGGTTGACCACCGCAAGCAGGTTGTCGGCGATGACCTGGGCCTCCAGCCCCAGCGGGCGCAGGCGCGGCACCACGCCGAACACCGTGGTCACGTGCAGGGTGGACAGCACCAGGTGGCCAGTGGCGGCCGCTTCCAGCGCCGCCTGCGCGGTTTCGGCGTCGCGCATTTCGCCGAGCAGGATCACGTCCGGGTCATGGCGCAGGAAGTGGCGCAGCGCCGAGCCGAACTCGTAGCCGGCGCGGCGGTTGACCTCGGTCTGGCCGGCGCCGGGCACGCGGTACTCGATCGGGTCTTCCACGGTGAGCACGTTGCGCTCGATCAGCGACTGCATGCGCAGCGCGGCGTGCAGCGAGGAGCTCTTGCCCGAGCCGGTGGGGCCGGTGATCAGGATCAGCCCGGCCGGGCGCGCGAACAGGCGTTCCAGCGCGGCCACGTCCTCCTCGAAGAAGCCCAGCTCCTTCAGACCGTCGAGGTCGCTGTGCTCGGGCAGCAGGCGCATGACCACGCGCTCGCCGGGGTCGGTGATGATGGTGGAGATGCGCACGGTGAGCGCCGAGTCCAGCACCGTGGCGCGGAAGCTGCCGTCCTGCGGCCGGCGCTGCTCGGAGATGTCCATCTCCGCGGCCAGCTTGATGTAGCCGAGTAGGCGGTTGAGCGAGGTGGGCATGGCGAACATCGGCCGCAGCACGCCGTCGACGCGGAACAGCACGTGCAAGCTGTCGTCCGACGGTGCGATGTGGATGTCGGTGGTGCGCTCGCGCACCGCGTAGTGCAACAGGTAGTCGAGCAGTTTCTCGGGGCTGTAGGCGTGGTCGTTGTCGGCCGACAGGCGCTTGATCTCGCGCTCCAGCAGGCTCTCGACCGGGTTCTGCGCGAAGTAGTAGGTATGGCGGATCAGCCGCGCGACCTTGCCGTATTCGCCCTGCAGGAAGCGGCAGCGCAGGCCGCAGCGCTGCAGCACCAGCTGCTGTACCGCCTGCGCGTCGGCGTCGCCGATCAGCACTTCCAGCGCGTCGCCGGTGCGGCGCAGCGGCAGGAACTGGCGCAGTTGGCACAGCTCGCGGTTGAAGATCGCCAGCACCTGCGGATCGGCCTGCGGCAGGGTGTCCACCTGCACGTAGTCGATGCCGTTCATCTCGGCCAGCGCCTGCACGACGTCCGACTCGTTGGCCAGGCCGTGGCGGATCAGGATGCGACCCAGGCGCTGCTTCTCGACCTCGTTCTTCTGCAATGCGTACTGCAGCTGGGTGGCGTCGATCAGGCCGTGGGCCAGCATCCGTTCGCCGAGACGGATGCCGCTTTTCTGGACGGCGTCCTGTGGCTGCGAGCGGGTGGGGGTGGTGGGGTCAACCGTGGCCATGCTGTTGCGTTTCCGAAGGGGTGGGGCGGCTGGCGGTGGCGGGCACGGCCAGCAGCGTGTCGAACAGGAGCAGGGTGGTGGGGTCGGGCAGGCCGCTGGCGGGCAGGCCGTGGCCTTGCTGGAAGCGGCCGATCGCCGCGCGCATGCGCGGGCCATACAGGCCGTCCAGCGCACCGTCGTAGAGGCCGCGTTCTTGCAGCAGGGCTTGCAGCGCTTGCAGGCGCGGGCGGTTGCCGGCGCCGTCGAGGAAGTCTTCGGCGCGCAGGCCAGCCTGCCAGCCGGCTTGCCAGCCTTGGCCCTGCCGACGCAGGCACAGGCCGTCGCGGGTGGGCAGTTGTGCGAGCAGGGCATCGCTCAGGGCCTGCACTTGCAGCGCCTGCCCGCCCAGCCGTTGCAGGCAGGCGTTCCATTGCGCGTCGGTG
This sequence comes from Stenotrophomonas daejeonensis, assembly GCF_001431505.1. GTDB lineage: Bacteria > Pseudomonadota > Gammaproteobacteria > Xanthomonadales > Xanthomonadaceae > Stenotrophomonas > Stenotrophomonas daejeonensis. The sequence goes on from NZ_LDJP01000005.1 coordinate 12,540, forward strand.
TCTTCCACGGTGGTGGCGACGTCCGGCGATGGGGATGCGGAGGGGATCTGGTTGCCGGCATAGCTGTCGTCGCTGCGCACGGCCAGCAGCGCCAGCGCGGACACGGCCAGCAGCCCGGCCAGCGAGGCCGCCAGCGCCAGCGGCAGGCGCGGGCGCCGCCGCGGCAGGCGCAGCACGCCGGCTTCGGCGGCGGCGGTGCGCACCAGCGCGGCATCGACGATGCGCCGGCCGGCATCGCGGCCGTACAGCCCGTACAGGCAGCGGTCCATGATCTGGTGGATGCGGCGCGGGTTGCCGGCGCTGGCGCGGTGCAGGGCCAGTGCGGCATCTGCGGCCAGGGTGATGCCGGAATTGCCGGCCGCGTCGAGGCGGAACTGCACGTAGGGGCCGACGTCGCCGGGGGCCAGCGCGTCCAGCCGCATGTGTTTGCAGATGCGGCTGGTCAGCTGGCGGATGCGCGGTTGTTCCAGGTTGTGGTGCAGCTCGGGCTGGCCGGCGAGCACGATCTGCAGCAGCTTTTCCTGCCCGGTTTCCAGGTTGGTCAGCAGCCGCAGCAGTTCCAGGCTTTCCAGGGTCAGGTTCTGCGCGTCGTCGATGACCAGCACGCAGGTGACCTGCGCGCGCCAGCGTTGCACCAGGAAGCGGTTGAGCGTCTCGATGTCGGCGGCGGGGTTGCCCCTGGCCTCCAGCCCGAAGTCGCGCAGCACCGCGGCCAGCAGGTCGGCGCCCTGCAGGAAGGTGTTGAACACCATCGAGGTGACCACGCCTTCGCCATCCAGCGCCAGCAGCAGCCGGCGCAGGAAGGTGCTCTTGCCGGTGCCGACCTCGCCGGTCAGCAGCACGAAGCCGGCGCGGGTGCGCAGGCAATGCGCGGCCTCGACCAGTTCCGCCTCCAGCCGCGTGGTCTGGAACCAGGCGGCGGCATCGGGCGTGGGCGGGAACGGCGCGCGTTCCAGTCCCAGCGTCTGCAGGTGGCGGGTCATGGCCGGGTTCATTGCCGTGCCGCGTCCAGTTCGGCCAAGGCCTGGGCGATCTGCGGCGAGCGCGAGTTGCGCGCGGCCATCCGGTCCAGCCGCGCGCGCGCGTCGTCCACGTCGCCGCGGCGTGCGTCGAGCAGGGCCAGATTGACGCCGGCGTGTTCGTCGTCGGGCACACGGTCGAGGATGGTCCGGTACAGGCGCTCGGCCTCGGCGTAGTCGCCGCTGCCATGCGCGGCCCATGCACGGGCGCGCAGCAGGGTCAGGCTCTGCGCCGGCAGCAGCGCCTGCAGCTGCGCGATGGCATTGGCGGTGGTGCCGGCATCGTGGTCGGCGACGGCGGCGTTGAGGGTGGACATGGCCATGCGCACGGCCACGGCGTTGTTTTCGTCGGCTGTCGCGGCCCTGCTGCCGGCGCTGTCGAGCTTGCGTACCGAAAGCTGGATCTGCGCGGTGGGCGATGGCGTGTTGTCGCGTGTGGGCACATTGTTCGCGATGGCTGCCATCGCGGGGACGCTGACCGTATTCACTGGTGCCGGCGTGTTGTCCGGCTCCGGCGTTGCTTCGGGCACCGGCGTGGGGGCCGGCGCGGGAGCCGAGGCGATGACCGGCGCCGGTAGCACCGGCTCCTGCTGCATGCCGATGGGCTCGGCTGCAACGGGAACGGGCATCACCGCGGTGGTGGGCATCACCGTGACGACGCTGGCCGCGGTGGTGCGGTTGCCCGCATGCGGGCGCGCCAGCAGGAATGCCACCGGCGCGGCAATCAGCATCCCGGCCGCCAGCCATGCCACCGGGCGGCGGTAGCCGGCCAGTTGTTGCGGCCACGACGCGGTGGCCAGCGGCGACGGGCTGCCGCCGGCCGTTGCCGTCGATTGCCGCAGCGCGTCGTGGATCAGGCTCATCAGATCACCCGTACCCGCAGTACCAGCACCAGCTCGCGGGTGCTGTGGGTCTTGCCGCGCGAACCGAACATGCGGCCGAAGACCGGCACGTCGGACAGGCCGGGGATGCCGTTGTCGGTGGTGCCGCTGTTCTGGTCGATCAGGCCGCCCAGCATCACCGTGTCGCCGTCCTTGAGGTTGAGCGTGGTGGTGATGCCCTTGACGTTGATGATCGGCAGGGTGACCGCATTGCCGTTGGGGAACTGCTGCAGGGTGAGGCTGGAGGGCACGACCTCGGTTTGCATCGGGTGCACCAGCAGCTCCACCGAGCCGTTGTCGTGGATCATCGGCGCCACGCCGATCACCACGCCGGAGAACAGCGAGTCGGTCTGGATGTCCGAGGAGGTGAAGCCGGAGCCGGTGCCGGAGCCGCCGGAGAAGTTGGTGGTGGACTTGGTGACGTAACGGATGTTGGTGCCCACGCTCAGGTAGGCCGGGCTGCCGTTGCGCACGCGCACGCTGGGGTTGGACAGGATCTTGACGTTGCCGAACTCGCGCAGCACGTTCAGCGCCGCCGAGAAGGTATCGCTCATGTAGCTCAGGCCGAGCGAGCGGCCGACTGCCGAGCCCAGCGACTGGTTGGGAAAGATGATCTGGCGGCCCTGGTTGCCGTAGCGGTTGCCGCTGAAGTTGGCGCCGTTGCCGCTGTAATCGAGCAGGTTGGGCGCGGTGTCGGTGCCGGCAATGGGCGCGATGGTGGCCGGGCTGTCGCCGTAGATGCCGGCCACGCGGTTGCGCAGCAGGTTCCAGTCCACGCCGTAGTTGGAGCTGTCGTTGAGCGAGACGTCGAGGATTTGCGCTTCGACCAGCACCTGCCGGCGCAGCTTCTTCTTGCTGTGTTCGATCAGTTCCTCGACCGCGCGCATCTGCGAGGGGCGGGCGCGCACGTACAGGGTGCCGCTGCCTGCGTCGAGGTTGAAGCGCGCCGCTTCCGGCGGCGGTGGCGCGCCCGGCACCTGCGCCGCGGGGGCGGCGGCCTTGTCGGTGCCGAGGATGGTTTCCAGCGCGGTGCCGAGCTGCTTGTAGGGGTCGTTGTCCTTGCCGACGCTGCCGGTCATGGTCAGCGTGCCGCGCAGCTGCTGGCCGCCACCGCCGGCGCTCTGCATGCCGGCGCCGAACACGTCGCCGCCGGTGGACAGGTCCAGCGAGGTGTTGGAATCGAGCATGTCGACGTTGAAGATGCGCTCGCTCATCTGCGAGACCACCAGCGTGCCGCCGCGCACCTCGCCGTGCAGGTCGAAGCCTTCCAGGATGTGGTTGTAGACCTCGCGTGCGCTGACGTTGCGCAGGTGCAGGCTGGAGCGCTGGCGTTGTTCCAGCACCTGCGGATCGACGATCAGGTTCATCTTCAGCTCGTCGGCCAGCGCCCACAGCAGCTGGCCGACGTCGGCGTCGTACATGCTGATGCTGACCACGCTGTTCTCCAGCGGGTCGTAGGTGGGGGCCACCGGTGCCACCTCGGTGCTGGCGGTGCTGGTTTTCTCGATGTTCTGGAACAGGGCGTCCTGCTGCGCCTTCAGCTTGGCCGATTCCTCGATGATGGCGGTGTTGGTGCGCTCCAGTGCCTTGTATTCGGTGGGTGGCAGGTCCTTCACGCTGCGGGGAGGCATGTTGGCGCACGAGGTCAGCACCAGCCCGCCGATCGCGATGGCAAGCAGGCGCGGCACGGCGCGGCTGCGAGGCGGGCGGACATGGGGGGCGTTGGAGTTCATGGGTTATATGCCTTGGAAGAATGCGGTGGAGTGGAGTGACGGCATGGCATCAACGCGTGATGGACATCAGCCAGCCAAGTAGGGTCGTGGCGCTTTCGGCCACGACCACGTCGTCGTAACCGGCATCGCCGGGGTAGTCGGGGGGGGTGACGCAGGTACCGCTGCTGCCGGCAAAGGCATGGTGGGCCTGGCCGTCGAAACCGGTGGGTGTGGCGCTGGCGCCGTCGCGGTCGTCCACTGGAGCTACCAGCACGAAGGCCGGGTTTATCAGGGTTGTGCTGGCCTCGTTGGTGCTGCAGTCAGGGGTGCCGCCGAGCAGGTAGTGCGGCTGGTTGGTGGAGGCTGCGGCACTGGCGATTCGTGCCAGCGCAGCGGCAAAGCCGCCAGTGCGTTCAAGGTCTGGTTGGTCGCTGGATTCGCGCCGAGGGGCGACGAGGTCGGTATCGGTGGTGCCGCGATGCACCCCATAGCGCAGTCGCTCTGCACGTACCGGCATGTCCAGCCCGAGGCTGGCGTAGGGAAGCCAGCCGACGTTGGCGTTGGCATTGCAACTGCCGTTATTGCCTTCGAAGCCGGTATCGCCATTGTCCGACAGGTTGGGGCATGGAAGGCGCTTGTTGCGTAATGCGAACGTATGCAGCGCTTGGCGCGCTGCTTCAGCGTGCGCGCGCGCGGCATTGTGCCGGCGTACCTGTTCGAGGTTTTCGAACGCGGACAGCGCGGTCATGGTCAGTACGCCGAGTATTGCAACGACAACGGCCAGTTCGAGCAGCGAGAAACCACCTTGCTGGCCGGGGCGGCGACATGAGTGGCCAAGGTTGCCACGCATGTCATTGCGCCCGCCCCGGCGCGGCCGGCACGGCACCTACGTCGTAGCGCAACTGGCCCTGTAACTGTCGCAGCTCGGCAATGATCTCGGCGTTGCGCAGGCGGCGCTGTGGGCTGTCTGGCAGTTGCGTGGATTCGGCCATTTCGCGGGCCAGCAATTGTGCACGCTTGGCGACGATCAAGTTGTTGCGCAGAGCATCCAGAGGCACGTCGGCTGCAGCCTTTCCGGATTTTTCAAGGGCATCGAGTTGCATCAGCATCTCGTCCGCCATGTGCACGTTCTGTTCGGATTTCCGGCGGATGTCGACGAGTGATTTATCGATGTCGGCTTGCGTCGCCGGGGGCGCGGCGGTGCCGGCCGCAGCTCGTGCGATGGCGGTGCCAGTGGCCCCCCCCTGCATCCATGGCAGAGTTTCTGCACTGGCTGGTGGCGCGGTGGGCACTGCCGTCGCCGGTGTGGTAGCTACTGGTGCGGAACCGGTAGGCATGGGCACCTTGTTGCCGAAGCCGCGCAAGGTAATCGTGCTCAGCAGGCCTGCGACAAGGAGCGCCGCTCCCCACAGCAGTAGTTTGTGTGCAGGTTTCATCGCGCGGCTCCGGTGACTGGCTGGTAAGGCAGCGGTACCGAGTGCGTGGCGCTTTCTCCATCCGCACCCTGAATGCGGACCCAGTCGGGGCCGATGGTGCCGACTCGTGAGCCGTCGCCGAGCCGGGTGCCGGTGCGCACGTGCTGGCCATCGATGATGGCGCTACGCTTGCCATTGGTAACCAGCACCATCGATACGGCGTGGATGGCTGGGTCGCTACCTCTGGTGCCGGTGGTGTGTGCGCCGGGACGGCCTCCTTCCGCTGGTGACGCTGCCGCCACCGGCAGCGCGACCACGTTGCCGGTATCGACGACGGGGAACTGGCTGTCGCGCAGCGTGGCGAGGGCGGCCACGGCTTGGCGGTTGCGGTTGATGGCGTTGCGCAGCTCGGCCATCGCCGCGGTTTCTTCCGCCTGGTTGCCCATGCGCAGCACCGCGGGCTTGGCGATCACCATGCTCGCCAGCCAGCCGGCGACCAGCAGCCAGGCCACCAGGGCGAAGGCGGCGGTGTATTTCATCTTCATGGGGTGGCTCCGGTGGCCGCTGCCGGCACGGGGGCGATGGCGGAAGGACGCTTGAGCAGGTAGGAGAAGAAGCCGCCGGCCGAGCGCGAGGCGGTCGCGCTGGCCTGCGGGTCGAGCGGAACCGGCTCGAACCCGGCCCGGCGCAGGCGTTCGACGAAGGTCGGGATCTGCATGCCGGCGTCGCCGTGGGCGGCGTCGACCACCGCGTCCACGCGCAGGGTGGGCGCGGCCACCACCGGCGCGCCGGGCGCGCGTGCCGGTGCGCCGGCTGGCGACGGCTCCTCCACGCGTACGCGCAGGATCCGCACCTGGCCGGCCGCCGCTTCGCGCACCAGCCCCATGCCGGCGACCGGGTCGATGCCCTGCTGCAGCGTCCGTGCGCGCTCGATGAACTGCAGCGCGTCGTTGAAGTGGTCGGGCATGGCGGCCTTGCCCGCCAGCGACTGGATCCGGGTTTCGAGCTCCCCGAGCTGTGCGCTGATGGCTTCCGAGCGGGTATTGGCCTCGTGCGCGCTCAAGGTCCAGCGTGCGCCCAGCGCACCCAGCACCAGCGCGAACACCAGCGATGCGGCGCTGGCCCAGGGCAATGCCCATTCGGCCAGGTAGGCGGCGCGGCTGCCGCTTGGGTTGACCGCGATCGCGGTGCCGGCGATGCGTTCCATCCACGCCGCGCCGCTGCGGTATTCGTTGCCGGCGTTGTCCAGCACCCGCCGTACCGGCACGGTGGAAACGGTCAGGCCGCTGCGCGCGGAGAAGACCTCGCGCAGGCTGTCGTCCAGCCAGGGCTGGCCTTCGCCGGGGTTGGGCACCAGCAGCGGGCACCATTTCACCTCCAGCGGTTCGAGGTTGTCCTCGCCACGGGCCAGGTCGTCGGCGATCTGTTCGCCCAGCGCGCCGGCGGTCATCGCCAGGTCGTCCGGGGCGTCGCTGTAGGCCAGCGAGCTGCGGTGGAGCATGCCGTGCTTGAGCAGGGCCAGCACGCTGATCTGGCGCCCGGATTGCAGCACCACCGCCTGCCCCGGCTTGAGCGCGTTGAACAGCAGCGAGGTGGCCGGTATCAGCAGGCAGTGGTCCGGCTGCGCCTCGGCCCAGGCGAAGGTCTGCTGCCAGGTATCCAGCGGTACCGCGGTGAACAGGGTCTGGTAGCCGGCGCCGACGGTGCGGGTCTTGTGGATCAGCACCTTGGCTTCGCCGTCGACCATGCCGTCCGAGCGCAGGCGCCGTTCGATCAGGGCCACCGCATGCGCCGGGCTGCCTTCCAGGGCGAGCACGCTGCTGACCGCACCTTCGAAGTCGGCTATCGCCATCGCCGCGCGCGGCAGGCGCGGGCGGGTGTCGCTGCGGGTGACGTGGGCGCCGTCGAAGACCAGCCAGGCGTGCTGCTGCTGGACGGTGAAAAGCAGGCTCATGGGGCGACTCCGGCGGGCAGGGGGGCCGCATCGGTCGCGCCGGTGCGGAACAGGATCGCGCCGCGCAGCGTCAGTTGCAGCGGCGCCGGGGCGCGGTCGCTGACGACGGGAGCGTCGAACAGGCCCTCGTCCGGATGGGTCACCGACAGTTCGAACGCCTCCGCGCCGAACATGCGGTCGCCGCTGCGGGTGACCGCACCGAGTACCGCGGCGATGTCCTCGCGGCCCATCTGGCTCTGGCGCAGGTTGATCAGGCGCTCGCCCCAGGCCTCCGGCTGCAGGCCGTTGGCCTGGACCATGCCGAGCAGCTCGCGCGAGGAGCCGGCGTAATCCACGCGCAGCTGCGCCTCCTGCTCCCGCACCTGCGCCTCGGCCAAGGCCTGGTTACGCTCGCCCAAGCGGGCATAGGCCTCGGCCAGCGCGGAACGTGCGCTGAGGAACCACACCGCGGCGATCACCAATGCGGCTAGGGTGATGCCGAATACCGTCAGCGATGACCGCCGGGACTGGCGCAGGCGGGAGAACAGGGGGGGCAGGTTCATGGCGGTTTACTGGTTCATCTTGTAGTTGGCGACCAGCGTCATGACCTGGTCATCGTCGGTGGCGGTGCCGAAGGTGGTGTCATCGGTGACGGCCGAGGTAATCGAACCGGTGTTGTTGCCGCCCCATTCGGCACCGATGTCGGTGGTGGTTGCACCGCCGGAGGCCGTGGTCGGGCGGGTGGTGATGCCGACTTGGCGGAAGGTGCCGTTGGCGGCGTCGGCCTTGCCGTCGATCATCTGGTCCAGGGCACGGGCCAGGTCGGGAGTCAGGCCGGTGATGTACATCGAATTGCCCGAGCCCCACAGCGTGCCCGGCTTGTTCCAGCCGAAGCAGATGCGGATTTCCTGCGGGTTGCCATTGGTGTCCAGGTAGGCGTAGCGGTCTTCCTTGCCCTCGCCGCGGCCGGGCGGCAGGGTGATGCCCGCACGGCGGACCAGGTCACGCAGGTCGAACTCGGCGCCGCCCTGCTTGGTGCGGCTCAGTCCGGCGGAGCTCGGCAGGCCATCGGCCCCGGAGCAGATCAGGCCGGGTTCGGTGACGCCGCTCATGTCGCCGCCGGAGAAGCCGGAGGTGAAGTTGGCGCCGTTGACCATCAACTGCGGTGCGGCCTGGTTGTCGCCGATCGGCGCGCCATAACGCTGCTGGTAGCTGTTGTAGGTGACCACCCACTGGTCGATGAACTTCTGCTTGATGCGGGTGTATTCGGCGTTGCGCTGCACGTCGCGGCCGATCATCACCGCACCGATGATGACGCCGATGATGACCAGCACCACGGCCATTTCGACAAGGGTGAAGCCGCCCTGGCGGCGCTTTGAAAGCATTTGCATTGGATTGCCCCTTTGATGGAAACCTGCGCGGCCCGGCGGACATGGCTGTTCCGCCGGGCGTGTTCTGTTTCGGAGCAACTAGATAGACGGCCGTCGTAAGAGAAACGTAAGAGGATGGCCAGGCCGGGTTTCGGTTGGGTCTGGCAGGGGAGCGAGAGCCATGTTCGGCAGGGCAGGTGCCATGCCGGAGACGTGGAGAGCAGGTGCGGTCCCGTATGGGGTGGTGTTCGCCGACGGTCCGTATGGCGGTTATCAGGCGATCATGCGCGACCCCGAAACGGGCGTGTACTACGGCGCTTCGGAAAGCCGCAAGGACGGGCAGGCGGCCGGTTACTGACCGGCCGGCCCGACTTCAGCCATCGTCCCTTGCCTGCGCGGCGTCGGCCTGCGCCGCCATCTCGCGTTCGATCCATGCCTGCACCGCGTGCCGCGCACGCTGCGCCTGCCGTCGTTCCAGCAGGTACTCCAGGTCCAGCACGCGGTACAGGCTGACCATCACCAGCACCATCAGCAGCGCGAACGGCAACGCGGCGATGGTGATCATGCCCTGCAACGCTTCCAGCCCGCCGGCCAGCAACAGCACCGCGGCGATCAGCGCCACCGCCACGCCCCACACCAGCTTGCGCGACAGCGGCGGGTCGCCAGCCTCGTCGGTGGACATGCTGGCCAGCACCAGCACCGCCGAGTCGGCCGAGGTGACGAAGAAGATCACCAGCAGCATCAGCGCGATCACCGACAGCAGCAGCGAGCCGGGCAGGCTGTCGAACAGTGCGAACAGCACCGTCTCGTAGCCGCCGGCCAATGCCTGCAACAGGTCGGCATGGCCGGTCAGCTGCGCCCACAGCGCGCTGCCGCCGAATACCGAGAACCACAGGAAGCCGAGCAGGGTCGGTGCCAGCACCACGCCGATCACGAACTCACGCACGCTGCGGCCGCGCGACACGCGGGCGATGAAGGCGCCGACGAACGGTGCCCACGCGATCCACCACGCCCAGTAGAAGATCGTCCAGTCCGCCACCCAGGTGCTGCTGGAAAACGGCGACATGCGCAGGCTCATCGTCAGCAGCTGGTTGAGGTAGGAACCGAGCGTGGTGGTGAAGGTGTCGAAGATGAAGCCGGTCGGCCCCAGCATCAGCACCGCCGCCAGCAGCAACCCGGCCAGCGCCAGGTTGAAGTTGGACAGCCACTTGATGCCGCGATCCACGCCGCTGGTGGTGGAGGCCATGTACAGCACGAAGGCGATGGCGATGATGGTCAATTGCACCGGCACCGTGGCGGTGATGCCGAACACGCGCTGCAGGCCGGCGGCGATCTGGATGGTGCCGAAGCCCAGCGTGGTGGCCACGCCGATCGCAGTGGCCACCACCGCGGCGATGTTCACCACCTGCCCGAACGCGCCGCGATGGTGGCGCCCGATCACCGGCTGCAGCATGTCGCTGATAAGGCCACGGCCGTTGCGGTTGTACTGGAACCACGCCATCGCCAGCCCGATCAGCGCATAGATCGCCCACGGGTGCAGGCCCCAGTGGAAGAACGCGTAGCGCATTGCCGCGCGCGCCGCGTCCGCGCTTTGTGGCGGCAGCCCTTCCGGCGGCTTGGCGAAGTGCGAGATCGGCTCGGCCGCGCCCCAGAACACCAGGCCGATGCCCATGCCGGCGGCGAACAGCATCGACAGCCAGCTGGCGCGGGAGAAATCCGGTTCCGCATCCTCGCCGCCGATGCGCAGGTTGCCGAAGCGGCCGAACGCCAGGTACAGCAGGAAGGCCAGGGTGAGGAACACGATCAGCAGGTACAGCCAGCCGGCGTTGCGCACGACTTCGACAAGCAGGCCCTGCACCACGTCGTTGAACGGGCCGGGGGCGATGCCGGCCAGCAGCACCAGGGCGGCGACCAGCGCGATGGAAACACGAAACACCATGAAGGAGCTTCTCCGATCAGAGCATGAGGGGAGCGAGCCGGGGCTTGCAGCGGAACCGGCCACATGGGCACGGTGGGGAAGGCCGTCGAAGCGGCGCAGGGGCGGCGAAGATGAACAACCACGCCACAGCCTAATGAACAAAACGTCATGGTTTCGTTAATGCATCCCGCACGGCCGTGGCTGAAGATCGGCCGCAATGACGCAAACAACGGCCGCAAGGGCCGAAAGACGCACCTCTGCCTTTGTGGTCTAATGCCGGCCGAAGCGGGGGTACCGCGGCCGCAAGGCCACGGTTGAGACAGTCCCTTGGAACCTGATCCGGCTGATACCGGCGTAGGGAAGCTTTGCAATGTTCGATCGCGCGTGGACACCGCCCGAGGTGCGTCCATGCGCCTGCGGCAATGCGCCTTCGCTTCGTTCAACCCGTACCTCCGTGCGGGATCCCAACAGGACGATGCCGATGAACGCACAGCTCTCCGCCCTGCAGCAGCAGGCACAGCAACTTTCCGAATCCGTGACCCGGCCGATTCCCGGTTCGCGCAAGATCTTCGTGCCCGGTTCGCGCCCGGACCTGCAGGTGCCGATGCGCGAGATCGCGCTGACCCGCACGCCGACGCTGTTCGGTGGCGAGGACAATCCGCCGGTCACCGTCTATGACACCTCCGGCCCCTATACCGACCCGGGCGCGTGCATCGACCTGTCCACCGGTTTGCCGGCATTGCGCGCGCGCTGGATCGAAGAGCGCGGCGACACCGAGCTGCTTTCCGCGCTCAGCTCGGCGTTCGGTCGTTCGCGCGAGGGCAATGCCAGGCTCGACGCGGTGCGCTTCCCCAACCGCACGCTGCCGCGCCGCGCGCGGGCCGGCGCCAACGTCACCCAGATGCATTACGCGCGGCGCGGCATCGTCACCCCGGAGATGGAATACGTCGCCATCCGCGAGAACCAGCGGCTGGAGGCAGTGCGCGAGGCGCATCTGCTTGCGCAGCATCCTGGCCAGTCGTTCGGCGCGAACATCCAGCAGGTCATCACCCCCGAGTTCGTGCGTGAGGAGATTGCCCGTGGCCGCGCCATCCTGCCCAACAACATCAACCACCCGGAAAGCGAGCCGATGATCATCGGCCGCAACTTCCTGACCAAGATCAACGCCAACATCGGCAACAGCGCGGTGTCCTCGGGCATTGCCGAGGAAGTGGAAAAACTGGTGTGGGCGATCCGCTGGGGCGGCGACACGGTGATGGACCTGTCCACCGGCAAGCACATCCATGAGACGCGCGAGTGGATCATCCGCAACTCGCCGGTGCCGATCGGCACCGTGCCGATCTACCAGGCGCTGGAAAAGGTGGATGGCCGCGCCGAGGAGCTGAACTGGGAAATCTTCCGCGACACCTTGATCGAACAGGCCGAGCAGGGCGTGGATTACTTCACCATCCACGCCGGGGTGCTGCTGCGCCACGTGCCGCTGACGGCCAGGCGGGTGACCGGCATCGTCTCGCGCGGCGGCAGCATCATGGCCAAGTGGTGCCTTGCGCACCACAAGGAAAATTTCCTCTATACGCATTTCGAGGATATCTGCGACATCATGAAGGCCTACGACGTGGCCTTCTCGCTGGGCGACGGCCTGCGCCCGGGCTGCATCGCCGATGCCAACGACGCGGCGCAGTTCGGCGAACTCGAAGCACTGGGCGAACTGACGAAGATCGCGTGGAAGCACGACGTGCAGACCATGATCGAAGGCCCGGGCCACGTGCCGATGCAACTGATCAAGGAGAACATGGACAAGCAGTTGCGCGAGTGCGGCGAAGCGCCGTTCTACACGCTCGGGCCGCTGACCACCGACATCGCGCCTGGCTACGACCACATCACCAGCGCGATTGGTGCTGCGATGATCGGCTGGTACGGCACCGCGATGCTCTGCTACGTGACGCCGAAGGAGCACCTCGGCCTGCCCAACCGCGAGGACGTGCGCGACGGCATCATGGCCTACAGGATCGCCGCGCACGCCGCCGATCTGGCCAAGGGCCATCCCGGCGCGCAGGTACGCGACAACGCCCTGAGCAAGGCGCGCTTCGAGTTCCGCTGGCAGGACCAGTTCCACCTCGGCCTGGACCCGGAGAAAGCGCAGGCGATGCATGACGAGACGATGCCGAAGGAAGCGCACAAACTGGCGCACTTCTGCTCGATGTGCGGCCCGCACTTCTGCTCGATGAAGATCACCCAGGACGTGCGCGACTACGCCGCCGAGCAGGGCGTCGATGAAGCCGCCGCGTTGCAGGCCGGCATGGCCGGGAAGGCGAAGGAGTTCCGCGAGCAGGGCGCGCAGGTCTATCGGGTGGAGTGATGGGGGTATCCGCCGACTGCAGGATCGTGCGGGCTGGTGTCGGTCGGCGATGCGTGTGGCATCGGAATGGCGTGAGGGTACCGGCCGGTGGCCGGTACCTCTCGTCCATCGACATGCAGTTCCTGATGCTGCGGAAAAGTGGAAGGTGCATCACAGGACTAGGCGGGAACACGTCGTGCCTGAGGTGACGCTTTATCTTTTCTTCAGCTTGATGACTGCGAAAGCACATGGAACATGATGGCTAAGAGCCTCTGCCATGCAGGACGTCGGTACAAATGACGAACAGGCTTGATGTATCAGGCTTTCATCGCAATGAGTCAGGATGCGATGGGCGCATGTCCGTGCATGCCGATGCATGGGAAGCTGAACACTGCATAAAAAAATCGCGCCCAAAGGCGCGAATCTTGAAGCTGGATTATGTGAGTTCGTCGGCGGGAGAGAGCCTGATGTCGCCAACGCGGGTACATGGGCAACTGCCATAGGCTAATATCCGCGCGCTTCGAAACTTTTGCTTTTTCCGTTGACGCCTTTTGCGGATTCTGGCGATTCACTGGTGGCGGTGCTTCCAGGAGTCGGGCACAGGGACAGTGTCCTCCGGCGCTTCACCTCCTGATCGTTATGGCTTCAGAAATCGACAACGACACGCCGGCCGCGGATAGGCTGCACATCGGTGAGTGCCTGGTGGTGCTGTCCTCGCGCGAGGTGCATGCGCCGGGTGCGCGCCGTCCGGTACGGCTGACGCCGAAGGCGATCAACGTGCTACTGGTGCTGGCGCAGCATGCGGGGCAGGTGGTTACGCGCGACGAGTTGTTCGCACAGGTGTGGCCCGACACGCTGCCCACCAATGACGTGCTGACGCAAGCGGTCACGCAGCTGCGCAAGGCGTTTGGTGCGCACAATGCCGCCGAGGGTGCGCTGGCCTATATCGAGACCATTGCCAAGAGCGGTTATCGCTTGATGGCGGCCGTGGTATGGGAGCCGGTGGAAGCGGAGCTGGATGACGACCGGTCTGCGCTGGAGCCGCAGGCCGCGTCATCGACGGAGCAGGAAGCCGACCTGCTCACCGAGCCGTCGAGCCGCAATGCCTGGCGCAGGGCAAGGCGGCATGTGTTGCTGGTGCTTGGGTTGGTGCTGTTGTGCAGTTGCGTGGTGATGGCGTGGCTTCTTTGGCGGCGACCGGCCGTGGAGACGTTGCCGGAGGCGGTCACCAGCGATGGCACCCGGGTGATCGGCAGCCCCGAGCGTCCCTATCGCCTGATCACCGCTACCGAGGGTTTCGAGACCTGGCCGGCGTTGTCGCCGGATGGTGCATTGGTGGCCTATGTCGACGAGCGCGATGGCGCCTCCATCCTCAAGATGCAGGGTACCGGCAGCAATGCCGCGCCAACGGTGTTGGTGCAGGTGCCCGAAGGCATGCAGGACCGTTTCCCGGCATGGTCGCCGGATGGACGTGAGATCGCCTTCGCCCGTTTCGGCATGCAGGGGCAATGCGAAGTGCTGGTGATGGGCGTCACCGGCGGCAGCATGCGGCGTGCGACGCGTTGCGATGGCGCCGACATGCTCAGCTTCGACTGGACGCCGGACGGGCGCGGCCTGGTATTTGGTTCCATGACCGGCCCCTTTGGGGCGCCGGGTATCCGTGTCCTCGATCTGGCTTCGGGGCGCTGGACGGCGCTGGAGTACAAGCATGGGCCGGATGATTTCGATTACGCGCCGCGCTATTCGCCCGATGGCGGACGTCTGGGTTTCGTGCGCAACCCACAGGTGGGCGACCTGTGGATGATGGATGCCGATGGCAGTGACGCCCGGAGGCTGACCGGGGATGCCGCCGAGATCCGGGGCTGGAACTGGCTGGGCGACGGGACGATGGTGTTCGGTCGACGGGTGGACAGCGAATCGCGGCTGTATCGCCTCGACGTCCGCTCGCGCACTTTGCGCGACATGGGTGTGGACGATGCACAGAGCCCATCGGTGGCGCGGCTCGGGCACATGCTCGCTTTCATGCAACGGCGCCCGCAATTCGGCCTGTTCAAGGTGTCGTTGGAGGGGCATGGGCACAAGGAGCGGTTGTTCGCTTCCTCCGGCCGCGATACGCAGCCGATGGTGTCCCCGGATGGACAGCAACTGGTGTTCACATCCGACCGCTCCGGTGCGTTTGCTTTGTGGTGGGGGCGACTGGATCAGCCCGGATCGTTGCATCCGCTCGAAGGCCTGCGGCCGGAAACGCGACAGGCTCCGGATTGGTCGGTCGATGGCCAGTATCTGCTGGTAAGCGGCCGCGATGATGCCGGCCACGCCGGTATCTACGAGGTGCAGCCGGAGCTGGGGCAGTGGAAGCGCCTGCCGGTCCCGGTGGCGGAGCCTTTGCAGGCGATCCACGGGGCGGAGCCAACGCGGGTCTACGTGATCGAACGCGACTCCGCCAACCGGATGGCGCTGGGCTTGTTCGATCGTTCGCATGTGCCGTGGCGACGACTGGCCAGCGTGCAGGGTGTTTCGCAGGTGCGTTACGACCGCAGTGGTCGAAGGGTGCTGTTCACCCGGCTGGCCGGCGGCGGCTTGTGGCAGGCCGATGCGGACCTGTCCGCGGGCAGCATCCGCGAACTCCATCCGTTGCTGCCGACCCGCTGGCGTTATCGTGCCTGGGCAGTGGCTGGCAATGGCGTGGTGGAATATCTGCATGGCGATGCCGATTGCCCGGTGCGCCTGAGCCGTCTGGATGGCCCGGAGCAGGTACGCAGACGTTGCCTGGAACCCGATGCCTCCAGCAGCAACAATGGCCTGAGCATCTCGCCCGACGGTGGCGCAGCCTACATCGCGCTGGCGGTGAGCGATGGTACCGACATCGGGGTGATGGATGTGCCGGACGAACGGCCGGCATCGTTGCTGGGCGTCCTCAAATGGTTGCCAGCGTTGAGAAAAATGGATTCGTGATTCCTTCGTCCGGTTCTCCTGAAGAATTCGGAGCGATCTCGTGGAACCTTCCTGACGGATGATGCCAAGGCTGGCAAAACCATCGGCCATTGAAGGCAAACAGATGGTGTGTCATGCGGCAGTTGTCCTGGGTCGATCGCGGACAGGTGGTTTCGTTCGAAAAGCAGTACGAGGACGGGCCGAGACCGAATTGCGTGGGCGTGGCGCGGCTGGGCAGCCTGCAGACTTCCGGAACCGTGTTCACGGTTTGGATGCAACTGCGCGGCAGTGCCTGGGTCGAGTCCAAGGAAGGCAAGTTCCGTCTGTACCAGCGCGAGTGGATTGCATTCGAGAAGGAATCGCGGCCGCTGATCCAGGCCGGACGCGACGGCATCTGCATCGGCGTCGCACTGGATGCCGATGCCCTGCGCATGCTCGGCACGCTGGCCGACTGCAGCCTCTATACCGGGCGCGGGCACATGGGCCGTGGCGAGGTACGGATGGCGCTGCGGCTTTGGCGCGAGGCCCAGGCCAGTGGTGGCGACGCCCAGGCGCTGCGGCCGTTGCTGCTGCACGTGGCTTCGCTGCAACGCATCCTGTCCGACGGCGTGCAGCGCTGCCCCGGCCGCTCGCGCCTGCGCAAGCGCCAGGTGTTCGGCCGCATGCAGCGTGCGCGCATGTACCTGGAAGGCAACAGCCACCGGGTGGTACGGGTCGGCGAGCTGGCCGAGTTGACCAATTTCTCCAGTTGGTACCTGTCCAAGACCTTCCAGAGCCTGTACGAGGAAAGCCCGCAGTCGCTGTCCGCGCGCCTGCGGCTGGAGCGTGCGGCGATGCTGTTGCGCGACACCGACATGATGATCGGCGAAGTGGCCGTGGCCAGCGGTTTCGACAATTGCTGCAGCTTCGCCCGCGCCTTCCGTACGCGCTTTGGCGTTCCGGCCAGCCGCTACCGTGAATGCGCCGGAATCCTGCCGCCAGATTCGGCAAAGTCTGCCGGTGGTTCGCGCAAACCCATCGCTTCGGTACGAACGTAACTTTCAGGGGTGTTTAACACACCACTAACGTAACCGGAGAGATTGATGAAATTCCGTACTCCCGCAATGCGGCTGGGCCTGCTCCCGGCCGGCATCGCGATCGCGTTGACCCCTGCCTTCGCCTCGGCGCAGGACAGTGCCCAGGGCACCACCGACCTGGACCGCATCCAAGTCACCGGCTCGCGCATCCGCCAGGCCAGCATGGAAACCGCGCAGCCGGTCATCGCGCTGCAGCGTGCCGACATCGAGAAGCAGGGCTTCACCAGCGTCGCCGACATCGTGCAGAACCTGGCCGCGACCGGCTCGCCGGCGATCAGCCGCGCCGATGCGTTGTCCTCCGGTGAAGAAGTGGGCGGGCAATACGTCGACCTGCGCAATCTGGGGCCCGAGCGCACCTTGGTGCTGCTGGACGGCAAGCGCATGGGCGTCAGCTCCGGTGGCTACACCGACCTGGCCTCCATCCCGACCTCGGTTATCGAGCGCGTCGAAGTGCTGACCGATGGCGCCTCGGCGATCTACGGCTCGGACGCGATCGCCGGCGTGATCAACATCATCACCCGCAAGAACTTCGATGGTCTGGAAGCCAGCGTCTACCGTGGCCAGTACGGCCAGGGCGATGGCGACAAGGAAACCTACAACTTCGTGTACGGCCAGGTTGGCGAGCGTGGCTCGCTGACTTTCGGTGCCGAGTACAGCAAGGAAAAGCCGGTATGGGCCAAGGATCGCCGCTTCAGCCGCTCTCCGAACGGCCAGTGGCACCCGGTTCCCAGCGGTGATGACGCCAATGGCTGGTCGGCTGCTTCCAACAAGGGCATCCTGATCGACGGCGACGACAACTGGTACACGCTGAACGATGGTGGCGATCCGAGCCAGCTCGGCGATTACCACGAAACCGATTTCCCGGATTTCACCAATCCGAGCCGCGAGATGTGGCTGCAGACGCAGATGGAGCGTCGTTCGGTGTTTGCCAACGGCAACTTCGACCTGACCGACAACATCCGCGCCACCGCCAGTGCGCTCTACACCAAGCGCAACACGCTGCAGCAGATCGCCGGCTATCCGTACCAGTCCGAGGTCTACGAGACCCCGCTGTCGGCCGACAGCATCTACAACCCGCTGGGCGAGGAAGCGCACTTCATCCGCCGTACCTCGGAAGTGCCGCGCCAGACCGAGTCGCAGCTGGAAACCTTCCGTTTCAGCGCGGGCCTGGAAGGCTCCTTCGAGTTCGCCGACAGGTACTGGGACTGGGACGTGGGCTACGTCTACAACCAGAACCACGGTGTCAAGACCGGTACCGGCAACCTGTTCATCCCGAACGTGCAGAATGCGGTCGGTGCGTCGTTCATCGACGCCGACGGCATTGCACGCTGCGGTACCGCGACCAACGTCATCGCCGGGTGCACGCCCTGGAACCCGCTGCTGCCGTACGGCTCCACCGGTGAGGGTTCGCTGAGCGATCCGGCGCTGCAGGCCTACCTGTTCCTGCCGAGCCACGACACCTCCACCACCACTACCAAGGTGTACAGCGCGAACCTTTCGGGCTCCGTGGTGACGCTGCCGGCTGGGGACCTGGCCTTTGCCGCCGGTTACGAACACCGTGAGGAAAGCGCCGAGTACAGCCCGGACGCGCTGCTGCAGTCCGGCCTGAGCACAGACCTGGCGGGTGGCCCGACCAAGGGCGGCTACAAGCTCGACGAGTTCTACCTCGAGCTGAATGTGCCGATCCTGGCCGACATGCCGTTCGCCCGGGAGCTGTCGCTGGACATGGCCGGCCGTTACTCGGACTACAACACCTTCGGCAACACCGTGAACTCCAAGTTCGGCCTGAAGTGGAAGCCGATCGACGACTTGCTGGTGCGCGGCACCTACGCCACGGGTTTCCGTGCGCCGACCGTGTCCGACCTGTATGGCGGCACCTCGCAGACCTACGATTCCTACACCGATCCGTGTGATTCGAGCTTCGGTTCTGCTGCCCGCAACCCGGCGGTGGCCGCCGCGTGTGCCGCCCACGGCGTCCCGGCCGACTTCCGCCAGATGACCTCGGGCGGCGCCACCGCCACCGGCCCGGGCGCGCAGTCCTACAGTGCGTTCGAATCCGGTTCCAACGACGAACTGCTGCCGGAAACCTCCAAGACCTGGACGGCTGGTCTGGTGTACAGCCCGAGCTACGTGCAGGGTCTGGACTTGAGTCTGGATTGGTGGAAGATCCGCATCGACAACGTGATCGCGGGTGAGTCGGTGACCTCGATCCTCAACCAGTGCTACGTGCTGGGCATCGATTCGGCCTGCGAGCGCTTCACCCGCAGCACCGAGGGCCGCGACGTCAACCAGGTCGACAGCGTGACCCGCACGCTGATCAACGGCGGCTACCAGGAAACCTCCGGTTACGACCTGGGTGTCCGCTACCGCCTGCCGGAACTGGCGATCGGCAACTTCATGATCGACTGGAAGACCACCTACGTCGATTACCTGGAGTACCGCCGCGACAACGAGGCCAGCACTCCGATCGAGCAGTCCACCAGCTGGGCCGGCAACTTCCGCGTGCGTTCGAACCTGAACGTCGATTGGAGCTACGGCGACTTCGGTGTCAACTGGGGCGTGCGCTACTACTCGGGCATGAAGGAAGAGTGCGCTTACGACGAAGAGTGCAACCTGCCGGACTTCAGCTCGCCGTACACGCAGCTGTCGCCGACCCGCAAGGTGGGTTCGAACACCTTCCATGACGTGCAGGTGCGCTACAACGCTCCGTGGAATGCGACCATCGCTGTCGGCGCGAACAACGTGTTCGGCCATGAAGGCCCGGTCATGTACAGCCAGCCGAACTCGAGCTTCTCGTACTACGGTGGCTTCGACATCGGTCGCTTCGTCTACGCGAAGTACACCCAGCGCTTCTGATCCATCGAAGCCCGGTGCAGGACGAAAAGGGTGGGCCGCAAGGCCCACCCTTTTTCTTGATCCCGATCAGGCCGCAGGTGCCGGACTTGTTTCCCGCAGGAGACCATGCGGCAAGCCCCGCATCCACGACGGTTAGCCCGGAACCTCGTAGGTGCCGGGCTCGCCCGGCACGGACTTTCCCGGTGAAGCCCCAGCGGGACAGGCCCCGCTCTACAAGACCAACCCGAGCCCCAAAACGAGAAACGGCCGCGTCGAGCGCGGCCGTTCGCATGTTCCGCGGGATTCTGTCTCAGGCTTCCGCGGACAACCCTGCGTACTCGTTGGCCAGGTCGCGCCAGCCGTCGAGCCTGGACAATACGCCGGTGCGTTCCAGGTACTGCTCGTCGATCGGACTGCCGCTGGCCAACGCGGTGGCCACGTGCACCGCGCCGCTCACCCAGAAGCTGCGCACGTTCGAACGCTGCGGCTGCAGGTGGAAGGCGACGGCCTCGATGATCGCCATCGGCAGGCCCCACAGGCCCAGCAGGTAGGCGCCGGCCTCGGCGTGGCCGGGGCGGTCGTCGCCTTCGGCCAGCGCTTCGCGCTCGTTGCGCACCCCGGGCAGCAGCAGGCCGATGTCGGCCAGCAGGGCTGCGGTCGCGCCCAGTTCGGCGCTGCTGGCCGGCAGCATCTTCGCCGCCAGCCGCGAGGCCATCAGGGCGCGGGCCTGCAATGCGTTGCGCTCGGCCGGGGAAATGGCCGGCACGGCGAACACTTCGCTGGCCAGCACCAGGTCGCGCAGGGTGGACAGGCCCAGCCGGGTCACCGCGCCGCGCAGGTCGGTGATCGAGCGGCCGCTGTTGAAGAAAGCCGAGTTCGACAGCTGCAGCACCTTGGCGGCGATGGCCGGGTCGGCGGCGACCAGTTTGGCGATGTCGGTGGCGTCGCTGTTCTCGTCCTCCTCCAGCGCCTGCATCAGGCTCAGGTACAGGTGCGGCGGCGAGGGCAGCTTCTCGATGCGGCCGATGGCGCTGCTCAGGCGCGGGCTGTACAGCAGGTCGCGCAGCTCTTCCAGGCTGGTCAGGGCGTCGAGCAACACTTCCGGCGACAGCGGCAGCGGCAGGAAGCGGTGGGCGACGCCGATGATGCGGGCGGCGGGCGCGCGCTGGCTCTGCGCGGACTCGATCAGCGCGATGCGGATCGTCTCCGGGCGCAGGGTGCGGATCTGCCCGAGCAGGGTGGCCGGGGTGAGGTCCGGCAGGGCCGGCGCGACGATGACCGCATCGACCGTGCTGGACGCCACCGTGGCAATGGCGGCATTGCCGTCGGCAACGCCCTGGACATGCCATTCGTCGCCCAGGTCGGCGATGTATTCGAGGAGTTCGGCCGACAGATTGGCATCGTCGCCGACTAGCAGGATACGCAAGGCACATTCCCCCAATGGAACCGCTCGACCATCATGTGGACGGGCCGGAAAATCTGGCCGCCAATGTAGCCGAATGCCCCGGCAAGGTCATGTGCCGGGCGGATGAAACGTGATCGTCGGCACCGGTACCGCCCGGGGCGGTACCGGTGCGCAGGGCTCAGCCCTGCTTGGCGACGAAATTCTCGTGGGCCTGGACCAGGATGCGCTTGGCCTCATCGGCGCCGCCCCAGCCTTCGATCTTGACCCACTTGCCCTTTTCCAGGTCCTTGTAGTGCTCGAAGAAGTGGCCGATGCGCTCCAGCCAGTGGCTGGACACCTGGCCGATGTCCTCGACGTGGGCGTAGCCGTTGAAGATCTTCGGCACCGGCACGGCCAGGATCTTCTCGTCGCTGCCGGCCTCGTCGCTCATCTTCAGCACGCCCACCGGGCGGCAGCGCACCACCGAGCCGGGTACCAGCGACAGCGGCAGCACCACCAGCACGTCGGCCGGGTCGCCGTCGCCGCACAGGGTGCTGGGCACGTAGCCGTAGTTGCAGGGGTAGCGCATCGGCGTGGACAGGATGCGGTCGACGAAGATCGCGCCGGAGTCCTTGTCCACCTCGTACTTCACCGGCTCCGAATCCTTCGGGATCTCGATGATGACGTTGATTTCTTCCGGCGGGTTCTTGCCCGCGGAGACGAGTTCCAGGCCCATGCGCTGCTCCGAATCGTGCGTTTGACAGAAAGGCGGCATTCTACGCCTGCTGCTGGTGCGGCGCACCAAACGGTATCGGCGGACGGGACGGTGTGGTTCCCGGCCGCTCCCTTCCCCCAGGCGGGGGAAGGGAGCCGGGTTCCGGGGCGCCTTACAGCAGGGGCACCAGCAGCAGCGCCACGATGTTGATGATCTTGATCAGCGGGTTGATCGCCGGGCCGGCGGTGTCCTTGTAGGGGTCGCCGACGGTGTCGCCGGTGACCGCGGCCTTGTGCGCCTCGCTGCCCTTGCCGCCGAAGTGGCCGTCCTCGATGTACTTCTTGGCGTTGTCCCAAGCGCCGCCGCCGGTGGTCATCGAGATCGCCACGAACAGGCCAGTAACAATAGTGCCGATCAGCAGGCCGCCCAGCGCCTTCGGCCCCAGCAGCAGGCCGACCACCACCGGCACCACCACCGGCAGCAGCGACGGCACGATCATCTCCTTGATCGCCGAGCGGGTCAGCATGTCCACAGCCCTGTCGTACTGCGGCTTGCCGGTGCCCTGCATGATCCCGGCAATCTCGCGGAACTGGCGGCGCACCTCCTCCACTACCGCGCCGGCGGCGCGGCCCACCGCTTCCATCGCCATCGCGCCGAACAGGTAGGGGATCAGGCCGCCGATCAGCAGGCCGATGATCACGGTGTGGTCGGACAGGTCGAAGGCGAAGGTTTCGCCGGGGTTGGCGGCCTGCAGGTTGTGGGTGTAGTCGGCGAACAGCACTAGCGCGGCCAGTGCCGCCGAGCCTATCGCGTAGCCCTTGGTCACCGCCTTGGTGGTGTTGCCCACCGCGTCCAGCGGGTCGGTGATGTCGCGGATTTCGCTGGGCAGCTCGGCCATCTCGGCGATGCCGCCGGCGTTGTCGGTGATGGGGCCGTAGGCGTCGAGCGCGACGATCATGCCGGCCATCGACAGCATCGCGGTGGCGGCGATGGCGATGCCGTACAGCCCGCCGAAGTGGAACGCGCCCCAGATCGCCACGCACACCGCGATCACCGGCAGCGCGGTGGACTTCATCGACACGCCGAGGCCGGCGATGATGTTGGTGCCGTGGCCGGTGGTGGAGGCCTGCGCCACGTGCTGCACCGGCTTGTACTGGGTGCCGGTGTAGTACTCGGTGATCCACACGATCAGCCCGGTCAGCACCAACCCGATCAACGCGCAGAAATACAGGTTCGTGGCGCCGTAGCTGGAATCGGCCATCAGCTGCGTGGTCACCGGCCAGAACGCGATGGCGGCCAGCACGCCGGAGACGATCACGCCCTTGTAGAGCGCGCCCATGATCGAGCCGCCGGCCTTTACCTTGACGAAGAACGCGCCGATGATCGAGGCAATGATCGACACCCCGCCCAGCACCAGCGGGTACAGCACCGCGTTGCGGCCGACCTCGGCCAGCATCAGCCCGCCCAGCAGCATCGTGGCGATTACCGTCACCGCGTAGGTCTCGAACAGGTCGGCGGCCATGCCGGCGCAGTCGCCGACGTTGTCGCCGACGTTGTCGGCGATCACCGCCGGGTTGCGCGGGTCGTCCTCGGGGATGCCGGCCTCGACCTTGCCCACCAGGTCCGCGCCGACGTCCGCGCCCTTGGTGAAGATGCCGCCGCCCAGCCGCGCGAAGATCGAGATCAGCGAACTGCCGAACGCCAGCCCGACCAGCGCGTGCAGCGCCGCCTCGCCGGTCACGCCCAGGTGGCGGGTCAGCAGCAGGTAGTAGCCGGCCACGCCCAGCAGGCCCAGCCCGACCACCAGCATGCCGGTGATGGCGCCGCCGCGGAACGCCACGTCCATCGCCGCGCCGATGCCGTTGCGCGCGGCCTCGGCGGTGCGCACGTTGGCCCGCACCGACACGTTCATGCCGATGTAGCCGGCCGCGCCGGACAGCACCGCGCCGATGGCGAAGCCGACCGCCGTGTACCAGCTCAGGAACACGCCCACCAGCACGAACAGCACCACCCCGGCGATGGCGATGGTCAGGTACTGGCGGTTGAGGTAGGCGCGCGCGCCTTCCTGGATCGCCGAGGCGATCTCCTGCATGCGCGGGTTGCCGGCCGGCTGCCGCAGCACCCAGCGGGTGGAAATGAGACCGTAGACGATGGCGATGGCCGCGCAGGCCAACGCAATGACGAGACCGTGGTTTTCCAGCATGACCCCTCCAGCACAGGTGGATTCGTCCAGCGAAGCGCTGAACGCGGGACACGCCGGGGGTGAAGCACTGGAACAGACCCGGAGCCAAGCAGCGGCCGTGGTGCGTGTCGCGGTGTTCAACGTTTCCTGGAGCCGTGGCGAGTATGCGGTCAGGCGGCGTTCACTGTCATGACGCAGTGCGCTTGCCGCGCCGTTCAGCGGCGAACCGGCACCGTTCCGGTTCCGCAATGCGAACGAGGCAAAGCCGATGAACAACCGATGCAGGTGGTTGCCCGTCCTGCTGCTGGCGCCGCTGGCCGTGGCTGCGCGGGCGCAGGAAATCCAGCGCCCACCGGCCGCCGCGCAGGCCGTGGACGTGCTGCATACCGTGCGGCAGGTTCCCGAGGCCTGCACCCGCATCGAAGGCCGCTTTACCGGCCAGGACGATGCGCCCTACGACATGCGGCTGGTGCGTCTCGGTGCGCAATGCCAGCCGCGCGCGGCTTGGCTGGATTTCGCGCAGGTCACGCCGGGTCAGGGCGGCTGGAAGCTCAACGACCGCATCCGGATCCCGGCCGCGGAGTGCCCGGGGCAGCAGGCGCTGGTCGAGGTCTGGCGGCGCCCGGTCGAGCAGCCGCTGGACCGCGATGGCCAAGGTCAACTGCGGGTGTATCTGGATGAGGCACGCCAGCAGGCCGGGGCCGGACGACTGGCGGCATTGCCGGCCTACGCGGCACGGCTGGAGATGGAGGGGCGGCCCTGCCGCTGAGCCGGATGAATGTTTTCCGAGAACGCCCGTCCGCAGGTGCCGGGCTTGCCCGGCACGGGGCATTGCCGGGAAGGCCCCAATGCGGGGCAAGCCCCGCATCTACGGCAGGATGCCATCGCGATCAGCGCGACAGCATGTCCACGATCAGCTGGTTGGCGATTTCCAGCAGCAGGTAGTCGCCGCCATCGGTGCGCACCCATTGCTGGCCATGCGCGGGTTGGCGCAGGTGGTGGCGGTCCCAGTCGCGGACCACGTTGACCGGGCCGTCGTAGCGGCGGCCACGCTCCCAATGCGGATGGCTGCCATGACCGACCGGATGGCCCTGCGCCGCGGCACGGCGGCGCTGGATCGCCTCCTGTTCGCGCTGCCACGCCTCGTCGTGCCGGCGTTGCTGTTCGGCCCGGCGGCGCAGTTCCTGCTCCTGGCTGCGCTGCCAGGCTTCATCACGCCGCCGCTGCTGCTCGGCGACACGGCGTTGCTGCGCTTCCTGACGCAGTTGCCATGCTTCGTTGCGACGCTGCTGTTGCTCGGCGAGGCGCCGCTGTTCTTCCTGCCGCTGGCGCTGCTGCTCCTGCTCGCGTTCGCGCCGGGCCTGTTCGCGCTGGCGCTGTTCCTCGCGGACCTGCCACTCGGGTTTGCCGGAGGGGTCGTCATTGCCGTGGCCCTGCCAGCGGCCATCGTCGTGCGCCATTGCCGGGGCCGTTCCGGCAAGGGTGGCGAGTGCGAGGACAAGACCGGCGTTGCGCAGGCTGGGGAACATCGCTGTCTCCTTTCGTGGGGCCGGCGCGTGGCCGGTGGTGCGAGCGTGCGGTGCGGTGGCTGAATGCCCGGCGCATGGCCGGGCGACGAGCGTTCGGCTCAGCCCTCCCACGCCGGCAGCTTCTTCGCCACCGCCACGTTCTTCAGCGTCACGTACTTCGGCAGGCCGTCGCGGCCCCAGGGCAGCGGCGCCTCGCCGCGGATCAGCGGCTGCAGGTAGCGGCGCGCCTTGTCGGAGATGCCGAAGCCGTCCTTGCGGATGAAGCCGGCCGGCATCTTCTTCTCGTGGTTGGCCACCTTCGACAGCGGCGCGGCCTCGATCTTCCAGCGGTAGGGCGCGTCCGAGGTGCGCACGATCACCGGCATCACCGAGTTGCGCCCCTCCAGCGCGAACCGCACCGCGGCCTTGCCCACCGCTTGCGCCTGTTCCCAGTCGGTCTTGCTGGCGACGTGGCGGGCCGAGCGTTGCAAGTAGTCGGGCAGGGTCCAGTGCACCTTGTAGCCGAGCCCGGCCTTCACCCGGCCGGCGAGGTAGGAGGCCACGCCGCCGAGCTGGGTATGGCCGAACGAATCGGTGGCGCCGCCGGCATCGGCGACGAAGCGGCCATCGGCGGTGTGGATGCCTTCGCTGGCGACCACCACGCAGTAACCCACTTTCTCCACCACTTGTTTCACTTTGGTCAGGAACGCGGCCTCGTCATAGGCGCGCTCGGGCAGCAGGATGATCTGCGGCGCGTCGTCGGGGTTCTCCCCGGCCAGCCCGGCCGCGGCGGCCAGCCAGCCGGCGTGGCGGCCCATCGCTTCGTAGATGAACACGCGGGTGGACGTTTCGGCCATCGCCGCCACGTCCAGCGCCGCCTCGCGCACCGACACCGCGGTGTACTTGGCCGCCGAGCCGAAGCCGGGGCAGGTGTCGGTGACGGCCAGGTCGTTGTCGATGGTCTTGGGCACGCCCACGCAGGTCAGCGGGTAGCCGAACTCCTTCGCCAACTGCGACACCTTCAGCGCGGTGTCGGCCGAATCGTTGCCGCCGTTGTAGAGGAACCAGCGCACGTCGTGCGCCCTGAGCACCTCCAGCAGCCGCTCGTACCTGGCCCGGTCCGCCTCCAGCGACTTGAGCTTGTAGCGGCACGAGCCGAACGCCCCGCCCGGGGTATGGGCGAGCGCGACGATGCTGGCGGCCGCTTCCTTCGAGGTGTCGATCAGCTCCTCGCGCAGCGCGCCCAGGATGCCGTTGCGCGCGGCCAACACCTTGATTTTCTTCGCCCGGGCCTCGGTGATCACGGCAGCGGCGGTGGCGTTGATGACGGCGGTGACGCCACCGGACTGGGCGTAGAGCAAGGTGCCTTGGGACATGGGGAGACTCTCCGGGCGGGGGACATTTCCGGGACATTGGCCGGATGCGGTAAGCTGCGATATTGCGGTGCAGCGTGAATGAGCTCACAGGGGGCCCCTGAGTCTAACGCCGCTGTCCGTCCCGTTTCCTCAACATATTGGGAGTCAGGAATGCGATTGGTTCTGTTGGGACCGCCCGGTTCGGGCAAGGGCACGCAGGCAACCCGCCTGAAGGAAGAACTGCGGATTCCGCACATTTCCACCGGCGACCTGCTGCGCGCCGAAGTGGCCGCAGGCACCGAGCTGGGCAAGCAGGCCAAGGCGGTGATGGACGCCGGCAACCTGGTGTCCGACGACATCCTGCTGGGCATGCTCGAAGCGCGCCTGGCCCAGGCCGACGTCGCCAATGGCTTCATCCTCGATGGTTACCCGCGCAACGTCGCCCAGGCCAACGCGCTGGGTGAACTGTTGGGCCGGCTGGACCAGCCGCTGGACGCCATCGTGCAGTTGGACGTGCCGACCGAACTGCTGGTCGAGCGCATCGCCGGCCGTGCCAAGGAACAGGGCCGCGCCGACGACAACCCGGAGTCGGTGCGCCAGCGCCTGCAGGTCTACAACGATTCCACCGCGCCGGTGATCGACTTCTACGCCGCCAAGGGCACGCTGGCCCGGGTCGATGGCGTGGGCGCGCTGGACGAAGTGCTGGCCCGCATCCTGGTCGCGATCAAGCGCTGATGCCGTCGCCGCTCCGGCCCGGCCGGAGCGGTCCGGGTCGGCCCCGTGCACGAAAACGAACGCCCCGGACCAGTGCATGGTCCGGGGCGTTCGTCTTGTAGGGGCCAGCAGGTGGGCGTGCTCAATGCCCCGCAGCATGAGCTCCCTGGGGATGGGCCTCTTGGGGAGTAGGACCTGAGGGATGCTGCGGCTGGCCGGGCCATTGTCCGGATCGGACACCGCGACGGGTATAGGAATTTTCCCTACACGACAGTGGGGAAAAGCGGACGCCGGGGCGCCGCATCGGTGACAATCGCCGCATGAGCAAGATCCACATCCTCGGCATTGCCGGTACTTTCATGGGGGGCGTGGCCGCACTGGCGCGTGAACTGGGGCATCAGGTCGAAGGCAGCGACCAGGCGGTCTACCCGCCGATGTCCACCCAGCTGGAGATGCTGGGCATCGCCCTGTCGCAAGGCTATCTGCCCGGCAACATCGGCGACGATTGCGACGAGGTCGTCATCGGCAATGCGCTCTCGCGCGGCAATGCCGCCGTGGAGGCGGTGCTGGACACGAGCCGCCGCTACACCAGCGGCGCGCAGTGGCTGGCGGAAAACGTGCTGCCCGGCCGCGACACGCTGGCGGTGGCCGGCACCCACGGCAAGACCACGACCACCACGATTCTGGCGTATTTGCTGGAAGCCGCCGGGCGCGAACCGGGGTTCCTGATTGGCGGTGTGGCGGAGGATTTCGGGGTTTCCGCAAGATTGGGGCGGGCTGTTGCCGCACCCTCTTCCGCCCCTGCGGGGCACCTTCCCCCGGAGGGGGAAGGAAACAAGGAGTCGATCCTGCCGGATCGACCGCTTTTTGTGGTGGAAGCCGACGAATACGACACCGCGTTCTTCGACAAGCGCAGCAAGTTCGTGCATTACCGGCCGCTGGTGGCCATCCTCAACAACCTGGAATACGACCACGCCGACATCTTCCCGGACGTGGCCGCGATCCAGCGCCAGTTCCACCATCTGGTGCGCACCGTGCCCGGCCGCGGCCGGCTGGTCGTCAACGGCCATGACGCGCACCTGGCCGAGGTGCTGGCGATGGGCTGCTGGACGCCGGTGGAGCGTTTCGGCTTCGACGCCTCGTTCGAGTGGAGCGCGCGCAAGCTGGCCGACGACGGCAGCCGGTTCACGGTGCTGCGCGGTGGCGAGCCGCTCGGCGTCGTGCAGTGGCCGCTGTTGGGCGACCACAACGTGCTCAACGGCCTGGCGGCGCTGGCGGCGTGCGCGGCGGTGGGGGTGGATGTCGCGGCGGTGATCCCGGCGTTGGCCGGCTTCCACAGCGTCAAGCGCCGGCTGGAAGTGATCGGCGAACACGGCGGCATCACCGTCTACGACGACTTCGCCCACCACCCGACCGCGATCGCGACCACGCTCGCCGGCCTGCGCGCGAAGGTGGACGGGGCGCGCATCGTGGTGGCGATGGAACCGCGCAGCAACTCGATGCGGCTGGGCGCGCACGCCGATGCGCTGGCGCCGTCGCTGGATGTCGCCGACGCGGTGGTGTTCCTCGCGCGGCCGGAACTGCCGTGGGAGGCGGCCAAGGTGATCGCCGCGGTGCGTGGCGATGCGCAGGCGGTGGCCGATACCGATGCCCTGCTGGCGCGGCTGGGCGAGGTGGCACACGCCGGCGACCACGTGGTGTTCATGTCCAACGGCGGCTTCGACGGCGCGCCGCGGCGCTTCCTGGCGCAGTTGCAGGGCGGTCGATGACGGTGCAGGCGCTGCCGCTGTTTCCGCTGCACGCCACCTTGCTGCCCGGCGCCGCGCTCGGCCTGCGCGTGTTCGAGGCGCGTTACCTCGACCTGGTGCGCGAATGCGGGCGGCAGGGCAGCACCTTCGGCGTGTGCCTGATCCTGGAGGGCGAGGAGGTCGGCGCGCCGGCCACGCCGGCGGCGTGGGGCGTGGAAGCGCGCATCGAGGATTTCGACATGGGCGCCGACGGCGTGCTGCAGCTGAAGCTGCGCGGCGCGCGGCGCTTCCGCGTGCTGAAGACGCACGTGCGCGACAACGGGTTGGTCATCGGCGAGGTCGAGTGGCGCCTGCCGGACGATGACGGCGAACTGCAACCCGAGCACGCACTGCTGGCGGTCCTGCTGGAACACATCCTCGAACAGGCCGGCAGCGAACTTGCCGGCGCCGGACAAGCGCAGATGGACCAGGCCGCATGGGTCGGCTGGCGGCTGGCCGAACTGCTGCCGCTGGAAGAAGAACAGCGCCTGCTGCTGTTGCAGGAGGACGACCCGTGTCGGCGGCTGGACCACCTGC
This sequence comes from Stenotrophomonas daejeonensis, assembly GCF_001431505.1. Classification (GTDB taxonomy): domain Bacteria; phylum Pseudomonadota; class Gammaproteobacteria; order Xanthomonadales; family Xanthomonadaceae; genus Stenotrophomonas; species Stenotrophomonas daejeonensis. The sequence continues at coordinate 42,153 of NZ_LDJP01000005.1, forward strand.
TGGCATGGATTCCCGAATTCGACCCGCCCCCGGAAACCGATTTGTAGTGGTGGGGCTGGCCCGACCGCATCACGCGGTGCCGGGCTTCATCGGGAAGGCCCCATGCGGGGCGAGCCCCGCATCTACGGAAGGCAACGGCCGCATCTCTTAGGTGCCGGGCTTGCCCGGCACGGGGCTTCACCGGGAAGGCTCCATGCGGGGAAGCCCCACATCTACGGAAGGCAACGGCCGCATCTCGTAGGTGCCGGGCTTGCCCGGCACGGGGCTTCACCGGGAGGGCTTCATGCGGGGCAAGCCCGACATCTACGGTTCGCTGCGGATCATCAACAGCGGCACCCCGCTTTCCGGCAGCACCTGCTCGCGCGTTTCCACACCGTCCAGCGCCTGCCGCAGCGCCGCCAGCGCCGGCTCGGTGCCGGGCAGCGGACGCCATAGGCCGAACAGCCGGAAATGGCGCTTGTAGTGCAGGGTCTGCGCGCTGCCCAGCCACAGCGGTGCCTGCCCGGGTTGCAACTGCGCCGGGGCCGGCCACAGGCGCAGCGCATACAACTCGTCGGCCCGGCTGCCGGGGCGCAGCATCAGCAGCGATTCGACGTGGGTGTCCAGCGTGGCCGGCAGCACCGGCACCTGTCCGGGCGCGGCCTTGCTGTCGAGCATAGCCAGGGCCTCCTGCCAACCGGCTTGGGCCTGCAGCTTCCAGCCGTGGCGTTCCAGTTGATGCTGCAGCGGCGCCAGCGGGCCGGCCACCTGCACGTCCAGCGGCCAGCGCAGGTCGTCGTCGAACTCGTTGCGGCGCGCCGGCAGTTCGCGCCAGCCGTCCTGCCACCAGTGCGCGGCATCCATCATCCGCGGCGCCTCGGCCACCGGCTCGAACTTGGCCAGCTTGCTCGGCACGTTGCGTGGCGCGTACCAGAACCCCGCCAGCAGGAAGACGCCGTAGAACAGCCACGCCACCGGCTTGACCCAGAACGAGCGGTTGAAGCGGCGGCGGTAGGCGATGCCCAGCACCAGCAGCCAGAAGATGCCGAACAACATGCCGCCGATGACGTCGCTGACCCAGTGCGCGCCCAGGTAGATGCGGGCAAAGCCAATCACGGTGGCGACGATGCCCGACAGCAGGTACGGCCACACGCGGGTGCGGCCGGGCAGTTCACGGCCGATCAGCACCGCGAAGAAGCCGAAGGTGATGGTGGCCATCGTCACCGACACCGACGGGAAGCCGAAGCCGCTGCTGGCCGCCGGCGGCCGCACCACGTCCACGGTGGCGCCGAGCAGCTTGGTCAGCGCCAGGCCGAAGGCCAGCGCCGCCAGCCAGTGCGCGGCGGCCATCCAGCGCCGGCGCCACATCAGGTAGCCCATGCCGGCGGCGATGGCCGGCAGCAGCACCTGCCAGTCGCCCAGCGCGGCCAACGCCGCCATCGGGTAGTCGGCCAGCGGGTTGCGCAGGGTCAGCATGAAGCGGTGCACGGCCAGGTCCAGCGCCAGCGGCTCGCCGTGGCCGACCACCACCATCAGCAGCGCGAACCAACCCCAGCCCAGCAGCAGCAACATCAGCGCCAGCATCGCCAGCGGCACCGACTCGCGCCGGCGCGGGTCGAACAGGTCGTTCCACCAGCGCCCGAGCAGGTGCGGGTGGCGCTGCGACCAGTGCAGCAGGCGCGCCAGCCAACCGTCCATGCGCGCGGCCGACCAGCGGTAGCCGTACAGCACGGAGGCCCATACCAGCGCCAGCACCGCGCCGAGCAGGCCCACCACCAGGAACAGCCGCCCGGCCACCGCCGCCACCGCGTCGTAGGCCTGTCCCAGTGCCCAGCCCGGCAGCAGGAACAGCACCGCCCACGACAGGCAGGCGATGCCGCTGGCCTGCGCATAGCGCGCCAGCGGCATGTGCGCCATGCCGGCGATGGCCGGCACGAACGGGCGGATCGCGCCGACGTAGCGGGCCACGAGGATGCTCTTGAAGGCATTGCGCCGGAACAGCAGTTCGCCGCGTTCCAGCAACTGCGGGTAGCGGCTGAACGGCCACACCCCGCGCAGCCGTTCGCCCCAGCGCCGGCCGACCCAGTAGCTCAACCCATCGCCGGCGAACGCACCGAGCGTGGCGCAGGCCACCGCGTAGGGGCCGGACAGCTCGCCCATGCCGATCAGCACGCCCACCGCGATCATCAGCGGCAATGCCGGCACGATCGCGCCGAGGATGATGACCGCGTCGCTGAAGGCGATGGCGAAGACGACCACGCCGGCCAGCGCGGGGTGTGCGGCGATCCAGGCCAGCAGGGAGTCGATCCAGGAATTCATCGCCGGATTATAAAAGGGCGGCGGTGTCGATCCGGTGGCAGGCGGCGATGATCCAGTCAGCGCACGTCTAATAAAATGCCGGGGTGATGAACCGCGACGACGACACCCGCATCCTCAAGTCCGACAGCTTCGGCCGCATCCTGCTGGTGCGCGACGGCGGGCGCCGTTTCGTGCGCCGCGACCTTGGCGCCACGCCGTGGTGGCTGCGCCTGCCGGCGTGGTGGCTGGCCCGGCGCGAGGCGCGCGCGCTGCGCAGGCTCGACGGCATGGCGGCGACCCCGCGGCTGCTCGGCTGGGACGGGCGCTGGCTGGACCGCAGCTACATGGAGGGCGCGGCCATGCACCAGCGCCCGCCGCGCGGCGACGTGGCCTGGTTCCGCGCCGCCCGGCGCCTGCTGCAGCAGGTGCACCGCAAGGGCATCGCCCACAACGACCTGGCCAAGGAAGCCAACTGGCTGGTGCGTGCCGACGGCTCGCCGGCGCTGATCGACTTCCAGCTCGCCGTCTGCGGCAACCCGCGCTCGCGCTGGATGCGCCTGCTCGCCCGCGAGGACCTGCGCCACCTGCTCAAGCACAAGCGCATGTATTGCCGCGACGCGCTGACGCCGGTGGAGCTGCGCCTGCTCAAGCGCCACTCGTGGGTGCGCGAGCTGTGGTTCGCCACCGGCAAGCCGGTCTACCGCTTCGTCACCCGCCGCATCCTGCATTGGGAAGACAACGAGGGGCAGGGGCCGAAGGCGTGATGGCTCCCGCAAGGCGGGAGCCATCACCCCAAAGTTGCTTCGCAACTTCGGGCCCCGGCCTTTGCCTTGCCTATCCCCTTAACAAAGGGGGCTCCACACCAGGAAGTAGGTCGGGGCTACGCCCCCGACGCTCCGGGCACCGCGGGAAAAGCACGTCGGGGACGTGGCCCCGACCTACGGTTGCTACTCTTCACGTTCCCTGTTGCCACGGTTCCCATGCCCATGTCCCTCGCCGGCAAAACCCTGTTCATCACCGGTGCCTCGCGCGGCATCGGCCTGGCCATCGCGCTGCGCGCCGCGCGCGACGGTGCCAACGTCGCCATCGCCGCCAAGTCGGCGGTACCCAATCCCAAGCTGCCCGGCACCATCCACAGCGCGGCCGAGGCGGTGACCGCGGCCGGCGGCACCGGGCTGGCGCTGAAATGCGACATCCGCGACGAGGACCAGGTGCGCGCGGCGGTGGCGGCCACGGTCGATGCCTTCGGCGGCATCGACATCCTGGTCAACAACGCCAGCGCGATCTGGCTGCGCGGCGCGCTGGACACGCCGATGAAGCGCTTCGACCTGATGCAGCAGGTCAACGCGCGCGGCAGCTTCCTGTGCGCGCAGGCCTGCCTGCCGCACCTGCTGCGCAGCGCCAACCCGCACATCCTCACCCTGGCGCCGCCGCCGTCGCTGGACCCGAAGTGGTGGGGGCCGCACACCGGCTACACCCTGGCCAAGATGGGCATGAGCTTCGTCACCCTCGGGCTGGCCGCCGAGTTCGGCCCGCAGGGCGTGGCGGTCAATGCGCTGTGGCCGCGCACGGTGATCGCCACCGATGCGATCAACATGATCCCCGGCGTCGATGCCGCCGGCTGCCGCCGCCCGGAGATCATGGCCGATGCCGCCCACGCGGTGCTGACGCGCCCGGCCGCCGGCTTCGGCGGGCAGTTCCTGATCGACGACGAGGTGCTGGCGCAGGCCGGCGTCACCGACCTGTCCGGCTACGCGGTCGATCCGTCGCGGCCGCTGCTGCCGGACCTGTTCCTCGACTGAGCCGGGTTGCCCGCCGCGGGTTATGGATCCATCGGCTCGGGCAGCCCGTGCCCGCAGCGGTTGCAGAAGCGTGCAGCCGGCTCGTGGCCCTCGTGGCCGCAGGCGGGGCAGCCGCGGTTGTCATGGCGGTGCCGTTCCGCCTCGGCCTCGGCCCTGCGCATGCCGCTGGCCAGTTCGGCGGTGTAGATGCCGGTGGGCACGGCGATGATGCTGTAGCCGATCAGGATCAGCACCGAAGTGATGAAGCGGCCCAGCGTGGTCTGCGGCACGATGTCGCCGAAACCCACCGTCGCCATCGTCACCACCGCCCAGTACATGCTGGCCGGGATGCTGTTGAAGCCGTGGCCGGGCCCCTCGACCACGTACATCAGCGCACCGGCGATGATGGCGATGGTGACCACCATCGACAGGAACAGCAGCACCTTGCGGCGGCTACGCCACAAGGCCTGCAGCAGCAACCCGCTTTCCTCGATGTAGCGGGTTAGCTTGAGGATGCGGAACACGCGCAGGATGCGCAGCGCCCGCACCACCAGCAGGCTCTGCGCGCCGGGGACGAAGACCGACAGGTAGGTCGGCAGGATGGACAGCAGGTCGATGATTCCCCAGATGCTGAGCGCATAGCGCAACGGCCGCCGCACCACCGCCAGCCGCAATGCATATTCGGCGGTGAACAGCACGGTGAAGGCCCATTCGACCATGTAGAACCACGTGGCCCAGGCCTGGTGGATCCGTTGCACGCTGTCCAGCATCACCACCGCCACGCTGGTGACGATGGCGTAGACCAGCAGCAGGTCGAAATTGCGCGAGGGGCGGGTGTCGTGGCGGTGGATGATGTCGAACCAACGCTTGCGCCAGCCGGTTTCGCTGGCGGGGTTCAGCTGGGGAGCGGAGAACAGGCGCATGCCCGGCATTGTGCCGCAGCCGTCGCAATGGGGGACAATGCCGGCTTCGCCCGCAACCACCCACTCGAACGCCATGACCGCCGTCGCCGAACCGTTGCTGTCCCTGTCCCGGTACTACCTGCCGGTGTACCGGCCCCGCCAGCTGGTGCTGGAGCGCGGGCAGGGCGCCCGCCTGTGGGACACGCAGGGCCGCGAGTTCATCGACCTGGCCGCCGGCATCGCCGTGTGCAGCCTCGGCCACGGCAACGCCGAGCTGAAGGCGGCGCTGGTCGAGCAGGCCGGCAAGCTCTGGCACACCAGCAACATGTTCTACAGCGAGCCGCCGCTGCACCTGGCGCAGGAGCTGGTGGCGGCCTCGCGCTTCGCCGAGCGCGTGTTCCTGTGCAACTCCGGCGCCGAGGCCAACGAGGTGGCGATCAAGCTGGTGCGCAAGTGGGCCGCCGCACAGGGCCGGCCGCCGGAGCGGCGCGTCATCGTCACGTTCCGCGGCAGCTTCCACGGCCGCACGCTGGCCACCGTCACCGCCACCGCGCAGCCGAAGTACCAGGAGGGCTACGAGCCGTTGCCGGGCGGTTTCCGTTACGCCGACTTCAACGACGTGGCGCAGCTGGAAGCGGCGATGGCCGGCGGCGACGTGGCCGCGGTGATGTTCGAGCCGGTGCAGGGCGAGGGCGGGGTGATGCCGGCCACGCCGGAGTTCATGCGCCGCGCCCGCGAGCTGTGCGACCAGCACGACGCGCTGCTGGTGCTGGACGAAATCCAGGTCGGCATGGGCCGCACCGGCGAGCTGTTCGCGCACTGGCACTGGGGCGTGACCCCGGACATCGTCACCCTCGCCAAGGCGCTGGGCTGCGGCTTCCCGATTGGCGCCATGCTCGCCGGACCCAAGGTGGCCGAGGTCATGGGCGTGGGCGCGCACGGCAGCACCTTCGGCGGCAACCCGCTGGCCGCGGCGGTGGCGCGGGTGGCGCTGCGCAGGCTGGCTTCGGATGAAATCCGCGCCAACGTCGCCCGCCAGTCGGCCGCGCTCCGCGCCGGGCTGGAAGCCATCGGCGCCGAGTCCGGCGTGTTCGAGCAGGTACGCGGCATGGGCTTGATGATCGGCGCGGTGCTCAGGCCGGAGTACGCCGCGGACATCGGTACCCTGCTGGACCTGGCCGCCGACAAGCAGGTGCTGATCCTGCAGGCCGGCAGCAGCGTGCTGCGCTTCGTGCCGCCGCTGAACATCACCGACGAAGAGCTGGCCGAAGGCCTCAAGCGCGTGCGCGAGGCGATCGCCGCGTTCGTCGCCGCGCGCTGACCGAAGGAGCAGATTTTCGCAGGAGCGACGCCAGTCGCGATGGGGCTTTCCGGTGAAGACCCCGTGCGGGGCAGACCCCGCACCTGCGCAGGGACCGGCACCATACGACGTGGCGCCGGGCCTTGGCCCGGCGGATTCAGAACATCCGGTAACGCCGCAGCACGCGTTGCAGCGACTGCGCGTGGAAGGCGGTGTCCGCATGCAGGCCGGCGTTGCGGGCACCGCGCACGTTGCGGAACAGGTGGTCGATGAACAGCGTGCGCGCAGGCTCGCCGCCGAGCCGGGCGGTGGCGGCGAGATAGGCCTGCGGGTCGGGTTTGCGCACGCCGAGCGTGGCGCTGTCGAGAAGGACGAAACCGGGCAGCAGCGCGGCGATCGCGGCCACGCTCAGCGGGCCGTTGTTGGTCAGCACGGCGATGCGGACGCCGGGGCGGACCTGCTTCAGCACTGCCAGCGCGTCGCGGCGCAGTTTGCTGGCGGCGGTGCGTGCGGCGAACCAATGCCGTGCATGCAGCTGGCTGCCGAGGCGGATGTTCAGTGCATGCAGCAGCGCGTCGCCGTCGAGTTCGCCGCGGGCATGGGCCAGTTCCAGCCCGTCGCCACGCAGTGCCGCATCCACCTGTGCCGGGGTGCAGCCGGCGGCATCGGCCAGATGCCGCAGGTGGATGCGGTGATCGTAGTCGGCTAGCAGGCCGTCGAAATCGAGCAGCAGTGCGTGCAGGACAGGAATCATCGGGGCTGTTCGTAGGAGCGCACCTTGGTGCGCGATGGGGCTTTATCGATAAGGCCCCGTGTGGGGCAAGCCCCACACCTACAAGAGCGCTTGGGCGGCGACCTTGAACGCTTCGCGCGCGGCCGCCAGCGTGGCCTCGATCACCGCATCGTCATGCGCGCTGGACAGGAAGCCGGCTTCATACGCCGACGGTGCCAGGAATACGCCGCGCTCCAGCATCGCGTGGAAGAAGCGGTTGAACGCGGCGGTATCGCAGGCGGTGGCCTGTGCATACGTCTCCACCTTCTCGTCGGTGAAGAACAGCCCGAACATGGCGCCGACGCGGGTGGTGGTAACGGCCACGCCGGCCTCGCGCGCGGCTGCTTCCAGTCCTTCGCACAGGCGCGCGGTGGCGGCAGTCAGGCGTTCGTGGAAACCGGGCTGCTGGATCAGCTCCAGCATCGCCAGGCCCGCCGCCATCGCCACCGGGTTGCCGCTCAGGGTGCCGGCCTGGTAGATCGGGCCGGCCGGGGCGATCTGCTGCATCAGTTCGCGGCGGCCGCCATAGGCACCCACCGGCATGCCGCCGCCGATGATCTTGCCGAAGGTGGTCAGGTCCGGGGTGATGCCGTAATGCGCCTGCGCGCCGCCCAGCGCGACGCGGAAGCCGGTCATCACCTCGTCGAAGATCAGCAGTGCGCCGTGCCGCGTGCACAGTTCGCGCAGGTGTTGCAGGTAGCCCTCGCGCGGCGGGATGCAGTTGGCGTTGCCGACCACCGGTTCGATGATCAGGCCGGCGATCTCGCTGCCTTGCTGCTCGAACAATGCAGTGGCCGCGTCGAAGTCGTTGTAGGGCAGGGTCAGGGTGAGTTCGCTCAGGCCGGCCGGCACGCCCGGTGAGGTCGGCACACCCAAGGTCAGCATGCCGCTGCCGGCCTTGACCAGGAACGAGTCGCCGTGGCCGTGGTAGCAGCCTTCGAACTTGACGATCTTCATGCGCCCGGTGGCGCCGCGCGCCAGCCGGATCGCCGACAGCGTGGCCTCGGTGCCGGAGTTGACCATGCGCACCATCTCGCACGAGGGCACCAGCCGGGTGATGGTTTCGGCCATCGTCACCTCGGCCGCGCACGGTGCGCCGAACGACAGGCCATTGCCGATGGCTTGTGCGACGGCCTCGCGCACCGCCGGGTGGTTGTGGCCGACGATCATCGGGCCCCACGAACCCACGTAGTCGATGTAGCGGTTGCCGTCCACGTCGTACAGGTAGGCGCCGTCGGCGCGCTGCACGAAGAACGGCTCGCCGCCGACCGACTTGAACGCGCGCACCGGCGAGTTGACGCCGCCGGGCAGCAGCTGCTGCGCGCGGGTGAACAAGGCGTGGGACTGGTCATGGTTTAGGGACATGGCATCGGTGCGTGCGGGGAATTGCGCCCATTGTCCGCTTTCGCGCCGGGGCCTGCCACGCGCACCGGAATCCATGACCTATGGCCTGCATGGCGCGTCCGCACCGCGTGCCAGAATGCCGGAGCCATCCATCCCGAAGGGAGAGCCATGAAGTTCGTTGCAACGTTCAAGACCGGTGCACTGGCGAGCGCGCTGCTGCTGGCCGTTGCCGCCGGCGCACAGGCCGGCACCGGCCCGGCGGAGATCTCCGCGCATGCCCGCGCGCTGCAGGCGCAGGCGATCAACCTCGACACCCACCTCGATACGCCGGCGCTGTTCTCGCAGCCGGGCTGGAAGATCAGCGACCGCCATGCGTTCAAGGACGACGGTTCGCAGATCGACTACCCGCGCATGGTCGAGGGCGGGCTGGATGGCGGTTTCTGGGTGATCTACACCGGGCAGGGCGCGCGCGACGAAGCCGGCAATCTGAAGGCGCGCGACGCCGGCCTGGCGCGGCTGGCCGAGATCCGCGAGATGGTCGCGGCCAATGCCGGCACCTTCGAGCTGGCCACCACCGCCGACGACGCGGCGCGGATCAAGGCGGCGGGGAAGAAGTCGGTCTACATCAGCATGGAGAACGCCTACCCGCTGGAGCACGACCCCAGCCTGCTGAGTTTCTACTACAGGCAGGGGCTGCGGATGATCTCGCTGGCGCACATCGGCCACAACGATTTCGCCGACTCGGCGGGCATGGGCGTGGCGCCGGAAGGCGAGCATGGCGGCCTGAGCGAGAAGGGTCGCGCGCTGGTCGCGCAGGCCAATCGGCTGGGCATCGTCCTCGACCAGTCGCACGCCTCCAACGCCGTGTTCGACCAGATGCTGGAGCTGAGCAGGGCGCCGATCATCCTCTCGCACAGCGGTGCGTATGACGTGTTCGCGCACTCGCGCAACATCGACGACGCGCGCATCCGCGCACTGGCGAAGAAGGGCGGGGTGATCCAGGTCAACTCGCTGGGTGGCTACCTGATCGACACCGGCGCCACGCCGGAGTACCGCGCCGAGCGGCGCAAGGTCTACGCGTCCTTCGGCGACCGCCACGAGCTGACGGCCGAGGAACGCGAGCAGGCCAAGGCGAAGCTCGCCGAACTGGATGCGAAGTACGGCATCCGCAAGGCCGATTTCGACGACTACATGCGCCACCTGCTGCACATCATCGAGGTGGCCGGCTGGGAGCACGTCGGCCTCGGCGCCGACTGGGACGGCGGCGGTGGCGTGGACGGCTACGAGGACATCACCGCGCTGCCGAAGGTGGTGCAGGCGCTGCTGGACGCCGGCTACGACGACCGCCAGGTCAGCGCGATCCTCGGCGGCAACACCGTGCGCCTGATCCGCGAGGTGCAGGCGCTGGCCGACCCGGAAGCGGTCAAGGCGGCACTGGAGTAACCCATGCGCTCCTGCGGGAAGCATGGGTAGGTCGGGGCTACGTCCCCGACGCGCGGAACCGGCGATGTGCGTCGGGGGCGTAGCCCCGACCTACGCAAAATAAGCCTGGTAGGCGCGCAGCGCAGCCACCGGGTCTTCGGCCGCGAACACGCCGCTGATGACCGCCACCAAGTCGGCGCCGGCCTCGACCAGCGGCGCGATGTTGTCCACCGCCAACCCGCCTATCGCCACGCGCGGCACGCCCAGCGCGGCGGCATCGCGCAGCAGCTGCGGCTGCGCCCGCCGCGGGGTGGCCTTGCTGCGGCTGGGGAAGAACGCGCCAAAGGCGACGTAGCTGGCGCCGGCGGCCACCGCGCGCTGCGCCAGTTCCAACTGGTCATAGCAGGAGGCGCCGATGATCGCGCCGGGGCCGAGCAGCGCGCGCGCGGCGGCGATGTCGCCGTCGTCCTCGCCCAGGTGCACGCCGGCCGCGCCGACCTCGGCGGCCAGCGCGGCATCGTCGTTGACGATCAGCGGCACCCCGGCTTCGGCGCACAGGGCCTGCAACGCATGCGCCTGTTCGCGGGCGGTGGCGGCATCGACCGCCTTGTTGCGGTATTGCAGCCAGGTGGCGCCGGCCAGCAGCGGGCGCACGCGGGCGAGCAGGCGTGCGGTGTCGGGTTCGTCCGGGGTGATCAGGTAGACGCCGCGGGGCGCGTGGGAAGCGTGGGGCATGCAATGGCTACCTGTGCGGCGGCGGGAGTGGGACAATCGGCAACCGTCCCGTATTGCCGTGATTATCCGATGTCCGATGCCTCCGCCTCCACCTTCCGCACCTGGATGTGCGTCGTCTGCGGCTTCATCTACAGCGAGGCCGATGGCCTGCCCGAAGAGGGTATCGCGGCGGGCACGCGTTGGGCCGACGTGCCGGATACGTGGACCTGCCCGGATTGCGGCGCGACCAAGGACGATTTCGAGATGGTGGAACTGGATTGAGTACGTAGATGCGGGGCTTGCCCCGCATGAAGCCTTCCCGGTGAAGCCCCTGTGCCGGGCAAGCCCGGCACCCCCGGTCGTTGCGCCGAGAATTTCGTGAGTACGTAGGTCGGGGCTACGCCCCCGACGGCGGTACGCACGAAGCGTCGGGGGCGTGGCCCCGACCTACGGTTGGCTGTTGTGGATGCGGGGCTTGCCCTGCATGCAGCCTTCCCGGCGAAGCTCCCGTGCCGGGCAAGCCCGGCATCCACGGTCATTGCGCCGCGAAGTGGCGGTAGCCGGCGGCGTGCCCGGTATCCGCACCGCCTTCGCAGGAGACGCCCCGGCCTTCGACGACGTGGCCGATGCGGGTCAACGGCAGCGCCAGCCGCGATGACAGCGCCTGCAGCGCATCGCGCCGTTCCGGTGCGGCGGTGAAGCACAGTTCGTAATCGTCGCCGCCGCGCAGGGCGCAGTCGCGCGCGGCATCGGCGCCGAGCGCGTCGCGCAGCGCCGACGACAACGGCACGCGCCCGGCCTGCACCACCGCGCCGACGCCGCTGCGCGTGGCGATGTGGCCGAGGTCGGCGAGCAGCCCGTCGGACACGTCGGCCGCGGCACTGGCCACGCCGTGCAGTGTCTGCCCCAGTTGCAGCCGCGGCGTCGGCCGTTGCAGGCGCTGGCGCAGGATTTCGTGGCCGGAATCGGCCGCGGGCGCGCGCACGGCCAGCGCCCCGCGTTGCCACAGGCGCAGTGCGCCGGCTGCCTCGCCGGGCATGCCGCTGATCCAGATGTCGTCGCCGACGCGGGCGCCGTCGCGGCGCAGCGCCTGCCCGGCCGGCACCGCGCCCATCGCGGTGATCGACAGCGACAGCGGCCCGCGCGTGGTGTCGCCGCCGACCAGGGCGATGCCGCTGGCGTCGGCCAGTGCGAAGAAGCCGTCGACGAAGCCCTCCAGCCAGCCGGCGTCGGCCTGCGGCAGGGACAGCGACAACGTGCACCACAGCGGCGCGGCGCCCATCGCGGCCAGGTCGGAGAGGTTCACCGCCAGCGCCTTCCAGCCGATGTCGGCCGGCAGGGTTTCGGCGGGGAAGTGCACGCCGGCATTGAGCGTGTCGGCGGTGACCGCCAGTTGCCGGCCCGGCGGCGGTTGCAGCAGGGCGGCGTCGTCGCCGATGCCCAGCACCACGTCGGCGCGCAGGCGCGCGCGGCGGGCGATGTGGTCGATCAGGCCGAATTCGTCCATGGGGGAGTGAAGCGAGGGAAGGCCGGAGCGGCTTGCGCTCGGGCCGCGTTCCTCACTCCTTGGCCTCGACCTTGCGCCATTCCAGCGCGGCGCGGTCCAGCACGCCGTTGACGTAGGTGTGGCCGTGCTCGGAGCCGAAGCGCTTGGCGGTTTCGATGGCCTCGTTGATGACCACGCGGTACGGCACGTCCGGGCGGTGGTGCAGTTCGTAGGCGGCCACGCGCAGTACCGCGCGTTCGATGGCGTCGACGTCCTCGACCGGGCGGTCGACGAACGGGGCCAGCGCCTCGTCCAGTGCGCGGCGGTGGTCGAGCACGCCGCGCAGCAGGTTCTCGAAATAGGCCAGGTCGGCCACTTCGTGCGCCTGTTCGTGGGCGAACTGGGCCAGCAGCGATTCGGCGCTGCCGCCGGAAATCTGCCATGCATAGACCGCCTGCAGGGCGCGGCGGCGCGCGCGCGAGCGCAGCACCGGGTCGATGCCGTCGTGGCGGCGGGGCTTTCCGGCAGGCTTGCCGTGGTGCTTGTTGTTCATGGCAGCTGCTCCAGGAGGTTGACCATTTCCAGCGCCGTCAATGCGGCTTCCTCGCCCTTGTTGCCGTGGCTGCCGCCGGCGCGGGCCTCGGCGTCCTCCACGCGTTCCACCGCCAGCACGCCGTTGAGCACCGGCACGCCGAAATCCAGCTGCACGCGCATCAGGCCCTCGGCGCAGCGGTCGGCCACGTGTTCGTAGTGGCGGGTGTCGCCGCGGATCACGCAGCCCAGGGCGATGACGGCCGCGTGCTTGCCGGTGGCGGCCAGGCGCGCGGCGACCAGCGGGATTTCCCACGCGCCGGGCACGCGCACCACGTCGATGGCGTCCTCGCCGATGCCGTTGCCGGCCAGGCTCTGCCGCGCGCCGGTGACCAGCACGTCGGTGATACGGGCGTTCCAGCGGCTGGCGATGATGACGAAACGGGCCGATTCGGCCGGGCGGAGGTCGCCTTCGTAGTGGCTCATGGGGTGTGGCGGGGCAAAGGGTGCGCCAGTTTAACGCGTGGGCGCGCCAGCGGCTTTTGCTTTCCTTCTCCCGCCGGGAGAAGGTGCCCCGAAGGGGCGGATGAGGGTATGGGCGAAGCCTCGTGCCGTCAGATGTTGAGAGGCTTCGCCCGTACCCTCACCCCAACCCCTCTCCCGGAGGGAGAGGGGCTCAAGTGGGAGCTGTCCATTCAGTGCAGCCGCGGGCGCCCGCTGCCCAGTCCGACCAGCCTGTCGCGCACCTGGGTGGCGTCGTCGGCGTCGGGTTCGCGCTGGAGGTAGCCGGCCAGGTCGCTGCGCGCGCCGGCGTCGTGGCCCAGGTGCAGGTAGGCCATGCCGCGGTCGCGCAGGGCGTCGTTCTGCCTGGGGGCGAGGGTGAGGATGCGGTCGGCGCTGCGCGCGGCGCGGTCCCATTGCCCGGCCTCGGCATAGACGCCATGCAGGTTGCGCAGGATGCGGACCAGGATCGCGCGGTGCGGGGCGGGGTCGAGTATCCGCGCCAGTATCTGGTCGTCGGGGGTGCGCCCGCCGAGGTTGCTGCGCGCGCGCTCGCGCAGTTCATCCACGCCCAGCGGGCGGCCGCCGTTGAACGGGTCCATGACCAGTACGCCCTCTTCCACCGGCAGGCGCACGAGGAAATGGCCGGGGAAGGAAATGCCTTCCAGCGGCAGGCCGAGCCGGCGCGAGACCTCCATCTGCACCAGCGCCAGCGAGATCGGGTTGCCGAGCCGGCGCGCCACCACTTCGTTGAGGTAGCTGTTGCGCGGGTCGTAGTAGGCGTCGTGGTCGCCGCTGTAGCCCAGTTCGTTGAACAGGTGGTGGTTGATGGCGGCCACCTTCAGCGGCCATTCGCCGATGGCCGAGACTTCGGTGCGCAGGTGGTCGGCGTGGGCCTGCAGCAGGCGGTCGCAGCGCGCCGGGTCCAGCTCCGGGTATTCGTCGCGGGCGATCAGCAGCGCGGTGGCGAACAGGGGCAGGTCGGCGTCGGCCAGGCCGGCAAGGGTGTTCCAGCTCGGCAGGGTGAAACGGGTGTCGGGCATGGCCCAAGACTGGCGGCAAAGCGCGGCCTATTCAAGGCACGGCCAAGGCCTGGCGTGCCGCGGGGTCATTCGCCCTTGGGAATGCCGGGGCCGAAGGTCAGCTCGGTGCCGTCTTCCAGCTTCAGTTTCGCCGCCTGCCCGGCGTTGAGTTCCAGCACGTAGCGCGCCGGCTTGAAGCTGGGGTAGGGCGGGCAGGCGTCGCCGGCCGAGCAGGGCGGCACGTCGCGCTGCTGGCTGACCAGCCGGCGGGCATCGTCGAAATAGAGGATGTCCAGCGGGATCTTCGTGTTCTTCATCCAGTACGCCTGCGGTTCCAGGCGGTCGTGGACGAACAGCATGCCGCGGTCGGCGTCCATGTGCTCGCGGAACATCAGCCCGCGCGCGCGGGTGGCGTCGTCCTGCGCCAGTTCCACCTGGTAGCGGGTGCCGGCCAGTTCCACCCAATGGCCACCGGCGCTGGCGCAGCCGGCGAGCAGCAGGAGCAGGGCAAGGCAGGCGGCGCGGCGCGGCAGGGACATTGGCGGTATCCGGAAGAAGGGGACGGCGCTGCGCACCTTCGGGGATGCGCCGGATGGCGTCAAGCCGGGGAGGACGCCGGCGTGGCGCAGGCGGCGAGCATCCGCGCGAACAGGTGGCGGGTTTCGGCCTGCAGGTAGGCGCGTGCGATCGGCGGCGCCTGCACGAACAACTGGCAGGAAAGCGCCAGCGCCGCGGCGTCCAGCCCCTGCGGGTCGGCGGCGTTGTGGCCGAGCAGGACGAAGCGGTCGTACAGCTGCAGCCGGCTTTCCAGCAGCGGCACCAGGCCGCGGCCGAGCATGCGCTCGACGTCGAACCCGGAGGCATGGCGCGGCAGCGGCCAGCCCGCCGGCGGCCGCAGCGGCGTCGGCGTATCGGCGTTGCCGGCATGGGCGTGGTGGTGCGCGCGGCAGGCCAGCCAGAAGCGGAACAGGCACAGCTCGGCGATGGCCTCCGGCGGCGCGGCGACCATGCGCAGCAGTTCGGCGTAGTGGTGGCGGTAGTTCACCCGCATGTAACCGTCCACCGGGTTCAGTGGCGGCAAGGCTGCGGTGTCCTGTGTCGTTTCCATGCGGGTCCTTTGTCGGGAGGCCGGCGGGCGCCGGCCTGCGAAATCCTTTCGCCAATGAAAGCAATAAGTTGTCTAGAATGGAAGTGAGTGGTGAATCGGCCGCGGACACGGTCCGTAACGTTGCCGGCCATGAGCGAAGAACGCTTCGAATTTTCCCGGCGCTTGGCGCAGGCGATGAGCATGGCCGGCTACGAGCCGCGCCCGGCGGTGTTGTTCCGCCTGTTCAATGCCCGCTACCAGGGGCGTTCGGTGAGCTTTCAGAGTGCTTCGCGCTGGCTCGGCGGGCGTTCGATTCCCGAGCAGGACAAGCTGCAGGTGCTGGCCGAACTGTTCGGCGTGGAGCCGCACCAGCTACGGTTCGGCGGCGGCCAGCGGGTGGCCGAGCCGCGGCAGCCGTGGCAGGTGGTGGGAGTGCGCGAACGCGAGGTGATCGATGCGTTCCTCGCCTTGCCGCAGCGCAAGCGCGAGTTGGTGGGTGCGCTGGTGGAAGCGCTGGGCGAAGAGGAAGAGGAAGAGCGCAAGCCGTAGGCGGGCTTGCCTGTGCCGGATGGCGAAATCCCCGCCATCGGGCGGGGACTTCGTGTGCGGTGGGCTTACAGCACCTGCGGCGGTTGCCCGCCGACGATCACCACGTCGGCCGGGCGCCGCGCGAACAGGCCCACGGTGACCACGCCGGGGATCTGGTTCAGTTCCTGCTCCAGCTTCACCGGATCGGTGATGGACAGGTTGTGCACGTCGAGGATCAGGTTGCCGTTGTCGGTGACCACGCCGTCGCGCCATACCGGCTGGCCGCCGGTGAGCGCGAGGATCCTGCGGGCGACCAGGCTGCGTGCCATCGGGATCACTTCCACCGGTAGCGGGAACCTGCCCAGCACCGGCACCTGCTTGCTCGGGTCGACGATGCAGACGAAGGTCTCGCTGGCCTCGGCAATGATCTTCTCGCGGGTCAGCGCGGCGCCGCCGCCCTTGATCAGGTTCTTGTTGCCATCGCACTCGTCGGCGCCGTCGACGTACAGCGACAGCCCGCCGGTGTGGTTCAGGTCCAGCACCTCGATGCCGTGGCCCTTGAGCAGGGCGGTGCTCTGCTCGGAGCTGGAGACGGCGCCCTCGATCCGGTCCTTGATGCGCGCCAGGGCTTCAATGAAGTAGGCCACGGTGGAGCCGGTGCCGACCCCGACGATCATTCCCTTCTCGACGTATTCGATGGCTTTTTCGGCGGCCAGGCGCTTGGCTTCGGACATGGTGGGCTCGGTGGTTGGGAGGATGGGGTAGAAGCGCACCTTGGTGCACGATGGGGCTTTTACCGGGAAGGCCCCATCGCGCACCAAGGTGCGCTCCTACGGGGTATCAGGCCGGCTGCTTTTCCAGCGACAGCAGCAGCTTCCACTGCGCGGCGGTCACCGGGAACACCGACAGCCGGCTGCCGCGCGCGGTCAGCGCGAAGCCTTCGCCCAGCTTGTCGGTGTGCTGCTTGATCTCCTCCAGCGGGATCACCTGCGCCAGCTTGCGCTCGAACGCCACGTCCACCAGATACCAGCGCGGCTGCTCGCGGGTGGCCTTGGGGTCGAAGTAGGGCGTCTTCGGGTCGAACTGGGTGTCGTCCGGATAGGCTTCGCTGGCCACGGTGGCGGTGCCGACGATGCCCGGCACCTTGGTGTTGGAGTGGTAGAACAGGATGCCGTCGCCGACCTTCATGCCGTCGCGCATGAAATTGCGCGCCTGGTAGTTGCGCACGCCGTTCCACGGCTCGGTGCCTACGCGGTGCAGATCGTCGATGGAAAAAGCGTCCGGTTCGGACTTCATCAGCCAGTAGCGCTTGCGGGCGGTCATGCGTGCAACGGTTCCGGTTGGAGGGTGGCCTGCTCGGTGCAGATCGCGTCCACCGCCACGTCCCAGCCTTCGACCGGCAGCGCCGGCACCTGCTGGGCGGCGAAACCGACGCCGACCAGCCACGGCGGCGCGCTGCGCCGCTGGCGGAAAGCGAAGCTGCGATCATACCAGCCGCCTCCCATGCCCAGCCGCCGGCAGCGCGCGTCGAAGCCGGTCAAGGGCGCGACGACCAGCGCCATTTCCTCGGGCCGCAGGGCCTGCGCGGGGTCCACGTCCGGCTCGGGTATGCCGTAGCGGTTGGCCACCAGCGGCTGCCCCGGCCGCCATGGCACGAAGCGCAGCAGCTTGCCGTGCAGCACCGGCAGGCAATAGGTCTGCTGCGGAGGCAACTGCATCTGCCAGCGGTGCAGCGCGATCTCGCCGTCCATCGCCCAGTAGCCGGCGACCGGGCCGGCGACGTTGGCGAAGGGCAGCGCCAGCAGGTTCGCGGCCAATGCCTCGGCGGCGGCGATGCGCGCGGCGGCGGGGATTTCGCGGCGGCGCTGGCGCAGGTTCTGGCGCAGGGCGTGGCGGTGGTCGGAAGTCATGGACGGGAAGTATGCCCCTCTCCCTCTGGGAGAGGGGTTGGGGAGAGGGTTGGGGCGAAGCCCTCGCAATGTTTGGTTGCACGAGGCTTCTCCCGTACCCTCATCCACCCCTGCGGGGCACCTGCATGCGGCACATCCCTGTGCCGCCCCCTTCGGGCGGCTTCGCCGTGCAATTCGGCAGTCCTGCCGAATTGTCTCCCAGCGGGAGAAGGAAAAGAGTCGAACCCCCGCACATGGATGTGCGGGCCGTTGCGAGGGACTCGCACAAAGAAACGGCGCCTTGCGGCGCCGTTCCGGAATGATTGCATTCTCCGCCATGACGATGCGTGCGAAACGACCTTGAACCCGGGGTTCAAGTGGGGACGTTGGGGAACCATCGGGCTTCCCGCTGCAAGGCGGACCTGCACACCCGGTACCGTCGCGCCCCCGTGGTCGTCATTAAGGGACAAGGCGAATGTTTGCACACGCCGTCGTTCACGGCAGAGAACGCGCCGCCAGTATAGCCATGTTGGGTGCGCTTGCCAGCCTGTTTTCCACGGTTCCGGATGAATGCGGCGAATGCCCGTTCATGCGCCGCCGCCGGCCGTGTCAGTGGCCGTCGTCGAGGGCGCCATCGAGGCGCCGGTTGAGGCCGTCCAGGGTGGACTGGAAGCGCTGCTGCTGCCGCGCCAGTTCGTCGCGCACCAGCTGCAGTTCGTGCGCCAGGTTCAGCGCCGCCAGCACCGCCACCCGGTCCACCGCGGCCATGCGGTTGCTGCCGCGGATCTCGCGCATCCGTGCGTCGAGCATGTGCGCGGCGGCGGTGAGGCTGTCGCGCTCGGCCGGCTCCACGCCGACGGTGTACTCGCGGTCGAGGATGTGGACGCTGACCGGTTCGTTCTGGCTCACGTGTGCTGCTCCAGCGACTTGAGGCGGGTGATCATCGCTTCCACCCGCGAGCGCGCCTGCTCGTTCTTGGCCAGCAGTTGCGCACGCTCGCCGACCAGTTGCTCCTGCTGCTGGCGCAGGCTGCGGTTCTCCTCGGCCAGCCGCCGGTTGCGTTCGAACAGGGCGTCGAGGCGGGTGGCCAGGGCCTGCAACTGGGTGGCGGGGTCGAAGGAATCCATTGCGGCACGATAGGCATGGGGATCGGGGGTGGTCAAGATGGGCGCACGCGCGTGGTTGCTACACTGTGCGGCCGTTGCCACGCGTTGTGCGGGCGCGGGTTTTCCCCGTTGCAAAGGCCAGTGACATGACCGAACTCCCCGCCGTCCACGACATCCTCCAGGCCAGCCGCTCGCTGGGCCTGGCCGCCACCGCGGCCGAACTGCACGGCGGGCTGTGCGGCTGGCTGGCGGCCGGTGGCGCCGACCTGCCGGAATGGCCGGCCAGGGTGCTGGCCGACGATGGCCTGCCGGTGCCCGAGCCGGGCAGCGTGCTGGACCGGCTGCGCCAGGCCGTGGTGGCGCAGCTGGAGGACCGCGACTTCGCCTTCGAGCTGCTGTTGGCCGAACCCGGTGCGCCGCTGCAGGCGCGCACCGATGCCCTGTTCGACTGGTGCCGCGCCTTCCTCGGCGGTTTCGGGCTGGCCGCGGACAAGCGGCCGGTGCTGAGCGAGGAGGGCGAGGAGGCGTTGCAGGACCTGGCGCGGCTGGCGCAGGCCTCCAGCGACCAGTTCGACAGCGCCGACGAGGACGAGGACGCGCTGGCCGAGATCGAGGAATTCGTGCGCGTGGCGGTACTGCTGCTGCACGGCGACTGCGTGATGGGCGCGCGCCACCGCCAACGCCTGAACTGAGGGTGGCGATGAAGCACCTGACCGGCATCGCCCCCGCCGAATACGCACAGCGCCGCCGCCAGTTGATGGAAGCGGCCGGCGAAGACGCCATCCTGGTGTTGCCGGCCGCACCCGAGCGGGTGCGCAGCCACGACACCTTCCATCCCTACCGGCAGGATTCGGACTTCTGGTACCTGTGCGGCTTCCCCGAGCCGGAGGCGGTGCTGGTGCTGGTCCCCGGCCGCCGCCACGGCGAGGCGATCCTGTTCTGCCGCGAGCGCGACGCCGAGCGCGAGGCGTGGGACGGCCCGCGCGAAGGGCAGGAGGGCGCGGTGTCGCGCTACGGCATGGACGACGCCTATCCGATCGAGGACCTCGACGACATCCTGCCGGGCCTGCTCGAAGGCCGCTCGCGGGTCTATTACCACTTCGGCCGTGACGCCGACTTTGACCTCAAGCTGATCGGCTGGGTCAACCGCGTGCGCTCGCAGGTGCGCCACGGCGCGCAGCCGCCGCACGAATTCCTCGAACTGGGCCACCTGCTGCACGAGCAGCGCCTGTTCAAGTCGCCGGCCGAGATCGCGCTGATGCAGCAGGCCGCCGACATCAGCGTGCGAGCCCACCGCGCGGCGATGCGTGCGGCGCGGCCGGGCGTCTTCGAATACGAACTCCAGGCCGAGCTGGAGCGCGAGTTCCGCCGCGGCGACGCGTGGCCGGCCTACAACAGCATCGTCGGCGCCGGCCGCAATGCCTGCGTGCTGCATTACCGGGCCAACAACGGCGGCAGCCGCGACGGCGAGCTGGTGCTGATCGACGCCGGTGCCGAGTTCCGCGGCTATGCCAGCGACATCACCCGCACCTTCCCGGTGGGCGGCCGCTTCGGCGCCGAGCAGCGCGCGCTGCACGACCTGGTGCTGGCCGCGCAGGTGGCGGCGCTGGAACAGGCGCGGCCCGGCGTCGCCTACGAGGAAGGGCATCTGGCTGCGGTCGAAGTGCTGACCGAAGGCCTGCTGCGGCTGGGGCTGCTGGAAGGCGACCTCGAGGAAAACATCATCGAAGGTCATTACAAACGTTTCTACCGGCACAAGACCGGGCATTGGCTGGGGCTGGACGTGCACGACGTCGGTGACTACAAGCTCGCCGGCGAATCGCGGTTGCTGGAGCCGGGCATGGTGTTCACCATCGAGCCGGGGCTGTACGTGTCGCCGGACGACGCCAGCGTGAAGCCACGCTGGCGCGGCATCGGCATCCGCATCGAGGACGACGTGCTGATCACCGGCGATGGCCATCGGGTGTTGACCGGCGAGCTGGAACGCAGCGCCGAGGAGATCGAGGCGTTCATGGCGGCGCGTTGATGCGTGTGGCATCGGCATGGCACGGCCGGACGCGAGCCGATGCGGCTGTGCCGCATCGGCGCCCTGCGCTCCTCGCGGAAGGAGGGCGCACAACTCGCTTTGCTTGGGCGCATGCGCCTTTTCGCACCTCGTGCCGCTGCGGTGCTCAACTCGCTCTACGGCGGGGAAGTCAAAAGCCGAAAAACAAGATCAGCAGCAACAGCAACAGCGTTGCTCAGGTGCCTTCCGCCAACCGCGCCAGCTCGTCCACCTGGTGTTCGTGCTGCAGACGCCCGACCAGCGCATCGAGGTCGCCCTCGATGATGTTGGGCAGGTCGTACAGGGTCAGGCCCTCGACGCGGTGGTCGGTGATGCGGCCCTGCGGGAAGTTGTAGGTGCGGATGCGCTGGCTGCGGTCGCCGCTGCCTACCTGCAGTTTGCGGGTCTGCGCCTCGGCCGCCGCCTGCCTGCTGCGTTCGGCGTCCAGCAACTGCGCCTTCAGCCGCTTCATCGCCTTGTCGCGGTTGGCGTGCTGGCTGCGCTCGGTCTGGCACTCGACCACCACGCCGCTCGGCACGTGGGTGATGCGGATCGCCGATTCGGTCTTGTTGACGTGCTGGCCGCCGGCGCCGGAGGAGCGGAAGGTGTCCACCTTCAGGTCGGCCGGGTTGATGGCGACGTCCTCGACGTCGTCGGCCTCGGGGATGATCGCCACGGTCGCCGCCGAGGTGTGGATGCGGCCCTGCGACTCGGTGGCCGGCACGCGCTGCACGCGGTGGGTGCCGGATTCGAACTTCAGCTTCGAGTAGGCGCCGCGGCCGACCACGCGCGCCACCACTTCCTTGTAGCCGCCGTGCTCGCCGGGGTTGTCGGACTCGACCTCGACCTTCCAGCCCTGGCGCTCGGCGTAGCGGGCGTACATGCGGAACAGGTCGCCGGCGAAGATCGCCGCTTCGTCGCCGCCGGTGCCGGCGCGCACTTCCAGGAACAGGTTGCCGTCGTCGCGCGGGTCGCGCGGCACCAGCAGCAGCGCCAGTTCTTCGTCCAGCGCCTGCAGGCGTACCTGCGCTGCGGTGATTTCCTCCTCGGCCAGCTCGCGCAGCTCCGGGTCGGCGCGCATCGCCTCGGCCGAGGCGAGGTCGGCGCGGGCGCGGGTTTCGGCGGCCAGCGCGGTGGCGACCGGTTCGAGCTGGGAAAACTCGCGGGAGAGGTTGCGGAAGCGCGCGTTGTCGGCAACCACGTCCGGGTCGGCGAGCAGGCGTTCCAGTTCTTCGCGGCGCTCGGCCAGGGCCAGCAGTTTACGGCGCAGGGTCGGCGTCATCGGTTCTCGCAACGGGGTGGCGGTACCCGGGGGCGGCCGGGAACAGGCGCTCGGCGGCGCGGGTCAGGTCGGCGTCGCCTTCCAGCGCGGCCTGCCGCAGCGCGGCGGTGGGCGGGTGCAGCAGGCGGTTGGTCAGGCCGTGGGCGAGTTGTTCCAGCACGTCCTCGGCGGTCTTGCCGTGGGCCAGTTGCTGGCGGGCCTTCTCCAGCAGCTCGGCGCGGGTGGACTCGCCGAACGCGCGCAGCTGCTTGAGCGGCGCCTGCAGGTGGGTGGCGCGCAGGTTCTCCATGTAGCGGGACACCTGCAGGTCGATGATGGTCTCGGCCTCGGCGGCGGCCTCGCGGCGGCTGCGGCGGTTTTCTTCCACTGCGCGCTCCATGTCGTCGACGGTGTAGAGGTAGGCATCGGCCAGTTCGCCGACGCCGGCCTCGATGTCGCGGGGTACCGCCAGGTCGAACAGCAGCATCGGTTTGTGCCGGCGCGAACGCAAGGCGTTGGCGACCTGCCGCTGCAGGATCACCGGCTCGCGCGCGGCGGTGGCCGAGAACACCACGTCGGCCTCGGCCAGGTGCCGCTCCAGCTCGGCCAGCGGCAGCGCCACGCCACCGTGGCGGCTGGCCAGGTCCTGCGCGTGGGCGAGGGTACGGTTGGCCACCAGCAGCCGCTTCACCCGCGCTTCGCCCAGGTGCCGGGCGGCCAGTTCGATGGTTTCGCCGGCGCCGACCAGCAGCACGGTGGAGTCGTCCAGCCGCGCGAACGAGTCCTGCGCCAGCCGCACCGCGGTGGACGCCACCGATACCGGGTTGGCGCCGACGCGGGTGTCGGTGCGGGCGCGCTTGGCCACCGAGAAGGTCTGCTGGAACAGCCGGTCCAGGTGGTGGCCGATGGCGCCGCTGTCGCGGGCCAGCGACCAAGCGTCCTTCACCTGGCCGAGGATCTGTGGTTCGCCCAGCACCATCGAGTCCAGCCCGGTGGCGACGCGGAACAGGTGGCGCACGGTGGCATCGTCGCGGTGCTGGTACAGGTAGCCCTGCAGGTCGCCGGCATGACCCTGCAGCCAGTGCTCCAGAGCGCTGCCGTCCTCGGCCACGGCGTACAGCTCGGTGCGGTTGCAGGTGGACAGCAGCACCGCTTCGGCAAGCTGCGGCGTCTCGCGCAGCGAAGCCATCGCGCGCGGCAATGCGTCGCCGCCGAAGGCCGCGCGTTCGCGCAGTTCCACCGGCGCGGTCTGATGGTTCAGTCCGAGCACCCACAGGGTCATCTGTTCAGTTGCTTGCGATAAGCTGCTGGCTGTTGAGGCCCGCCATTTTACGGCCCGGTTGCAGTAGATGCCCAATTTCAGCCGAACACGTTTCCGCACATGCAGCGTTCTGCTGCTTTCCCTGTTGCCGTGGCAGTTGCCGGCCGCCCCCGCGCCGCCGGCACCGGCGGCCGTGGCCGGGCAGGAAACCGCGCTGGAGCCGGTGCTGGCCGGCGAATTCGCGCTGCAGGCCGGCAAGCTGGCCGATGCCGCGCGCTGGTACCTGCAGGCGGCGCAGCAGACCACCGGCGACGTGGGCCTGGCCGAGCGCGCCACCCGCATCGCCATGCTGGCCGGTGACGACGCCCGCGCCCGGCAGGCGCTGGCGCTGTGGGCGCAGCGCGACCCCGGCTCGCTGGCGCTGCGCGGCACCCGCGCGTCGCTGGCGCTGCGCCAGGGCGATACCCGCCTGGCGCGCAAGGAGTTGCTGGCGGTGCTGCGCTCGCCCGAGCCGCGGGCGTGGCGCCACGCCTTGCTGGCGCTGGCCGCCGGCGGCCGTGACCCGGCCGCGCCGGCCAAGGTGCTGGGCGAACTGGTCGATGCCGGGGCGATTCCGGACGAATTGGAAGCCTGGCAGGAGTTCGGCCGGCTGGCCCTGCGCATGGAGCGGCCGCAACTGGCGCAGCGCATGATCGGCGAGGTGGTCAGGCGCTTCCCCGACGAGCCGCGCGTAGCCCTGCTGCATGCCTCCCAGCTCAACCAGGCCGGCAGGAAGGACGAGGCATTGGCGCTGCTGCGCGGCATCGAGCCGAAGGCGGCCGACGATGCCGAGCTGCGCAATGCGCTGGCCTATTCCTACGATGCCTTCGGCGAGCCGGGGGCGGCCGAGCGGGTGCTGTCGGCCGGCGAACAGGACGTGCAGACCTGGGGCATGCGCGCGGCGCTGCTGGCCAAGCAGAAGGACGACGCGGCGCTGCAGGCCCTGTACCGGGACATCGCGGCCCGGGCGGACAAGCCCGATCCCGACCAGCGCCTGCTGCTGGGGCGGATCGCCGAATACCTCAAGCACTACCGCGAGGCGGTGGACTGGTACCACGGCGTGCCGGGCGGCCCGCACCGCGGCGAGGCGCGGCTGCGCGCGGTCAATGCCCTGCACGAGCTGGGCGAAAAGGCGCAGGCCGACGACGAGGTCCACGCGATCCAGGCCGATGCCGCGGTGGACGACGACCTGCGCCGCGACGCCTACCTGCTGGAAGCCGAACTGCAGCAGCGCGACGGCCACAACGATGCCGAGGTGGCGGTGCTGACCCGTGGGCTGGCCGCTTGGCCGGACGACAGCGCGCTGCTGTATGCACGCGCGCTGGCCTGGGAACGCGGCGACGACATCCCGCGCGCCGAGGCCGACCTGCGCAAGATCCTGGTCGCCGAGCCGGAGAACGTGGCTGCGCTCAACGCGCTGGGCTACACCCTGGCCGACCGTACCGAGCGCCACCAGGAAGCGCTGGAGCTGATCGACCGCGCCCGCGTGGCCGAGCCGGACAATGCCGCCATCGTCGACAGCTATGGCTGGGTGCTGTACCGGCTGGGCCGCAACGAGGAGGCGCTGGTGCAGCTGCGCCGGGCGTGGAGCCTGAACCGGGACCCGGAAATCGCCGCGCATGTCGGCGAGGTGCTGTGGGTACTGGGACGGCGCGACGAGGCGCGGCACTTCTTCGAAGAGGCGCGAAAGCTGGACCCGGACAACCGCGCCCTGCTGCGCGCGATGGAGGCATTGGGCGCATGACGGCGACGGCATGGCGGGCGGCGGCGGTGCTGCTGGTGGCGGGTGCATTGGGCGGCTGTGGTTCATTGGCGACGCGGCAGGCGCCACCGGAGGACGTCGCGTTCACGCCCGAGCCGGCGGTCGAAACGGCGCGGCAAGCGATGCTGGCGCTGTCGCCGCAATGGTCTTTCCAGGGCCGGGTCGCGGTCAGCAAAGGACGCAACGGCGGCAGCGGCCGCATCGATTGGCAGCAGCAGGGCGACGCCTACCAGGTCAGCCTCGCCGCGCCGGTGACCCGGCAGAGCTGGCAGTTGAGCGGTGGCGCCGGGCAGGCGGTACGGCTGGACGGACTGCAAGGCGGCCCGCGCAGCGGCGGCGATGCCGGCCAGCTGTTGCTGCAGGCCACGGGCTGGGAGATTCCGGTGGAACAACTGGCCGCCTGGGTGCGTGGCATGCCCGCAACGGGCGCGCAGGCGGCCAGGCGGGGTTTCGATGCCGAAGGTCGCCCGCGCGTGCTGCAGCAGGACGATTGGCGCATCGACTATCTGGACTGGTACCCACCGGAAGGCGAGCGCCCGCCGCTGCCGCGCCGCATCGACGCGGTCAACGGCGACGCCAAGGTGCGGCTGATCGTCGACGAATGGACGTTGGGCCAGCCATGAATGCTGTCGCGCAAGCGGCGGGCTGGTCGTATTGGCCGGCCCCGGCCAAGCTGAACCTGTTCCTGCACGTCACCGGCCGCCGTGCGGACGGCTACCACGAGCTGCAGACCGTGTTCCGCCTGCTGGACTGGGGCGACCGCATCGCGCTGCACATGCGCGACGATGGGCAGATACGGCGTGTCGGGGCTTCCGTGCCGGGCGTCGCCGAGGCTGATGACCTGGTCGTGCGTGCGGCCATTGTTCTGCAAAAAGCCGCTAAATCATCGAAAGGTGCCGATATCGGTGTCGAAAAGCGGATTCCCGCCGGCGGTGGCTTCGGTGGTGGTTCCTCCGACGCGGCCACCGTGCTGGTGGCGCTCAATGCACTGTGGGGCACCGGGCTGGACGAGGACGCACTGGCGGCCCTCGGCCTGCAACTGGGGGCCGACGTGCCGGTGTTCGTGCGCGGACACAATGCGTGGGCCGAGGGTGTGGGCGAAAAGCTGGCGCCGTTGGTGCTGCCGCCGGCCTGGTACCTGCTGGCCGATCCGGGCGTCCACGTGCCCACCGCCGAACTGTTCCGCTGCCCGGATTTGACGCGGGATGCTGCGCCCGCGAAAATAGCGGACTTCGCTTCCGGGACCGTCCTCGGGAACGCATTCGAACCGGTGCTGCGGCGCCGGGAGCCCGCCGTCGAAGCGGCGTTCCAGGCGCTTTCGCGCGTCGGTCGGGTGCGGCTTACCGGGTCGGGAGGCGGTTGCTTCGTCGAATTCGCCACGCGCGCCGCCGCAGAGCAGGCGCTGGCGGAATTGCCGGGGGAACTGCGGGCGTGGGTGGTCGCGGGCGTGCAGCGCTCGCCATTGCTCGATGCACTGGAGGCAACGGAAATCGTTTGATGCAGGGGCGTCGCCAAGAGGCCCAAGGCACCAGGTTTTGATCCTGGCATTCGTAGGTTCGAATCCTACCGCCCCTGCCACTTCGAACATGCAGCCCCCTGCTGCGCAGGCCGCACACCCGCGTGCGGCGCCAAGGGAAAAGCCCGGCTCCGGATGGTCGGGGCCAGCGTTGTCCCACCCGCTCCACGCTCTTTCGCCGCCGCCCGAGAAAGCCCACATGCAAGACTCCCCGAACCTGCTGGTCTTTTCCGGCAATGCCAACAAGCCGCTTGCGCAGAGCATCTGCAAGGAACTGGGCGTGCAGCCGGGCAAGGCGCTGGTCTCCAGCTTCTCCGACGGCGAGGTGCAGGTCGAGATCCAGGAGAACGTGCGCAAGCAGGACGTGTTCGTGGTGCAGCCGACCTGCGCGCCGAGCGCCGAGAACCTGATGGAGCTGCTGGTCATCATCGACGCGCTCAAGCGCGCCTCGGCGTCCAGCGTCACCGCGGTGGTGCCGTACTTCGGCTACGCCCGCCAGGACCGCCGCATGCGCTCCTCGCGCGTGCCGATCACCGCCAAGGTCGCGGCCAAGATGTTCTCGTCGGTGAACACCGACCAGATCCTCACCGTCGACCTGCATGCCGACCAGATCCAGGGCTTCTTCGACATGCCGGTGGACAACGTCTACGCCTCGCCGCTGCTGCTGGCCGACATCTGGCGGGCCTACGGCACCGACAACCTGATCGTGGTCAGCCCGGACGTGGGCGGCGTGGTGCGCGCGCGCGCCGTCGCCAAGCGCCTGGACGACGCCGACCTGGCGATCATCGACAAGCGCCGCCCGCGCGCCAACGTCGCCACGGTGATGAACATCATCGGCGACGTCGAGGGCAAGACCTGCGTGATGGTCGACGACATCGTCGACACCGCCGGCACCCTGTGCGCCGCCGCCGCCGCGCTGAAGGCGCGTGGCGCGGTCAAGGTCGCCGCGTACTGCACCCACGCCGTGCTGTCCGGCCCGGCGGTGGACAACCTCAACAACTCCCAGCTCGACGAGCTGGTGGTGACCGACACGATCCCGTTGTCCGACGTGGCCCGTGTCTGCACCAAGATCCGCCAGATCAGCGTGGCCGAGATGCTGGCCGAGACGATGCGCCGCATCGCCTTCGGCGAGTCGGTCAGCTCGATGTACGTGGATTGACCCGATCCGGCCGCCGGCAACCGCCGGTGGCCGACACCGGTCCTTCTGGTCGCGGAAGGGCCTTCATCACGCACCGCTGGCGGTGCACCAACTCAAGAGTAGTCAACAATGGCAAAGTCCCACGAAATCAAGGTCGCCCGTCGCGACGTGCAGGGCAAGGGTGCGAGCCGCCGCCTGCGTCACGCCGGCGTGGTCCCGGGCATCGTCTACGGCGGTGACCGTGAGCCGGCGATGGTCGAGTTCAACCACAACGAAATCTGGCTGGCCCAGCACAACGACTGGTTCTACTCCTCGATCATCGGCCTGAACCTGGATGGCCAAGTGCAGAAGGTGCTGCTGCGCGACATCCAGCGCCACCCGTACAAGCAGCTGATCATGCACCTGGACTTCCAGCGCGTGAACGAGAATGAGGTGCTGCACGCCACCGTGCCGCTGCACTTCATCAACGAGGAAGTCTCGCCGGCCGGCAAGGCCGCCGACGTCGCCGTCACCCACGAGCTGAAGGAAGTCAACATCGCCTGCCTGCCGGGCAACCTGCCGCAGTCGATCGAAGTCGACCTGGCCGAGCTGAAGGCCGGCGACATCATCTACCTGTCGCAGATCAAGCTGCCGGCCGGCGTGGAAATCCCGGCGCTGAAGCTGGGCAAGGACCACGACGACGCCGTGGTCATCGCCAAGGCGCCGACCGCCGCCGCCGAAGAAGACGAGGCCGCTGCCGAGTGATCGGCCGGTTGCGTCCGCCCCTCCCGGGGCGGGCGCAGCCAACGGTGAATGCATGGCTGGCTTGCGACTTATCGTCGGTCTGGGCAACCCCGGTACCGAACACGCCCGGACCCGGCACAATGCCGGGTTTCATTTCGTTGAGGCCCTGGCCGAGCGCGCGGGTGCGCGCTGGACGCTGGAAAGCAAGCTGTTCGGCGAGGTGGCCAAGGTCGACGTCGGCGACCAGCCGGTGTGGCTGCTGAAGCCGGCCACCTTCATGAACCTGTCCGGCAAGTCGGTCACCGCCGCGCAGCGGTTCTGGAAGATCGAGCCGGAACAGACCCTGTTGGCGCACGACGAACTGGACCTGCCGCCGGGCACGGCGCGGCTCAAGTTCGATGGCGGCCACGGCGGCCAGAACGGCCTGCGCGACACCATCCGCCTGCTCGGTCACGGCAGGTTCCACCGCCTGCGCATCGGCATCGGCCACCCCGGGCACAAGGACCGCGTGGTGCCGTGGGTGCTGGGGCGCGCGTCGAAGGACGACGAGGTGCTGGTTGCCCGCGCCATCGACGCGGCCATCGACGTGCTGCCACTGGCGGTGGCCGGCGATTTCAACGAGGCCATGAAGCGCCTGCATACGCCAAGGTAGCGCCGGCCGCCGGCCGGCAACCGCGATCCACCCGAACCCGAGATGGATTGGCCAAACGACGCGCGCGCCGTTTCGCCAATCACTTTCACCCAGGAGGTTGTCAAACATGGGCATCAAATGCGGCATCGTCGGCCTGCCCAACGTCGGCAAGTCGACCCTGTTCAATGCGCTGACCAAGGCGGGCATCGCCGCGGCCAACTTCCCGTTCTGCACCATCGAACCGAATACCGGCATCGTGCCGGTGCCCGACCCGCGGCTGGATGCGCTGGCCGCGATCGTCAAGCCGGAGCGGGTGATCCCGACCACGATGGAGTTCGTCGACATCGCCGGCCTGGTCGCCGGCGCGTCCAAGGGCGAGGGCCTGGGCAACAAGTTCCTCGCCCACATCCGCGAGACCGACGCCATCGCCCACGTCGTGCGCTGCTTCGAGGACGGCAACGTCATCCACGTTTCCAACAAGGTGGATCCGATCGCCGACATCGAGACCATCGACACCGAGCTGGCGCTGGCCGATCTCGAATCGGTGCTGAAGGCGCTGGACCGCGCCAACCGCGCGGCCAAGGCCAACGACAAGGACGCGCTGGCGCGCAAGCCGGTGCTGGAGAAGCTGGCGGCCACGCTCGACCAGGGCCGCTCGGCGCGTTCGGCCGGCCTCGACGCGGACGAGAAGGCGCTGGTCCGCGACATGTTCCTGATCACGCTCAAGCCGCTGATGTACATCGCCAACGTCGCCGAGGACGGCTTCGCGGACAACCCGCACCTGGATGCGGTGCGCGCCCGCGCCGAGGCCGAGGGCGCCGAGGTGGTGCCGGTGTGCGCGGCGATCGAGGAAGAGCTGTCGCAGCTGGAGGACGCCGACCGCGACGAGTTCCTCAAGGACCTCGGGCTGGAGGAGCCGGGCCTGAACCGGGTGATCCGCGCCGGCTACAAGCTGCTGGGCCTGCAGACCTACTTCACCGCCGGCGTGAAGGAAGTCCGCGCGTGGCAGCTGCGCGCCGGCTCCACCGCGCCGCAGGCGGCGGGCGTGATCCACACCGACTTCGAGCGCGGATTCATCCGCGCCGAGACCATCGGCTACGACGACTTCATCAACCTCAAGGGCGAGCAGGGCGCCAAGGAAGCCGGCCGCCTGCGCCTGGAGGGCAAGGATTACATCGTCAAGGAAGGCGACGTGCTGCATTTCCGCTTCAACGTCTGATCGGCCTGCCCGACGACGATGCGAAAACCCGCCGAGAGGCGGGTTTTTCGCTTCCGCGCAACGGAGGCGGGCATGGGGCAGTCGCGACGGCGATGCCGCCGGGACGGAAGCCGTGCCCCGTCCGGCACTTGTTTGTCGTTGCGGCGGCATGCCTAGAATCGAGGCCCGTTCCAGGAGCGCGCACATGAAGCTGACTTCCGCGGTATTGCTGGGTCTGGCGTCGTTGTCATCGGCGGCCGCCGTGGCCGCGCCGGCCACCTCGCCCCTGTTGGTGATTCATGGCGGCGCGGGCGTGGAACGCGGCAGCCTCGGCCCGGAAGAGATGCAGGCCGCGCGCACCGCGCTGGAGGCCGCGCTGCGCAAGGGCCACGAGGCGCTCGCCGCCGGCCGGCCGGCGATGGATGCGGTGACCGCGGCGATCACCGTGCTGGAGGACGACCCGGCCTTCAACGCCGGGCGCGGCGCGGTGTTCACCCACGACGGCAGGAACGAGCTGGATGCCGCGCTGATGGACGGCACCACCCAGCGCGCCGGCGCGGTGGCCGGCGTGCACACGATCAGGAACCCGATCCTGCTGGCGCGCGCGGTGATGGAGCATTCCCCGCACGTGATGATGGTCGGGCAGGGCGCGGAGATGTTCGCCGCCGAGCAGCAGATCGAGCAGGTCGATCCATCGTATTTCCGCACCGAGAAGCGCTGGCGGCAGTTGCAGCGTGCCCTGAGGGAGGAGGCGGCCGGGCAGGCGCATGCCGATCTGGAAACCGCCAGACACTTCGGCACCGTCGGCGCGGTGGCGCTGGATGCGCAGGGCGGGCTGGCCGCCGGCACCTCCACCGGCGGCATGACCAACAAGCGCTATGGCCGGGTCGGCGATTCGCCGGTCATCGGCGCCGGCACCTGGGCCGACGCGCGCTGCGCGGTGTCCGGCACCGGCTGGGGCGAGTTCTACCTGCGCCTGGCGGCCGCGCACGAGATCTGCGCGCGCATGCACTACCTGGGCGAAAGCCCGGCCGCGGCGGGCGAGGAGGTGATCGTCAGGCAGGTGCCCGGGTTGGGCGGCGACGGCGGCGCCATCGTGCTGTCGGCCGACGGCCGCGCCGCCATGCCGTTCAACACCGAAGGCATGTACCGCGGCTGGATCGGCGTCGACGGCGTTCCGCACGTGGCGATCTTCACCGGCGAGGCACTGCAGATGCCGAATGAATGAGCGGCGGGAAATTTCGCCGGAAGTGAAAATTCCTGTTGACACTATCCGGACGATCACCATAATAGCGGGCTCTTCCACCCCTGACCGGTAAGGCCAAGGTCACCCAAGAGGGGCGGAAACGGAGGGATACCCAAGCGGCCAACGGGGGCAGACTGTAAATCTGCTGGCTTACGCCTTCGGTGGTTCGAATCCACCTCCCTCCACCAGTTTCACGTTGTGGCAGTCGTTCCCGGTGCGGGAGTAGTTCAATGGTAGAACCTCAGCCTTCCAAGCTGATGGTGCGGGTTCGATTCCCGTCTCCCGCTCCATTGAACGCAGCGCGATTCATGCCATAATGCACAACTCGCTCACGTAGCTCAGTCGGTAGAGCACCTCCTTGGTAAGGAGGAGGTCGAAGGTTCGATTCCTTTCGTGAGCACCATCCTTCGCATCACACTCAAGACGAATTTCGAGATAAGCAGCCATGGCCAAGGGTAAGTTCGAGCGCACCAAGCCGCACGTCAACGTCGGCACCATCGGTCACGTCGACCACGGCAAGACCACGCTGACCGCCGCGCTGACCAAGATCGGCGCCGAGCGCTTCGGTGGCGAGTTCAAGGACTACTCCTCGATCGACGCCGCGCCGGAAGAAAAGGCACGTGGCATCACGATCTCGACCGCGCACGTCGAGTACGAATCCGAAAGCCGCCATTACGCGCACGTCGACTGCCCGGGGCACGCCGACTACGTGAAGAACATGATCACCGGCGCCGCGCAGATGGACGGCGCGATCCTGGTGTGCTCGGC
>NZ_LDJP01000050.1 GCF_001431505.1 Stenotrophomonas daejeonensis
AATGACAGTTGACTCCTACGACAGTCCGTAGGTCGGGGCTACGCCCCCGACGCTCTAGGCATGGGACACGAAGCCGTCGGGGGCGTAGCCCCGACCTACGTCGCAAGCAGCCTCAGGCCGGCAAGGTCAACAGCGGCTGCAACAACCCACGCACCTCGTGCAGCGAGTCGGCAATGCGGTGGCCCAGCGCGCGTACGCCTTCGTCCGGCACCAGCAGGTCGGGAATCTGGATGACGTGCATGCCGGCGGCCAGCGCGGCGCGCACGCCGGTGGGCGAATCCTCCAGCGCCAGGCACTGCGCCGGGTCCACGCCCAGCTTGCGCGCGGCCAGCAGGTAGATGTCCGGCGCCGGCTTGGGGTGGGCGACGTCGCTGCTGGTCGCCACGTGCTCGAAGTAGCGCAGCAGGCCGGCGGCTTCGAGCTTGCGCAGCGCCAGCGGACGGCGGGTAGAGGTGGCTACCGCACGCGGGATGCCGTGGGTGGCCAGCGTGTCGAGCAGCTCGATGATGCCGGGCCGGTGCGGCACGCCGGCGGCGACGATGCCGTCGTAGCGCGCATACGAGTCGTGCAGCAGCGCATCGACTGCATCCATGCCGACGCGGCCGGCGATGCGCGCGCGGGTATGCGCGTCGCTGGAGCCGATCAGCGACAGCAGGAAATCTTCCGGCAAGTCGTGGCCGGCCGCGCCGCCCGCCTGCGCGAGGCAGCCCAGCAGCGCGCGCTCGCTGTCGAGCATCAGCCCGTCCATGTCGAAGACCACCGCCTGCGGCAGCGTCGCCAGCGCGATCACGGCATTGCTCCGAACAGGGTCTCGAGGTCGGCCGCGGACAACGCCCGCCACTGCCCTTCCGCCAGCTCGCCCAGCCCCAGCCCGCCGACGCGGCTGCGGTGCAGCGCTTCGACGTGGTTGCCGACCGCGGCGAACATGCGCCGCACCTGGTGGTAGCGGCCTTCGTGCAGGGTCAGCCGCGCGCTACGCGGACCGAGCGTTTCCAGTTCGGCCGGCAGCAGCGGCTTGTCCTCCGATTCCAGCATCAGCGTTCCGCTGGCGAAGGTGGCCGCTTCGTCGCCACGCAGGTCCTGCGCCAGTTGCGTCTCGTACACCTTGTCCAGCTTCGACTTCGGCGACACGATCCGGTGCAGCAGCGCGCCGTCGTCGGTCAGCAGCAGCAGGCCGCTGGTGTCGCGGTCCAGCCGCCCCACCGGCGACAGCAGCGGCGAGCGCTCGCGGAAGCGCGGCGGGAACAGGTCGTAGATCAGCCGGCCGTGGTCCTTGGTCGAGCAGGTATAGCCGGTCGGCTTGTGCAGCATCAGGGTCAGGCCCGGCGGCGGGTCCAGCGGCTCGCCGTCGATGCGGATGGCGTCATGTTCCACCTTGTCGTCGGCGTACAGCACCTCGCCATCGGCGTCGGTGACGCGGCCCTCGCGGAACATCAGCTGCACCTGCTTGCGGCTGCCGTAGCCGAGATTGGCGATGTGCTTGACCAGCTTCATGCGCGGCCCCCGCGGGTGCCGACGATGACCTTGAAACCGTCGCGCTCGGCGGCCACCCGCACCTGCCCGAAGCTGTCGTTGAGGATCTGCTCGTAGGGCAGGTGCCGGTTGGCGACCATGAACAGCCGCCCGCCGGGGCGCAGCGCCTGCGCGGCCACGGCGATGAAGCGCTGGCCAATGTCGGGCCGGTCCTCGCGCGCCGGGGTGTGGAACGGCGGGTTGGAGACGATGAAGTCGTAACGGCCGTCGATGCCGGCGGTGACGTCGTGCCAGCAGAAATCCAGCTGCGCGGCGCTGCCGGCGAGGTTGCGGCGGGCCAGTTCCAGCGCGCGCGATTCGGCTTCGTACAGGTCCAGCGCGGCGACCTTCGGGCAGCGCGCCAGCACCTCGGCCGACAGGTAGCCCCAGCCGGCGCCGAGGTCGGCGCCATGCCCGGCCAGGTCGGCCGGCAGTTGTTCGGCCAGCAGCGCCGAGGCCGGGTCGATGCGGTCCCAGGCGAACACGCCGGGGCGGCTGTGGAAGCGGCCGTCGAGGATGGCGCGCGGCGCATCCAGCGCGGCCCAGCGCTTGCGCAGCGCCTCGTCGTGGCCGCCCTCCAGCGGCGCGGTCCAGAACACGCGGCAGTGGTTCTTGGTCAGCTTGCCGCCGAGCCCGGCCAGTTGCTGCAGGTCGCTTTCGCCGGAGCGCGCGCCCTCGTTGTTGGACTGGCAGGCCACCAGCACGCCGCCCGGCGCCACCCGTTCCAGCGCCCGCGCCAGCAGCGCGCGGGCCTCGTCGCGCTGGCGCGGCGGCAGCACCAGCACCAGCGGGTAGCGCGCGTCCGTGGTTTCCAGCGCCGCCTCGTCGCGCACCTCCCAGCCGCCGCGCTCCAGCGCCTGCGCGAACGGGCGGAAGCTCTGCACGCAGACCAGTTGCCCGGTAGCGGCATGCTCGCGCGGCGGCCAGCCTTCGCGGGCGCGCAGGAACAGCACCGGCCCCTGCGGCCAGTCCAGCGTGCCGTGGGCGAAGGGAAGGAAAAGGGTCTGCAGGGGAGCGTCGTGCGAAGCGGACATGCCGGTGCCGGGTCAAAGCGAACGCGCATTCTACCGGCCCGGGGTCCCGTGCCCGCCGGCCGGCGTGGCCCAACGATGAACCATCCGCAACCCGGCGCCGCCGGCCGCCGCCGAAACCATTGTCCGGCCCCACGTTCGCGCCCACACTCGGGGTATCCCGCCAACGGAGACAGCGATGAAAAGCACGACATTTGCCGGGCTGGCGCTGGCCGGCCTGCTCGTGGCCGGTATCGCCGATGCCCGCCCCGCCAACAACGTGGCCGACCCGCAGGCACCGCGCGCCCTGCCCGCCGAGGGCCCGGTGCAGGTGCAGTGGAACGACCCGGCCGGTTTCACCGAACTGCGCTACAGCCGCAACCGCTGGGAAGCCCAGCGCGGCGACTGGGTGACTAAGCTGGCCGAGCACCTGCGCAAGCGCGCCAGCGGGCAGCTGCCCGAAGGCCAGCAGCTGGCGGTGACCCTCACCGACATCAAGCGCGCCGGCGACTACGAGCCTTGGCATGGACCCAATTTCGACGACGTACGCTTCATGCGCGACATCTACCCGCCGCGGATCAGCCTGCAGTTCATCCTGACCGACGCGCAGGGCCAGGTGCTCGACCAGGGCGAGCGCAAGCTGGTGGATAGCGGCTACCTGTACGGCAGCACCCGCCTGTCCGACACCGACCCGCTGCGCTACGAGAAGCGCCTGCTCGACGATTGGCTGCGCCGCGAGCTGCGCGAGGACCGCGCCACCGCCGGGCTGTAAACCAGCCCGTAGGAGCGCACCTTGGTGCGCGATGGGCTTTCCCGGTAATACCCCATCGCGCACCAAGGTGCGCTCCTACGTTTCTTGCTACAGATAGACCTTCTCGGCGCGCTTGAGGCTGCACGGCAGCCGGTAGGCGCTGGTGTTGCAGCGCGGCGCCAGCTCGGACAGGGTCGGCGCATTGCCCCACAGCTGCACCACGCTGCCCAGCCCGGCCTGCGGGTGGTCGTTGAGGTCCACGGTCAGCATGTCCATCGACACCCGGCCGATCAGCCGTCCCGGCACGCCGTCGATCAGCACCGGGGTGCCGTTGGGCGCGAACTGCGGGTAGCCATCGGCATAGCCCATCGCCACCACGCCCACGCGCGTGGGTTTTTCGGCGACGAAGCGCGCGCCGTAGCCCAGCGGCTCGCCGACGCCGATCTCGCGCACCGCGATCACCCGCGACTGCAGGGTCATCACCGGACGCAGCTGCGCGGCGTGCGGGCTTGGCTGCGGGTACAGCGGGTCGGCGCCATACAGCATCAGCCCCGGCCGCACCCAGTCGCTGCGCACCTGCGGCCAGCCCAGCAGCGCCGGCGAATTGCACAGGCTGGTTTCGCCGGCCAATCCGTCGATGGCACGGGCGAAGGTATCCACCTGTTCCTGCGTACGCGCACTGTCCAGTTCGTCGGCGCGGGCGAAGTGGCTCATCAGCACCATCGGCCCGACCTGCGGCAAGGCCGACAGGCGCGCGTGCGCGGCGCGGAACTCTTCGACCGAAAGGCCCAGCCGGTGCATGCCGCTGTCCAGCTTCAGCCAGACGGTCAGCACCGCCTCGGTGCGGAACGCGGCCAGCGCGTCCACCTGCCATTGCGAGGCCACCGCGGTCCACAGGCCGTGCTCGACGATCAGCGGCAATTCGGCGGCGTCGAAGAAGCCTTCCAGCAGCAGCACCGGCTTGGTGATGCCGGCCCGGCGCAGTTCCAGCGCCTCCTCGATGCAGGCCACGCCGAAGCCATCGGCCTCGGCTTCCAGCGCGCGCGCGCAGGCCACCGCGCCGTGGCCGTAGGCGTCGGCCTTGATCACCGCCAGCGCCTTGCCGCCGCCCAGTCGCCGCGCCAACCGGTAGTTGTGGCGCAGCGCCTCCAGATCGATCAGCGCCTGTGCCGGGCGCATCAGCGCGGTCCCCCGCTGCCGTAGCGGAAGATGTCCAGCCCCTCGCTGCTGATCTGCGGCGTGCGCCCACCCATCAGGTCGGCCAGGTAGCGGCCGGAGCCGGCGGCCATCGTCCAGCCCAGCGTGCCGTGGCCGGTGTTGAGGAACAGGTTGCGGTACGGCGTAGCACCAATCACCGGGGTGCCGTCGGGCGTGGCCGGGCGCAGGCCGGTCCAGAACTCGGCGCGCGACAGGTCGCCGCCGTGCGGGTACAGGTCATTGACCACCTTTTCCAGCGTGGCGCGGCGGCGCGGGTCCAGCGACAGGTCGAAGCCGGCCACCTCGGCCATGCCGCCGACGCGGATGCGGTCGGCGAAGCGGGTCACCGCCACCTTGTAGCTCTCGTCGAGGATGGTGGAGGTGGGCGCCAGCGCCGGGTCGGTGATCGGCAGGGTCAGCGAGTAGCCCTTCAGCGGGTACACCGGCAGGCGCAGGCCCAGCGGCGCCAGCAGCAGCGGCGAGTAGCTGCCCAGCGCGACCACGTACTGGTCGGCGGTTTCCAGCGTGCCGTCGATGCGCACGCCGGTGATGCGGTCGCCGTCGCGTTGCAGCGCCTGCACGTCGTGCCCGTAGCGGAACTCGACGCCGGCCTGCTCGGCCAACGCGGCCAGCTTGCGGGTGAACAGCTGGCAGTCGCCGGTCTGGTCCTCGGGCAGGCGCAGCGCGCCGACCAGTTTGTCGGCCACCTGCGCCAGCGCCGGCTCGGCGCGGACGATGCCGGCGCGGTCCAGCACCTCGTAGGGCACGCCGTACTCGGCCAGCACCGCGATGTCCTTGGCCGCGCCGTCGAGCTGCTGCCGGGTGCGGAACAGCTGGGTGGTGCCGAGCTGGCGGCCTTCGTAGTCGATGCCGGTGGCCGCGCACAGTTCATTGATGCAGTCGCGGCTGTAGTCGGACACCCGCACCATGCGCGCCTTGTTGATCGCGTAGCGGCCGGTGCTGCAGTTGCGCAGCATCTGCCACATCCAGCGGTACTGGGCGAGGTCGGCGGTGGGGCGGATCGCCAGCGGCGCGTGTTCCTCGAACAGCCACTTGATCGCCTTCAGCGGCACGCCCGGCGCCGCCCACGGCGAGGTGTAGCCGAACGACAGCTGGCCGGCGTTGGCGAAGCTGGTCTCCAGCGCCGGGCCGGGCTGCCGGTCCACCACCGTCACCTCGTGGCCCGCCTGCCGCAGGTACCAGGCACTGGTCGTGCCGATCACACCGCTGCCGAGTATCAGAACCCGCATCACCCTCTCTCCTGACCGCATCATTCCCTGCACAACCGGAGGCAGGGGCCATGAATGGCGCAGTATAGGCACGCCGATCCAGTCGTTTTTTCCGTATTGAGCGGTGAATACAGTGTATTTTCCCGCAACGACCACCCGAGGCAGAGAACGAATGGCCGCCCGCACCCGCGAACTGGACAAGATCGACCGCAAGATACTGCGCATCCTGCAGGCCGAGGGCCGCATTTCCTTCACCGAACTGGGCGAGCGCGTGGGCCTGTCCACCACGCCCTGCACCGAGCGCGTGCGCCGGCTGGAGCGCGAGGGCGTGATCACCGGCTACTACGCGCGGCTGGACCCGCAGTACGTCAAGGCCGGGCTGCTGGTGTTCGTGGAGATCTCGCTGGCCTACAAGTCCGGCGACATCTTCGAGGAGTTCCGCCGCGCCGCGCTGAAGCTGCCCAACGTGCTGGAATGCCACCTGGTCTCGGGCGATTTCGACTACCTGCTCAAGGCCCGCATCAACGAGATGGCCTCCTACCGCAAGCTGCTCGGCAGCACCCTGCTGAGCCTGCCGCACGTGCGCGAGTCCAAGAGCTACATCGTGATGGAAGAGGTCAAGGAAACCCTGAGCCTGCCGATCGCCGAATGACGCTCAGGGGCTGCCGTCGTCCTGCTTGACGATGCGCTGCCCGTCGCCGCTGGGCACGGTGTCGTAGTAGCGGCCGGTGCGGGTGTCCATCACCCGGTTGGCACCGGCCTGGCGCATGCCGTTCATGCGCTGGCCATGCGCGTCGTAGACCGGCCGCTGCGCCGCCGGCCGGGTAATCGGCCTGGGCGTGGAGGCCTGCGGCTTGCCCACCGTCGGCGGTTCGTCGCGTTGCGTGCGCTCACCCGCCTTGTCGTCGTTGCTCCTCGACGGCTGCGGCAGGCTCACCGGCCGGGTCTCGGTGGGCGATGGCGGCTGCCGGAGCTGGGCCTGCGCCGCCAGCGGCACCGCCGCGGCCAGCAACAGCGCCAACGCGTGCGCACGTTTCATTCACGTCTCCCTACGATCCGGCAGGAAACCCGAGAGTATGCTTCCGGTTCGGCATCGAGCAAGGTGGAGCGGCAGATGGGCAACAGCGAGAACGGCGGCGCGGGCGCGGCCCGCCATCCCGGTTACGACCTGGCGCCTCCCGGCGATGCCCAGCGCGCCGCGCTGGTCGATGCGCTGAGCGAGGAGGAGCGGCGCGTGCTGCTGCACCACGGCACCGAGGCGCCATTCTGCGGCGTGTTCCTCGACAACAAGCACGAGGGCACCTACTGTTGCCGCCTGTGCGGGCTGCCGCTGTTCCGCTCCAGCGCCAAGTTCGACTCCGGCACCGGCTGGCCCAGCTTCTTCGCCCCGTTCGACCCGGCCCACGTCCGCCGCCTCCACGACCGCAGCCACGGGATGGAGCGCACGGAAATCGTCTGCGCCCGCTGCGGCAGCCACCTCGGCCACGTGTTCCCCGACGGGCCGCCGCCGACGTTCGAAAGGCATTGCCTCAACTCGGTTTCGCTGTCTTTCGTCGACCGCGGCGCACCGTGGCCCGACCCGCTGCGGCGCGGCGGCGCCGAAGCGGCAAGCGCCGACTGAGTTCACGTTTTCGCATTACAGAAATCCCCGGTCCGGCCGACAATGGGGTGTCCCCCCTTCCGCTCCGGTTCCCCATGCTCATCATCGTCGGTCTGCTCGTCGTCGTCCTCAGCGTGCTCGGCGGCTATGTCGGCGCGCACGGGAAACTCGGCGCGCTGTGGCAGCCGTTCGAGCTGGTCATCATCGGCGGCGCGGCGCTGGGCGCGTTCCTGGTCGGCACCCCGGCCAAGACGGTCAGGCAGACCCTGCGCGCGGTGGTCGGCGTGTTCAAGGGGCCACGCTACAAGCGCGACGACTACCTGGACGTGCTCAGCCTGCTGTACGAGCTGCTCAACAAGGCCCGCCGCGAGGGCTTCATGTCGCTGGAGGAGCACGTCGAGAACCCGGCCGGCAGCGCGCTGTTCGCCAACTACCCCAAGGTCCTGGCCGACCACCACCTGATCGACTTCATCACCGACTGCCTGCGGCTGATGATCGGCAGCAACATCGAGCCGCACGAGCTGGAGCCGCTGCTGGAGCTGGAACTGGACAAGCACCACCACGAGGCGCTGGAGCCGGCGCACGTGCTGACCAAGGTCGCCGACGGCCTGCCCGGTTTCGGCATCGTCGCCGCGGTGCTGGGCATCGTCATCACCATGGGCGCCATCGGCGGGGACATCAAGGAGGTCGGCGCGCACGTGGCCGGCGCGCTGGTCGGCACCTTCCTCGGCATCCTGCTCGGCTACGGCTTCATCGGCCCGATCGCGGCCGCGGTGGAGGCCCGCGCCGAGCAGGACGCGCGCATCTACGAGTCGGTCAAGACCGCGCTGCTGGCCTGCCTGCGCGGCTACAACCCGAAGATCGCGCTGGAGTTCGCCCGCAAGACCGTGCCCTCGGCGCTGCGCCCGGGCTTCAGCGAGTTCGAGCAGCACCTGAAGTCGGTCAAATAAGCCATGGCGAGCAACGATGCCAAGCCCACGGTGATCGTGCGGCGGGTGAAGAAGGTGCAGGGCGGCGGCCACCACGGCGGTTCGTGGAAGGTGGCCTATGCCGACTTCGTCACCGCGATGATGGCCTTCTTCCTGGTGATGTGGCTGCTGGCCTCCACCACCCAGCCCGAGCGCGCGGGCATTTCCGAATACTTCCGCAACCCCAGCCCGCTCAGCGGCACCAGCACCACCGCGGCACCGGGCATGGCCGGGCCGGGCGGCGCCAGCACCTCGATGATCAAGCTCGGCGGCGCCACCGACATCTCCCGCGGCAACAGCAACGACCCGTTCCAGAACCAGCGCGAGGCCATCCCCAACCCGGTGGACGAGCGCGAACGCGAGAAACAGCGGCTGGAGGCGCTGAAGCAGGAGCTGGAGGAGGCCATCGACAAGAGCCAGGCGCTGGAGCCGTTCAAGGACCAGCTGCTGCTGGACATCACCCCGGAGGGGCTGCGCATCCAGATCGTGGACAAGCAGAACCGGCCGATGTTCGACGTGGGCAGCGCCAAGCTGATGCCGTACACGCGCGAGATCCTGCGCGAGCTGTCGCGCTTCATCAACCAGGTGCCCAACCACATCAGCATCAGCGGCCACACCGACACCACCGCCTATTCCACCCAGAGCGGCTACAGCAACTGGGAGCTGAGCGCCGACCGCGCCAACGCCGCGCGCCGCGCCCTGCTGGAAGGCGGCATGGACGAGGCCAAGGTG
This sequence comes from Stenotrophomonas daejeonensis, assembly GCF_001431505.1. Classification (GTDB taxonomy): domain Bacteria; phylum Pseudomonadota; class Gammaproteobacteria; order Xanthomonadales; family Xanthomonadaceae; genus Stenotrophomonas; species Stenotrophomonas daejeonensis. The sequence goes on from NZ_LDJP01000050.1 coordinate 9,000, forward strand.
GCGCGCGTGGTCGGCCTGGCCTCGTCGGTCCTGTTCGACAAGACCGACCCGCAGAACCCGATCAACCGCCGCATCAGCATCGTGGTGATGACCCGGGAGGCCGAAGCCGCGGCGCTGTCGAACATCGCCGCGGTGCCGCTGGACGCGCCGGACGCCGCCGCCATTCCCGAGGCCGCGGCGCCGCCGGCGGACGCCACCACGCCCGGCATCGACTAGCCGGCGCGGCGGCATTCCGGCATCGCCGCGGGCGGCCGCCTACAATGGCGGCCGTTTTCCCTTACCGAGCAGCCCATGTCCCGCAATTCCAAGGCCAAGCGCGACCAGCGCAAGAAGCAGCAAGCCCGCCGTCCGTTCCTGCGCCTGGACGCGCAGCAGCAGGTGCAGAACCACGCCGTGCTGACCAACGAGGAAGGCCACGTGGTCGCCGCCATCGGCCTGCAGGGCCGGCAATGGCTGCTGTCCATCGGCGGGCAGACGATGGGCAACGCCGACAACCCGGTGCCGATGCTGGCCATGCTCAAGCACCTGGCCAACGTGCAGGAGAAGGAAGGCCGCACCGTCAACCTGGAACATTCGCCGCTGCTGCAGCAGCTGCTGGACGCGCTGGCCGCCGAGCAGGGCGTGAGCGCCGACGACTACCTGACCGCGCAGGTCGCCGAGTTCGAGAACGTCGAAGGCGAGGAAGCGGTCGCGGCGGCCGGCGATCCGGCCGAAGCCGTTGCCGACGGCGGGGTCGAAGCCGAAGCCGAGGCCGAAACCGCCGACGGCGACAAGCCGCAGGCCTGAGCCGCGGGCCGCGCACGGTGGCGGTCTACATCGACGATGCGGTGCATCCCTGGCGCGGCGAGCGCTGGGCGCACCTGATGGCCGACACCCTGCCCGAGCTGCACGCGCTGGCGCAGCGGCTCGGGATCCCGCGCCGCGCCTTCCAGAACCGCCCCAGCGGCGCGCACTACGACGTGCCGGCACCGCTGCGCGAACAGGCCATCGCCCTTGGCGCGCGCGGCATCTCCCGGCATACCGACCGCGAGCTGCTGCGCGCGGTCATCGCCAACGCGCGCGCGCAATACAACCCGTAGCTGCGGGGCTTGCCCCGCAGGCTCTTCCCGCCCACAGACTCTGCCCTGCCACCCGCTCCCGTGCCTGCGGGGCAAGCCCCGCAGCTACGCGGCAAGCCGCCGGCGCTCAGAACGGGTCGCTGCCCGGCCGCACTTCCACGCCCAGCAGCGAGCACAGCGCCAGCATCGCCTCGTCGTCGCGGCGGAGCGCGATCCAGCCGGCATGGGCGTCCTCGCCGGTGTTCCAGGTCCACAGGGTGTAGCCATGCTCGCGCAGGCGATCATGCGCGGTCGCCAGCAGCGCGGGTACGTCGATGGTCTCGGCGAAATCCTCGTCGTCCAGGTCGCCGCCCCAGTCCACGCGCAGGTTCCAGCGCGCGGCCAGCTCGTCGATCACCGCCACCAGCGAACCGGTGTCCTGCCCGTCCACGAAGAAGCCCGAACGCCAGTCGATGGCGTCCTTCAGGTCCCACAGCCACTGCTCGTCGCCGGCCTCGTGCTCGGCCCCGGCGCGCGCCTCGCGCCAGGCGTCGAACTGCTGCAGCGCCAGTTCCTCGTCACCGGGATTGAGCAGCCACAGCAGGTTCCATACCCGTGCCGGGTGGTCGTCCTCGTCGAAGGTCGGCTGCAGCTCGTCGGGATCTTCGTAATCGGCGCTGTTGTCGGGCATGGCGGTTTTCCACGGGATGGCGGGCATTCTGCCGCCGCGCGCGCGCCGGCGGAAGCGGCCGCGCCGGCGCAGCGGGTATCCTTGCGCACCGAAGCCGGCCACGGTGGCCCGCAGCGAAACCCGAAAATGAGCGATACCCCTCCCGACCGCCTGGCGGTCAACCCCACCAGCCCGTTCCACGACCCGGCCATGCTCGAGCGCGGCGTCGGCGTGCGCTTCAACGGCATCGAGCGCGACGACGTCGAGGAATATTCGGTCAGCGAAGGCTGGATCCGGGTGCAGGCCGGCAAGGCCCGCGACCGCCGCGGCAACCCGATGACGCTGAAGATCAACGGCTCGGTGGAAGCGTATTTCCTCGAACTGAACAAGTAAGGCGGGCAACGCCGCGCCCGGCAGCGTCCGGCGCACGGCCGCGGCGCCCTTCTCCCGCGAAGGAAGAGGGGCGCTGCCCACGGACCCCGCTCAATCCCGCTGCCGGCTTTCCAGCAGGTCCAGGTTGCGGATCAGCCTGCGCGCGACCTCGTCGGACAGCTGCCCGTGCCGGACCAGCCGGAACAGCTCCTCGCGCTCGGCGTTGAGCCCGGCCGCGCGCAGGCTGCGGTAGGCCTGCTCCATGCGCCGCACCTTGCCCGGGTCCTCGTCCGGGCCCTGGCCCTTCTCCAGGTTGCGCTGGTACAGCAGGCTCACCCGCGCCGCGGCGTCGTTGTAGAGCTGCATGCGGGCGGTGGGCTGGCCCTCCACCAGTTGCTGGCGCACCTTCTCCACCGCCACCAGCGCAGCCTTGGAGGACAGCTTGCGGGCCAGGTCCTCCTCGCGCCGGGCGCTGTCGTCCTTCGGCAACTCCAGCCCCTTCAGCAGCCGTGGCAGCAGCACGCTGGCGGCGAGCAGCGATATCAGGATCACCGCCGCGGCCAGGAAGATCACCAGGTCGCGCGCCGGGAACGGCTCGCCGCTGGGCAGCAGCAGCGGCAGGGTCAGCACGCCGGCCAGGGTGATGGCGCCGCGCACGCCGGCCACCGACATCGCCAGCACCACGCGCGTCGGCGTATGCGCGCGCTGTTCGCCGCGCATCCGCGCGCGCAGCAGGTTCCAGCGCAGCGACAGCCACACGAACACCAGCCGCAGCAGCACCAGCGTCACGCTGATCGCCGTCACGTAGATCAGCAGCCACCACCATTCGTGGTGGCCGGTGACCGAGATCGTCGCCACCGCGCGCTGGACGATGCCCGGCAGCTGCTCGCCCAGCAGCACGAACATGATGCCGTTGAAGCTGAACTGCACCGTGTTCCACACCGCCGTGCGCTGTACCCGCATGCTGCCGCTGACCCGGCCGCTGAGCTCGACGTAGCTCATGCTGATGCCGGCGGCGACCGCGGCGAGGATGCCCGACGCCTCGAACTCCTCGGCTAGCAGATAGGCGGCGAACGGGATCAGCAGGTTGACCAGCAGCGCGGCGCCCGGCTCCTCGCCGAACCGGCGCCACAGCCAGCGCTGCAGGGTGGACACGCCCAGGGTCACCACCACGCCGATGGCGAGGCCGGCGAAGGCCACCCACAGAAAGGTCAGCGACGCCTGCGCCAGCGAGAAGCTGCCGGTCATCACCGCCGCCACCGCGAAGCTGAAGCACACCAGGCCCGAGGCGTCGTTGAGCAGCGACTCGCCTTCCAGGATGTGCATCAGCCGCTTGGGGAACGGCACCCGCGCGGCGATGGCGCCGACCGCCACCGGGTCGGTCGGCGAGATGATCGCTGCCAGCGCGAACGCCACCGCCAGCGGCATCACCGGGATCAGCCAGTGGATCAGCAGGCCGGCACCGAGCACGGTGAACACCACCAGCCCGAACGCCAGCTCCACGATCGCGCCCTTGTCGCGGAACAGCCCCTGCTTGGGGATGCGCCAACCGTCCAGGAACAACAGCGGCGGCAGGAACAGCAGGAAGAACACCTCCGGCTCCAGCGCGTGGCCGCGCTTGAACACGCCGGAGATCAGCGCGCCCAGGGCGATCTGCACCAGCGGCAGCGGCAGGGAAAAGGGGAGGATTCTTACCAGGTAGCCACTGGCGACCACCGCCACCAGCATCGCCAGAACGACTTCAATCGTGTGCATGCGTGTTCCACGGAAGTCGCCACCACGACGGCAGGCTGCCGACGCCGGCAGCGACGGTTGGATGAATGCAAAAAAACTACCACAGCCGCCAACGGCCGAAGACGGCGGTCTGCAACCACTGCCCGTGGGACGGGGCTACTCCCCCGGCTTCGCTGCGCATGGCGCGTCGGGGGCGTAGCCCCGACCTACGGAGAGTGGCGGCGGAGGTCGCGGGCGTCTCCGCTCACGCCCCGTCGCACGACAGCGCCAGCAGCGCGATCACCTCGGCCAGCGGCATCGGCTGGCCCAGCAGGTAGCCCTGCACCTGGTCGCAGCCGTGCGCCACCAGCCAGTCCAGCTGCGCCTGGTTCTCCACGCCCTCGGCGATCACCACCAGCCCCATGCTGTGGCCCAGCGACAACAGCGCGCGGCAGATGGCGGCATTGCGCGGGTTGCGCTCGACGTCGGTGACGAAGCAGCGGTCGATCTTCAGCGAATCCAGCGGCAGGTGCTGCAGGTAGGACATGCTGGAGAAGCCGGTGCCGAAGTCGTCCAGCGACACCGCGATGCCGCGGGCGTTCAGGCTCTTCAGCACCTGCATCGCCTGCGCCGGGTTGTGCATCAGGCAGCTCTCGGTCAGTTCCATCTGCAGCGCGCCCGGCGCCAGCCCGTTGGCCTCGGTGGCGGCGACGAACTCGCCGAGCAGGTCGCTGTTGAACAGTTGCACCGCCGACACGTTGACCGCGATCGGCAGCCCCGCCCAGCCATGCGCGGCCAGCTCGCGCTGCGCCCGCGCCGCGGCCTGGATCACCCAGCGGCCGAGCACGATGATCAGGCCGGTGTCCTCGCACAACTGGATGAAGTCGGACGGCGGGATGAAGCCGCCGTCCGGCTGCGGCCAGCGCAGCAGCGCCTCCAGCAGCGCCGGGGTGCCGTCGGCGGCATGCCGGATCGGCTGGAAGTGCAGTTCGAATTCGTCGCGGTCGATGGCCCGGCGGATGCGCCCGGCCAGCTGCAGCCGCTCGGCGTGGCGCGCGGCCATGCGGCAGTCGAAGCGCGACACCACCACGCCCTGCTCGCGCGCGGCATGCGCGGCCTGCGCGGCGCGGCCCAGCACCTGGTCGGCGCGCTCGCCGTCATCCGGGCAACTGGCCACGCCGATCCGCGGCTCCAACTGGTGGAACGAATCGCGCCCGCGCACCGGTTCGGACGCCGCTTCCAACAGGGCCTCCAGCGCCGCCTGCGGGTCGTGCCCGGCGGTCACCGCGACCACGAAGTCCTCCGCCGGCTGCCACGCGGTCAGGCCATGCCGCGCGCCCAGCGCGCCGAGCCGGCCGACCATCGCCTGCAGCACGTCCTCGCCGGCCTCGCGGCCCAGCGTGTCGGTCACCAGCCGCAGCCCCCGCAGTTGGATGTGCAGGATGGTGTAGCCGCCGCCGTCGGCATCCAGCTGCTCGGCCAGCGCGCGCACCGTCAACAGGCCGGTGTCCGGGTCGTGGCTGGCGCGATAGGCCAGGTCGCGCTCGTAGGCCAGCCGCTGGCTGACGTCCTCGGCCAGCGTCAGGCACGCGGCGCGGCCGTCGAATTCCAACTGCGCCATGTGCCCGACCACCTCGAAGGTGCTGCCGTCCTTGCGCCGGTGCATGCGCACCCGCGGCGCCAGCGCGCGCCCGTGCCCATCGAGCGCATCGTCGCGCGCCTGCTTGACCTCGCTCCACTCCTCCTCCGGGCGGATGTCGAGGATGGTCATGGCCAGGAATTCCTCGCGGCTGTAGCCGTACTGTTCCATCGCCGCGCGGTTCACCTCCAGGAACTGCAGGGTGTCCACATCGAAGATCCAGAACGGCGCCGGGTTGCGGTCGAACAGCAGCCGGAACTGGCGCTCGGCCTCCTGCGCGCGCTCCTGGTTGCGCAGGTGCTCGCTGACGTCGACCACCGCGCCGGCCAGGCGCCGCCCGCGCTGGCTGTCCACCCGCTCGCCGCGCACCGACAGCCAGCGCAGCCCGCCATCGGGCAGCACGAAGCGGTAGGTCATGTCCAGCGCTTCCTCGCCGTTCCAGGCGCGCGCCAGCTCTTCGCGCAGGAGCTCGCGGTCCTCGTCGCAGACCTGCCCCAGGAACGCCTCCAGCGAGGCGCCGCGCAGCTCCAGCCCGAACATCTGCCGGGTGATGTCCGACCAGTGGACCCACGCGCCATCGCCTTCGATGGACCACGTGCCGACCTTGCCGACCTTGTGCGCCAGCGCCAGTTCCGCCGCACCGGCGCGCAGTTCGTCGGTCAACCGTGCCTGCCGCCGCGCATTGCCGCGCACGCTGTGGAACAGGTAGGCGAAGCCGGCCAGGTACAGCAGGAACAGGCCGATGGCCACGTACAGGTAGGTGCGCCAGGGCGCCATCACCTCGTCGTAGGACAACGCCGCGAACAGGAACAACGGGTAGTCGCGCGGCACGCTCAACGCGACAATGCGGCGCACCCCGTCCATCGGGCTGTCTGCCACCCCCAGCGCCAACGTCTGCTCCGAGGCCGGCGGCAGCCGCAGCGGGCGCGGCAGCGGGCGTTCCACCGCGGCCGGGTCCAGACTGTGCGCCAGCAGGTGCCCGTCACGACTGCCGATCGAAACCACCCCGAGCCGCCCCGTGTCCAGGCCACTGACTACACGCTGGAACACGGCCAGGCGTATCCGCGCCAGCAGCCACTGATCCGGCTGCATCGGCACTGCGGCCAGCAGCACCCTGCCACCTTCGGCGGTCGCCTCCAGCCCGCCGACATACAGATCACCGTCCATCACCCGGTTCTGCGGCAATATCCACTGCGGCAACGTCGGGTCACCGCGGCCGCCGGACAACGGGTTGCCGGCATTGTCCACCAGGGCAATCGTGGCCAGGTCGGGGTTGCGTTCCAACATGCCGTGGATGCTTGCCGCCAGCAACGCGGGCGCCTGTTCCGGCGTCTGCCGGAAATACTCGCGACCATCACGGGCGGCACCACGCAACGCGCGCTCCATCGTGCTCAACTCGGCCCGCAGCAGGCGGTCGCTGCCGGCGGCCAGCGCCATGCTCTGCCGTTGCGCGGCCTGCATGCGGTTGGCATGGTCGCTCCACAACATGGCGGCCAACATGGCCGCCAGCAGCAGCGCGATGACCGCGCCGAACACGGAAACCGAGCGCAGCGGATGCGCGATGCCCCGGCTCACCGGGCCGCTCTCCGCATCTGTGATCGGCTGTTGGTCGTTTTCGGCACCCGTGTCTCCGGAAAAGCAGGCAGCGCCCTGCAAGGCCGGAATACCCCGCCTCGCGTACACGCCCGGATCGACCGCAGCATGCAGCACAAAACCGCCGGCGTGAAGCCCGCGTGCACGCCATCGCCGCCGAGTGCCCGCATTCGGCACATCCACGCGCGGGCGCCGGCATCGGCGATGCGGCACCAACGCCCTTAAACTCGGGCCTTCATCACCAACCCGGTAATACACCAATGGTCCTGCAACGTCCCCTGCTGGTACTGGCAATCGGCGCCGCCCTCGCCCTGAGCGCCTGCGACAGGAACCCCGCCCCGGCCGCATCCACGCCGCAGGCACAGGCATCGGCATCGAAGCCGCAACTGGGCAGCTTCGGCTTCGATGCGGCGGGCATGGACCGCAGCGTCGCCGCCGGCGACGACTTCTTCGATTACGCCAACGGTGGCTGGGTCAGGAACACCGAGATCCCGGCCGACCGTTCCAGCTACGGCAGCTTCAACGTAATCGCCGAGAAAACCCTGGCCGACACCCGCGCGATCATGGAGGAAGCCGGCAGCGCCGACGGTGGCGAGGCACGCAAGGTCGGCGACTACTACGCCGCCTACATGGACGAGGCCGCCATCGAGGCACGCGGCATCGCGCCGCTGCAGCCGCAGTTGCAGGCCATCGCCGGCATCGGCGACCGGCAGGCGCTGGCGCGCGCGCTGGGCGGCAGCGTGCGCGCAGACGTGGACCTGCTCAACGCCACCAACTTCTACACCCCGCACCTGTTCGGCGTGTGGGTGTCGGTGGACCTGCTGCAACCGCAGCGCAACGCGCCCTACCTGGTGCAGGGCGGGCTGGGCATGCCCGACCGCGACTTCTACCTGGAAGGCGGGCGCATGGCCGAGCTGCGCAAGGCCTACCAAGGCTACGTGGCGCGGCTGCTGGAACTGTCCGCCGACGCCGCCGCCGCGGCCAAGGCCGCGCGCATCGTTGCATTGGAAACGAAGATCGCACGCGCCCACGCCACGCAGGAGGACACCAACGACGTCGAGAAGGGCGCCAATGCGTGGAAGCAGGCCGACCTCGGCGCGAAGGCGCCCGGCATGGACTGGGCCGCGTTCCTCGATGCGGCCGGGCTCTCGGCGCAGCAGGACTTCATCGTCTGGCAGCCGCAGGCCGTGGCCGGGCTGTCCAGGCTGGTCGCCAGCGAACCGCTGGACGCGTGGAAGGACTACCTCGCCTTCCACGCGCTGGACGAAGCCGCGCCGTACCTGCCCAAGGCCTTCGCCGATGCGCACTTCGCCTTCCACGGCACCGCGATGAACGGCACCCCGCAGCAGAGCGAGCGCTGGAAGCGCGCGGTGGCGCGGACCAACGACGCCATCGGCGAGGCGGTCGGAAAGATCTACGTCGAGCGCCACTTCGACGCCGCCACCAAGGCGCGCGCCGACGAGATGGCGAAGAACATCATCGCCGCCTTCGCCAGGCGCATCGACGCGCTGGAATGGATGTCGCCGCAGACCAAGGCGCACGCCCAGGCCAAGGTCGCCGGGCTCAAGGTCGGCATGGGCTACCCGGACAAGTGGCGCGACTACAGCGCGCTGGACGTGAAGCGCGACGACGCGCTGGGCAACGCGCAGCGCGCTTCGCTGTTCGAGTACCGGCGCAACCTCGCCAAGCTCGGCCAGCCGGTGGACCACGGCGAATGGGCGATGCTGCCGCAGACCATCAACGCGATGAACGTGCCGCTGGAGAACCGGCTGGTGTTCCCGGCCGCGATCCTGCAGCCGCCGTTCTTCGACGGCGCGGCCGACGATGCGGTCAACTACGGCGCCATCGGCGCGGTGATCGGCCACGAGATCAGCCACGGCTTCGACAACGCCGGCGCGCTGTTCGACGAAACCGGCAAGCTGCACAACTGGTGGACGGCCGACGACCTGAAGCAGTTCAACGCCGCCGGCGACGCGCTGGCCGCGCAGTTCGGCGGCTACGAGCCATTCCCCGGCGTGCACGTCAACGGCCGCCTGACCCTGGGCGAGAACATCGCCGACGTGGCCGGGCTGGCCACCGCGCACGACGCCTATGTGCTGTCGCAGCAGGGCAAGCCGGCGCAGGCGCTGGAAGGCTTCACGCCGGACCAGCGCTTCTTCCTCGGCTTCGCCCAGGCCTGGCGCAGCAAGGCGCGCGAGCAGGCGCTGCGCAACTCGCTGCTGACCAACGTGCACGCACCGGGCCAGTTCCGCGCGCTGACCGTGCGCAACCTCGATGCGTGGTACCCGGCCTTCGACGTCAAGCAGGGCCAGCAGCTGTACCTGGCGCCGGAGCAGCGGGTGAAGGTCTGGTAAGCAGACCTGCCGCACCGGTCATGGAAACGGGCGCCGCGGCGCCCGTTTCCGTTTGCCGCCACGTCCCCCCCCTTTCCCGGCGCACTCACCGTGGATGCGGGGATCGTAGATGCGGGGCTCGCCCCGCATGGAGCTTTCCCGACGAAGCCCCGTGCCGGGCAAGCCCGACACCTACGGCCGGGTCGCTTTCCGAATGTACCGCTCGGGTACCACCGGCACCTGTATGGGCACTCACGGCATTCTCGTGTGCGCTCGCAACATCACTTGCGTCTTTCATCTTTCATTTCCATTGGTTGCGTCGTGACGCACCGCAAAACACCCTGACCGTCACCGGCATTGCCCGGAAATTTCCTGCGCCTGCCCCATTGCCAAGCCGCGCGAAAATGCTAGAAATGAAGGCGCCTGACCGTTTCACGCCGTATCCGCTCGTTCCAGATTCAGTACCTGCAGGAGCTCGACATGATCGCGTTGTTCAAGGGTTTGGGGTTGTTGCTGCAAGACAATGAGCTGTACCGCAGTCCGTTCGAGAAACAGGTCGAACACTGGAAGAACCTGAGCGACGAGCAGATACGCGAGGAAGTGGGCGTGCTGGCCCGGGCCAAGTGCCAGTGGCTGATCGCCTCCATCGTGCTCTGGCAGGCCGCCTCGTTGCTGGTGCTGGGGCTGATCACCAGCTACCTGTGGAGCGACGACTACCACATCACCTTCACCCGCGTGGTCATCGTGCTCGGCTCGTGGGTGTCGATCCTGTTCGTGATCTGGTTCATGGCCAACATGTTCGACCACACCGCCGGCTTCGAGCGCTGGATGAAGGCCTTCAACAGCCGCGCGCGCATCAGCTCCGACGCCGACAGCGTGGAGACCGTGGCCGAGGCGCTGGAGATGGCGCAGCACTACCCGGAGGTGCTGGACTACAAGCAGGCGGTGAGCGCCCGCCGCGAGCTGCGCCACGAGGACATCCGCATCATGCGCGAGCTCGGCCGCATGCGGCAGCATTCGGAACTGGTCGGCAAGCTCAACCACATCGGCGACGACGGGCTGCGCCTGCAACCTGCGTTCTGACCGCCACCGTTCTCCGCACCTGCCCCGCAACGCCGCGCTCAGTCGCGGCGTTGCGCGTTGCGGGCCCGCACCTGCTGGCCGAAGCCGGCCGGCAGCCCCTGCACTTCACGCATGCCGCCCACGCCCACGCTGAAGTCGTCCAGCGCCAGCCGCCGGCACAGCTCGCCGGCGGCCTCGTCGCGGCACTCCTCGCGGTAGAGCCGGTAGAAGCAGCTGCCGCTCTCGCTCTGCAGGCACTGGAACCGGGCCTTGCCGGCGGACACCGTGGTGCGGCTGAGCACGGCCGCCTCGCCGCTGACGCGGATGATCGACGTCTGCCCCTGCGGCTCGCGGTAGCCCAGCATCGCCAGCAGGCTGCCGAGCAGGACGGTCAGGTAATGCATGGCACTCCTCCCTCGTGTATCGCGTATATCGCGGACTCACATGCCGCGGAACAGGCTCATGAACGCCTGGCTGACCACCAGCGTCTCGCTGCGGCCCTTCAAGCGCAGCACGCCGCGCCCGCTGTCCTCGCGCTCCACCGCCGCCACCGCCTTCATGTTGACGATGGTCGAACGGTGCACCTGGCGGAAGCACTGCGGGTCCAGCACATCGGCCAGCTCGCGCAGCGGGCTGCGCAGCAGCAGTTCCTCGCTGGCGGTGACCACGGCGGTGTACTTGCTGTCGGCGCGGAAATACAGCACGTCCTCCAGCATCACCAACCGCGTCTGGCGGCCGCTGCTGGCGGTGATCCACGCCAACGGCGGCGCGACGGCCTTCTCCGCCGGGCGCCGCGCCAGCTGCTCCAGCAGCCGGTCCAGCACCTGCCGGTCCGGCGTGCCGGCCTGCAGGCGCGCGAGCAGGCGCTGGCGCGTGGCCAGCAGGCGTTCGTCGGCCACCGGCTTGAGCAGGTAATCCACCGCGCCGCGCTCGAAGGCGTCGATCGCGTACTGGTCGTAGGCGGTGACGAACACCACCTGGGTCCGCGGGCTCAGGGTTTCCAGCGCGCGGGCCACGTCGATGCCGGTGACGCCGGGCATGCGGATGTCGAGGAAGGCCAGGTCGGGCTTCAGGGTTTCCAGCGCCTCCAACGCGGCGGCGCCGTCCTCGCATTCGGCGACGATGCGCAGTTCCGGCCACAGCCGCTGCAACTGCGCGGCCAGCGCCTGGCGCAGCAGCGGCTCGTCCTCGGCGATCAAGGCATCAAGATGCATGGGGCAACTCCGGCGGCAACGCGCCCTTGTGCGGCAGGGTGAGGGTCGCGGCCGCGCCACTGGGAAAATTGGACACCAGGGCGAAGGCCGCCTCCGGCCCGCAGGTCAGGCGCAGGCGTTCGCGCAGGTTCTTCAGGCCGATGCCGGTACCGCTGCTGCTGCCGCCGAAGCCACGGCCATCGTCGGCCACGGTGATGTGAACCTGCCCGTCCGCCTCGCGCGCCAGCAGCCAGATGGTGCCGCCGCCGGACTTGGGCTCCAGCCCGTGCTTGATCGCGTTCTCGACCAGCGTCTGCAGCGCCATCGATGGCAGCGCGACGTCGCGCAGGGCCTCGGGCACGTCCACCTGTACCGCCAGCCGTTCGCCCATGCGGATGCGCAGGATCTCCAGGTAGGCCTGCACCCGCTCCAGTTCCTGCCCCAGCGTCGACAGCGACTGGTCGATGCCCGGCAGCGAGCTGCGCAGGTACTGGATCAGGTGGCCGAGCATGCGCTCGGCGCGCTCGGGGTCGGTGCGGGTGAGCACCTGCGCGTTGGCCAGCGTGTTGTAGAGGAAGTGCGGCTCGACCTGCGCATGCAGCAGGTTCAGGCGCGCCACGCTCAGTTCCTTCTCGGCCTCGGTACGCGCGGCCGATTCGCGCTCGTCGCGGCGCTGCTCGGCCACGCGCTGGCCCAGCGCCCGGCTCATGGCGTCGGCGTTCTCGCGGTTGCTGCCCTCGTCGGCCAGCAGCAGGTCCACCCAGGCGCCGGCGTCGGGCTCGAACAGCAAGGCCACGCTGCTGGTGCCCTCGCCCGGCGTCACCGTCGCCGACACCCGGTCGCGCTTGACCGCCAGCCATGCCAGCGGGTTCCAGCGCGACGGCGGGCGCGTGTTGTAGGAATCGGCGCGCGCGATCCTGGCCCGTACCTGCAGGCTGCCGGGCGAGCTTTCGATGTCCATCACCCGCGGCAAGCCGGCCACCACCGACTCGACCAGTGCGAAGGCCTGCCCGGCATCGAGCGGCAGTTCGATCCGGCGCTGCTGGCGGCTGGACAGGCTGTCGTGGTCCAGGCGACCGGCCACCAGCTTGACCCGGCGCAGGTGGCTGGCGGTATTGATCGCCGCCAGCACCAGCAGGCCGACCACCAGCAGCACGAACACCGCGCCCGGGCCGCCGAACAGGTTCGACCAGAGGACGCCGAGCACGATCAGCGCCAGCACCCAGGCCACGAGGATGCGGAGGCAGAACCACAGGCTGGCGATCATGATGGCGTTCCCGGCTGGACAGTGGCGCCGAGCATAGGCGCTGCGCCGGTGCGTACAAGCGGCATGCGACGAAAGCGGGAAATAGGGGGATGAAGCCGTGCTGCCGGGAGCGAGCGTAGAAGTGTTTCAAGCCCCTCTCCCTCCGGGGCGAGAAGGCACGGCTTGCGCGCCACTGGCGTGGGCCGGGGCGCGGAGCGGGGGTTGGGGAGAGGGTACGGGCAAAGCCGCGTGCAACCTGACGGCATCAGGCTTCGCCCGTACCCTCTCCGGCGCTTGCATGCCACCTCTGCGTCATGCCCTTCGGGGCGGCTTCGCCGTGCAGCTTGGCAGTCCTGCCAAGCCGCCTCGCGCAGGGAGAAGGGAAAAGCATCAAGCCCCCTCTTCGCTCCACTGCAATGCACGGTAGTCGAACCCGGCATGCAGCCGCGGCTTGACGATGTCGAAGAACGGCGACACGTCGAAGTCGCGCGGGGTGTAGAGGCTGTAGTTGCGGATGTGCAGGATTTCCTGCCGCTGCTCGCGCCCGCCGACGTGGCCGAGCACGGTTTCTATCTCGGGCAGGATCGGGTAGCGGATCGACTCGAATGCCTGCGCCAGCAGGGTCGAGCAGATCGCCTTGGTCGGCTCGCCGCTGCCCAGCGCGATCAACCGGCGGCGCATGTGCGCCGGCACCGGCGGCTGCCGGATCAGGTAGCGCGCCAGGTCGAACACGTTCTTCAGGTCGTAGCTGTGGCCGATGCGCGCGCGCATGTAATCGACCAGCCGGTCGACCGCCTCCGGCGGCAACCCCTGCGGGCGGCAGATGCGGGTGTGCTGGTGGGCGAACTCGCTCAGGCCGATGCGCCGCACGCCCTGCTCCACGTCGGCGTCGATCAGCATCGGCCGTGGCGGCCCGCCCTCGGCCAGCGGTTCCTCGCCGATGTAGAGCGCGGCATGCGACCAGGTGGACTGGGTGAGGTACTTGATCGCGGTGGCGAAGCGGCTGTTGCCCTCCACCAGCAGCACGTCGCCGCGCTGCAGGGTGCGCGCCAGCAGGGCCGGGTCGCTGGTCGACGGCCGCGTCTGGTGCGGGCGCGGCTGGGCGAGAAAGCGCGCCATCCGGCGCCCGGCGAAACGCAGTAAAACACCCATGTCCACTCCTTGCGCGATAGTGACCGGGGAGCCTGGCAGCCGACCACCGTAGATGCGGGGCTTGCCCCGCATGAGGCTCTACCGGTGAGACCCCGTGCGGGGCAAGCCCCGCACCTACGAGGATTTCTCGCACCTATGGCTTGCCCGGCACGGGAGGCGGCGGCGCTCAGAACGCCGGCAGCACCGCGCCCTTGTACTTCTGCTCGATGAAGGCCTTCACTTCCGGGCTGGTCAGCGCATGGGCCAGCTTCTGCACGCGCGCGTCGTCCTTGTTGTCGGCGCGGCTGACGAGGAAGTTCACGTAGGGCGAATCGCTGCTTTCGATCGCCAGCGCGTCCCGGGTCGGGTTGAGCCCGGCGTCGAGCGCATAGTTGGTATTGATCAGCGCCAGGTCGACCTGGTCGAGCACCCGCGGCAGCATCGCCGAATCCAGCTCGCGGAACTTGAGCTGCTTCGGGTTCTCGACGATGTCGCGCTGGGTGGACAGGGCGTTGGACGGGTCCTTGAGCTTGATGACCCCTGCCTTGTCCAGCAGGATCAGCGCTCGGCTGTTGTTGCTCGGGTCGTTGGGGATCACCACGTCGGCGCCGTCGGCCAGTTCGTCCAGCGACTTGACCCGGTGCGAATAGGCGCCGAACGGCTCGATATGCACGCCGGCCACGGTCACCAGCGTGGTCTTGCGGTCGCGGTTGTAGGCGTCCAGGTAGGGCTCGGTCTGGAAGTAGTTGGCGTCCACCTGCTTCTGCACCAGCTGGTCGTTGGGCTGCACGTAGTCGTTGAACACGCGCACGTCGAGGGTGACGCCCTCCTTCGCCAGCAGCGGCTTGACCACCTCCAATATCTCGGCGTGCGGCACCGCGGTGGCGGCGACCACCAGCTTCGATTCATCGGCGGCGGGCTTGCCGCAGGCCGACAGCGCCAGCGCGGCGGCGGCAACGAGCAGCGGACGGAACAGGGAAGTCTTCATCGGGATTCCAGTGCGACGGGAGGGGATGCGCGTAGGTGCGGGGCTCGCCCCGCACGGGGTTTTGCCGAGAAGGCCCCATGCCGGGCAAGCCCGGCATCTACGAAAACATTGCTCAACGGCGAGTGTAGTGGCGCACCAGCCGGTCGCCCAGCATCTGCAGCAGTTGCACCAGGATCAGCAGCAATACCACCGTGACCAGCGCCACGTCGGTATGCGAGCGCTGGTAGCCGTCGCGGAAGGCCAGGTCGCCGAGGCCGCCGGAGCCGATCGCGCCGCCCATCGCGGTGAAGCCGATCAGGGCGATGGTGGTCACCGTGGCGCCGGCGATCAGGCCGGGCCGCGCTTCGGGCAGCAGCACCTTGAACACCAGTTGCGAAGTGGTCGCGCCCATCGCCTGGCTGGCTTCGATGACGCCGCGGTCCACCTCGCGCAGCGCGGTTTCCACCAGCCGCGCGTAGAACGGCGCGGCGCCGACCACCAGCGGCAGGATCGCGCCGCGCACGCCCAGCGAGGTGCCCATCATCGCCAGCGTCACCGGGATCAGCACGATCATCAGGATGATGAAGGGCACCGAGCGCAGCACGTTCACCACCAGCGCCGTCACCGCGTACAGCAGCGGGCGGCGGCGCAACTGCGGCGAGCCGGTCAGGAACAGCAACACGCCCAGCGGCAGGCCAATCGCCATCGTCAGCGGCAGCGAGCCGGCCAGCATCAGCAGGGTGTCGAGGGTGGCCTGGCCGATGTCGGCCCACTTGCCGGCATCGAGGTGGCGGAAGAAGCCGCCGGCGGTTGCGAGGATCATCGACGCAGCTCCTCCACGTGCACGCCGGCGTCGACGAAACCGGCCTGGGCGGCGTTCTGGTCGCCGCCGACCAGGGCGACGGTCAGCTGCCCGTAGGGCGTGTCCTTGATGCGGTCGATGCGCCCGGACAGGATGTTGTAGTCCACCCCGGTCTGCCGCGCGATGCGGCCCAGCAACGGTTCGTAGGTGCCGTCGCCGAGGAAGGTCAGGCGCACCACGCGCCCCTCCACCACGGCGAAATCGCGGTGCAGCTCGCCCTCGTCCACGTGCTCGGATTCGGACACGAAGCGGCGCGTGGTCGGGTGCCGCGGGTGCAGGAACACCTCGCTCACCGGCCCGCTCTCGACCAGGTGGCCGGCGTCGAGCACCGCCACGCGGTCGCAGACGCGGCGGATCACGTCCATCTCGTGGGTGATCAGCACGATGGTCAGGCCCAGCTCGCGGTTGATCCTGCCCAGCAGCGCCAGCACCTGCGCGGTGGTCTGCGGGTCGAGCGCGCTGGTAGCCTCGTCGCACAGCAGGATCTTCGGGCGCGTCGCCAGCGCGCGGGCGATGCCGACGCGCTGCTTCTGCCCGCCGGACAGCTGCGCCGGGTACTTGGCCGCGTGCGCTTCGAGGCCGACGGTATGCAGCAGCTCGTCCACCCGCGCGTCGACCTGCGCCTTCGGCGTGCCGGCCAGTTCCAGCGGGAAGGCGACATTGCCGGCCACGGTACGTGCCGACAGCAGGTTGAAGTGCTGGAAGATCATGCCGACCTGCCGGCGCAGCGCGCGCAGGCCGTCGGCGTCCAGCGCGGTGGCGTCCTGCCCGTCGATCAGCACGCGGCCGCCGCTGGGCTCCTCCAGCCGGTTGATCAGGCGGATCAGGGTGGACTTGCCGGCCCCGGAATGGCCGATGATGCCGAACACCTCGCCGGCCCCGATGGACAGGTCGAGCGGATGCAGCGCGGTGATCGCGCGGCCTTCCACGGCATAGGATTTGTGCAGGTTCTGGAACTCGATCACGGCCAGGGCGGGGGTCGGCGGACGGAACGGGCGGCAAGCCTAGCAGCGCCACGGCCGCGGCGCCCGCACGGGCTGGGGGAATCTTATTCCTTTTGCTTCCATGCGGCCGGGCAGCCGCTCAGGGATGGTCCACCTGCCCGGCCCGCCGCGCGTGCCGGACGCGCTCGCGGTGCAGCAGGTACAGGCCGCTGGCGATGATGATCGCCGCGCCGATCCAGGTCATGCGGTCGGGCAGCACGTCCCACAGCAGCAGGTCCCAGCCGATCACCCAGACCAGCCCGGTGTATTCCAGCGGCGCGATCATCGACGCCTGCCCCAGCTGGAAGGCGCGGGTCAGCGCGATCTGCCCCAGCGCCCCGGCCAGGCCCATGCCGGCGATCAGCCCGGCGTGCCGCCATTGCAGCGGCTGCCATTGCGGCCACGCCAGCAGCCCGGCGCCGACCGCCATCAGCAGCAGGAACCACACCACCATCGATTGCGGGGTGTCGGTGCGGGTGAGCAGGCTCACCGTCACCGCGGCGATGGCGTAGGCGGTGGCCGCCAGCAGCACCATCAGCCCCGGCAGCGAGATCAAGCCATCCGTGCCGGGGCGCAGCACCACCAGCACGCCGACCAGGCCGATGCCGATCGCGACCCAGCGCCGCGGCCCCACCCGTTCGCCCAGCAGCGGCACCGACAGCGCCGCCACCAGCAACGGCGCGACGAAATAGATCGAATAGGCGGTGGACAGCGGCAGGCTGCGCAGCGCGTGGACGAAGCAGCCGATCATCACCATGCCCAGCACGCCGCGCAGCAGGTGCAGGCCCCAGCGCACCGGCACCAGCGAGCGCGGCCCGGCGCTGGCCAGCACCCACACCAACACGAACGGCAGCGAGGCGGCGCCGCGCAGCATGGTCACCTGCAGCACCGGGTAGCTGGCCGAGAGCAGCTTCATGCCGGCGTCCATCAGCGAGAAGAACGCGACGGCGGCCAGCATCCAGGCCACCGCGGTCACGGGCGAGCGGGCAGCGGACGGGGAGGAAACGGACATGGCCCATTGTCGCAGGTCGTGCCGGCGGCAGGCACGGTGGCGCTATGCTCGCCGCACCCGCCACGGAGCCGAACGCATGCCCCTGCCCACCCTCCTGCGCCGCAGCCTGTGCGGCCTGATCCTGCTTGGCGGGTGCGCCTCGGCCGCCGCGCAGGCGCCTTCGGCCACCGACCTCGCGCAACTGGATGGCTTCGCCCTCGGGCTGGAGACGGCCGGCCGCTTCTCCGGCGTGGTGCTGGTCGCGCACGAGGGCGAGGTGGTGTTCGAGAAGGCCTACGGCCTGCGCGACGAGAACGGCGAAGCGCCACTGGTCGCCGACGACCGCCTCAACCTGGCCTCGGCCGGCAAGATGTTCACCAGCGTGGCGATCCTGCAACAGGTCGCCGCCGGCCGCGTCACCCTGGACAGCCACGTCGGCGAGGTGTTGAAGGACTACCCCAACCGCGCCTTCGCCGACACGGTGACGGTGCGCCAGCTGCTCACCCACACCGCCGGCGCCGGCGACGTCGATGAGCTGTTCGGCATCGAGCATGCGGCCGAACGCGCGCGGCTGCGCACGCCGGCCGACATCATCGCGCTGCACGGCGACCGTCCACCGGAATTCGCGCCCGGCACGCAGCAGAAATACGGCAACTATGGCTACGTGGTGCTGGGGCGGATGATCGAAGTGCTGTCCGGGCAGGATTTCGAGTCCTACGTCCGCGAGCACGTGCTGAAGCCGGCCGGGATGATCCGCACCGGCTTCGTCGACTGCGACAACCCGGCGCCGGACCTGGCCGCCGGCTACGCCGAGGTTGAGGGCAAGCGCGTGCGCAACTGCGCGACGCTGCCGGCGCGGGGCTTCGCTGCCGGCGGGCAGGTGGCGCCGGCCGGCGACGTGCTGCGCTTCGTCGAGGCGCTGCGCGACGGCCGGCTGCTGCCGCTGCTGCTGTTCATGGAGGCGACCACGCCGCAGCACGAATTCATGGGCCTGGGCTTCTTCGCCACCGGCTACGGCGAGGGCGTGCCCGAACGCGATTTCCGCTGGGGCCACGGCGGCAGCGCCGACGGCATCTGCACCGACGTGCGCACCTACCCGCACACCGGGGAGACGGTGATCGTGCTGTCCAACAAGGACGCACCGGCCTGCTACGCGGTAGCCAACCTGCTGCACGCGCAGTGGCGGCCGCAACCATGATCGGTGGGCCGATCACCTAGAATGGCTGTCGTTTTCATCCTTGGAGTTCCGCCATGCCTTCCTTCGACGTCGTCTCCGAAGTCGACAAGCACGAGCTGACCAATGCCATCGACCAGGCCAACCGCGAGCTGTCCACCCGCTTCGACTTCAAGGGCGTGGACGCGAAGTTCGAGCAGGACGGCGACAAGCTGATCAAGCTGGCCGCGCCCTCGGACTTCCAGCTCAAGCAGATGGCCGACATCCTGAAACAGCGCCTGGCCGCGCGCGGCATCGACTTCCGCTGCATGGAATTCGGCGACGTCGAAACCAACCTCGGCGGCGCGCGCCAGCAGGTGACGGTCAAGCAGGGCATCGAACAGAAGCTGGCCAAGCAGATCGCGGCGAAGATCAAGGAGTCGAAGATCAAGGTCGATACCCAGATCAACGGCGACAAACTGCGCGTCAACGGCAAGAAGCGCGACGACCTGCAGGAAACGATCGCGCTGCTGAAGAAGAACGAGTTCGAGCAACCGTTGCAGTTCGACAACTTCCGTGACTGATTCCCTGCCCGACACCGACCCGATCGCCGACACCCGCCGCTGGCTGGAGAAGGCGGTGATCGGGCTGAACCTGTGCCCGTTCGCCAAGGCGGTGTACGTCAAGGAACAGGTGCGTTTCGTGTTGAGCGATGCGACCACGCCCGAGGCGCTGCTGGAAGAACTGGCCGAGGAGCTGGTGCTGCTGCGCGACACCCCGGCCGAGCAGATCGACACCACGCTGATCGTGCACCCGCAGGCGCTGGGCGATTTCCTCGACTACAACGACTTCCTCGACAACGCCGACGCGGCGGTGGAGGCGCTGGATTTGCAGGGCATCCTGCAGGTGGCCAGCTTCCACCCGCAGTACCAGTTCGCCGGCACCGCGCCGAGTGATGTGAGCAACTACACCAACCGCGCGCCCTGGCCCACGCTGCACCTGCTGCGCGAGGACAGCGTGGAGCGCGCGGTGGCCGCGTTCCCCGACCCGGACGTGATCGTCGAGCGCAACATCGCCACGCTGGACGAGCTGGGCGTGGAAGGCTGGAACCAGCTACTGGCCGGGGAGTAGCGCCCATGCAGGAGCGACGTGAGTCGCGACCAGGTTTTCCCGGGAAAGCCCGGTCGCGACTCACGTCGCTTGTGTCATTTATCCCGTTACCGTTGCAGGTGAGAGCGGAGTGCGGCAGCCCGTTCAGTCGCGGTGCCAAGCAAGCACGTGTAGGAGTCAGGGGCGCCGCACTCCGTGCTCCCATCCTCAGCCCGAACAGTTGATCGGATCACAGTCCGAAGCGAACAAGCATGGGATCGATGGGAGGGCTCTCATCCCCAGCTTACGTCCGGGGCGTGATGGATAACCGTTTCGGCCTTGATGTTT
>NZ_LDJP01000051.1 GCF_001431505.1 Stenotrophomonas daejeonensis
AGCTGGCCGAGCAGACCGCGCTGCTGGAGCGCGACGCCTTCGAGCGCATCGGCGTGGCCGACGCGGAACTGCCGCGCGCCAGCATCCCGGTCGCGGTCAACCACGACAGCATGGAGACGTGGTTCCCCGAGGCCGCGCTGGCCTTCGCCCAAGTCAGCAGCACCACCCTGGACCTGCATACCGAGGACCAGGACCACACCGCCGCGCTGCTGCGCCAGGGCGCGGTGCTGGGCGCGGTCACCACCCTATCCGAGCCGGTGCAGGGCTGCCAGATCCACGCACTGGGCAGCATCCGCTACGCCGCCACCTGCACCCCGGCGTTCCACGCCCGCCACTTCGCCCGGGGCGTCACCGCGCAGGCGCTCGCGCAGGCGCCGGTGCTGGTGTTCAACCGCAAGGACGACATGCAGGCGCGCTACGCGCAGCGGCTGGCCGGCTCGACGCAGCCGCTGGATGCGCCCACGTGGTGGATTCCCTCCACCCGCGCCTTCGTCCACGCCAACCTCGGCGGGCTCGGCTGGACCATGAACCCGCTGCCGCTGGTGCGCCGCCACCTGGAAAGCGGGCGGCTGGTCTACGTCAAGGCGCGCGCGTGGGAGGACGTGCCGCTGTACTGGCAGCACTGGAAGGGCGAAGTGGCGTCGATGGCGCAGCTGACCCGCGCGATCCTGCAGGCGTCGTCGGCGCTGGTGCGCAAGCGGCGTTGAGGATGGCGCGATGCCGTTGGGCGTCGCCTTGCTTGCGCCGCATCGGCAGTCACCGGGAAGGCCCTGTACGGGGCAAGCCCCGTACCTACGGCGTATATGCGGGGCTTGCCCCGCATGCAGCATTTCGCCGGGACGATGACACCCGCGACAGGCGGTTTCAGCCGTGCGCCAGCGCGTATTCCAGCGCGCCGCGCACCGCGGCCACCTGCGCGTCGTCGCATTGTTCCGGCGTGGCCTTCGGGCTGTCCGGGTACACCTCGGTGGTGGTGGTGTAGCGCGCGTCGCTGATGCCGGCGCACAGGCCCAGTGCCTTGAGCGGGTATTCGATGACGCCGTGCGCGACCACCGGCGAGCCGATGATCCGGCCATCGCCGTCGGCCGGCGCGATGTGCGTCACCTTCGCCACCGCCTCGATCACCGCCTGCTGGAACGCCGGCTGGCGGTTCTCGCTGTCGTCCACCAGGTAGAAGCCGTCGGGGATTTCGCCGGGCTCGAACGGCTTGCCGTCGCGCGCGGCCAGCGCCGGCCGGAACTCGCTCTCGTCGGTGTCGGTGGTTTCGTGCAGGTCGATATGCATCAGGAAGCGGCCGCGCAGCGGCGCCACCAGCGCCATCAATGCCGCCGATTCCGGTGCCGGGCTGTCGATCACGAAGGAGCGGTTCGGGTCCAGCGCCAGCGCGTTCCAGCGCTGGATGCGCTCGTAGCCCCACGGGCTCACGCAGGGCACGACCAGCAGGTTGCAGCGGCCGGTGTAGTCGGCGGCGTGCCGGTCGACGAACTTCAGCGCGCCCTGCACGCCGCTGGTTTCGTAGCCGTGCACGCCGCCGGTGACCAGCATCACCGGCAGCGCGTCGTCCCAGCCGCGGCTGCGGATCGCCAGCAGCGGATAGTGGCCGGAGGGGTAGTCCAGCTGCCCGTACTGCGAGACATCGAAGCGCCCGCGCAGCGCGTCGATCTTCGCCACCACCTCGTCCGCATGGCTGCGCTGCACCCGCTGCCGCGCCAGCCATTGCGCCCGCTCCTGCGCTCCCCAGGCCTGGCCGGGGGTTCCGATGGGATAAAAGGCGGTGGTCATGGCGGCTCCTCGTTGGTGCGGAAAGGCCCGCACTCTAAACCGTGGCGGCGCGCCGCGGGCGGCTGGGCTCCCGTAGGCGTGGGGCTTGCCCCACGCGATGCTTTACAGGCCCCATGCGGGGCAAGCCCCGCATCTACGGGGTCGATTGCTCCAGCAGCATGGCGATGTCCTCGTCCTTCTGCTGCCACAGGCCGTTCATCCATTGCTGGAAACGGGCGCGGAAGCCGCGGTCGCCCTGGTAGTCGCCACCGGCCAGTTCGGCCGGGATCGGCCATTGCCGCACCAGCACCTTCACCTGCGGCACGCGGTTGGCCATCAGGTCGAGCATCGACGGGATGCCCTTGGGATAGACGATGGTCACGTCCAGCAGCGCATGCAGGCCCTGCCCCATCGCGTCGAGCACGAAGGCCACGCCGCCGGACTTGGGCTTGAGCAGGTACCGGAACGGCGAGGACTGGCCGTCGTGCTTGGCGCGGGTGAAGCGGGTGCCCTCGACGAAGTTCATCACCGCCACCGGGATGTCGCGGAATTTCTCGCAGGCCCGGCGCGTCACTTCCATGTCGCGCCGGCCCAGCTCGGGGTTCTTCGCGATCTGCTTGCGGCTGTAGCGGCCCATGAACGGGAAATCCAGCGCCCACCATGCCAGCCCCAGCACCGGCACCCAGAACAGCGAGCGCTTCAGGAAAAAGCGCAGCAGCGGGATGCGGCGGTTGAACACCTTCTGCAGCACCACGATGTCCACCCAGCTCTGGTGGTTGGCCAGCACCAGGTAGTGGCCGTCGCGCGCCAGCACGGCATCGCCGCCCACCTCGAAACGGGTATCGGTGAACAGGCCGATCATCGTGCTGTTCACGCCGATCCAGCTCTCGGCCAGCCCGGTCAGCAGCGGGTTGCAGGCGCGCCGCACCGCGGCCAGCGGCAGCACCGCCTTGAACAGCGCCACCACGAACAGCGGCACGCAGTGCAGCAGCGTGTTGAGTGCGATCAGCAGCAGGATCGGGACGATGCGGAACCATTTCATCGCAAAAGCGGGCGCGCGCGTGGCAAAAGGTGGCACAGGGTAGCAAACCGCCCCACTCCCGCCTGGCCGCGGCAGGCGGCTCTGTTAACCTGTCGCGATGACACGACCTGCCGATTCCCCCGCTTTCCCGCCGATGGCGCAACGCTTCCGCGGTTTCCTGCCGGTGGTGGTGGACGTGGAAACCGGCGGCTTCGACTGGAACCGGCATGCACTGCTGGAAATCGCCGCCATTCCGCTGGAAATGGACGAAAACGGCCTGCTGCTGCCCGGCCAGACCAGCTGCGCGCACGTGGTGCCGGCCGAGGGCACCGACATCGACCCCAAGTCGCTGGAGATCACCGGCATCGTGCTCGACCACCCGTTCCGGCTGGCCAAGCCCGAGCGCGAGGCGCTGGAGCACGTGTTCGCGCCGGTGCGCGCGGCGCTGAAGAAGCACAACTGCCAGCGCGCGATCCTGGTCGGCCACAACGCCCATTTCGACCTGAATTTCCTCAATGCGGCGGTGGCGCGCAGCGGCCACAAGCGCAACCCGTTCCATCCGTTCAGCGTGTTCGACACGGTGACCCTGGCCGGCGTGGCCTACGGGCAGACGGTGCTGGCGCGCGCGGTGCAGGCCGCCGGTTTCGAATGGGACGCCAACCAGGCGCACAGCGCGGTCTACGACACCGAGCAGACCGCGCGGCTGTTCTGCCAGATCGTCAACGGCTGGCCGCAGGGCGGCCGCTGACCGGTGCGGCCCGGCCACTGGTCGGGCGGCGCGCGTGGCGGCGGGTTGCATGCGTGTCGACCAACGGTCGGCACCCACCGTGGTGCATCCCCCTGGCGGTAGCGCTTGATCGCTGATCGGACGACGTAGGTCGGGGCTACCGCCCCGATGGCTTCTGCGATGCACCAATGCGGAATGTCGGGGGCATAGCCCCGACCTACGGTTTCCGGAGGAATGCCCCCGGCAAGCTGAGCGGGAACTCAGCCGAGGCAGATGCGGTCGCGGCCCTCGCTCTTGGCCTGGTACAGCGCCTTGTCGGCGCGCTGGAACAGCAGCGTCGGGGTGCGGTCGCCGGGGCCGAGCAGCGCCAGCCCGGCGCTGAACGTCACCCGCAGGTCGTCGATGCCGGCCCAGCTGCGCTGGGAGTGGAACAGGCCGCGCAGGCGCATGCACACCAGTTCGGCCTCCTCCAGCGTGGTGTCGTTGAGCAGCAGCGCGAACTCCTCGCCGCCCAGCCGCGCCGGCAGGTCCGAGTCGCGGCTGCTGGCGGCCAGCAGCCGCGCCACCTCGCGCAGCACCTGGTCACCGACGCTGTGCGACCAGGTGTCGTTGACCCGCTTGAAGTGGTCGATGTCCAGCGCCACCAGGCACAGCGGCTGGCCGCTGCGCTGGGAGCGGGCGAAGTCGCGCGCCAGCCCTTCGTCGAAGGCGCGGCGGTTGGGCAGGCCGGTCAGCGGGTCCTCGTGCGCCTGCCGCTCGAAGGCGTCGGCCTGCTCGCGCAGGCGCTCGGCCAGCGCGGCCTTTTCCTGGTTGGCGGCCAGCAGCCGCTCGGCCTGTTCGCGCAGGTCGGCGGTGCGCTCGGCCACCTGCTGCGCCAGGCGGGTGCTGCGGGTTTCGTGGCGGTGGATCAGGTAGCGGTACAGCGCCACCAGCGCCAGCAACAGCAGCACGACGGCACCGGCCTGCACGTCGCGCCGCTGCCACAGCCGCGGTTCGACGGTGAAGCTCCACGCCGCGCCGCTGCCGCTCCAGTGCCCGCCCGGGTGCGCGGCGGAGATGTGCAGGGTGTAGTCGCCCGGCGGCAGGCCGAGGAACTCGACGCTGCGCTGGCCGCCGCGCTCGATCCAGCCTTTGTCCAGCCCTTCCAGCCAGGTGCGGTAGCGGATGCGGTCGGACATCAGGTAGCTCAGGCCCACGTAGTCCACCGTCACCCGGCGCCCGCCCGGCAGCGAGTTGCGCTGCGTGCCCTGCCAGCGCACCGGCACGCCGTCCACGCTCACGCCCTCGATCACCGCCGGCGGCGGCAGGCGCTCGCGGAAGCGCAGCAGCCGCAGCGGGTCGACCGTGCTCACCCCGCCGGCGGTGGCCACCCAGAAGGTGCCGTCCCGGCGCAGCAGCGCCGACGGCCCGGTGCTGCCGTTGGCCTGCGCGTTGGACATGCCGTCGATCTCGTTGTAGTGCTCCACCGCGAGCTTCGGGCTGCGGCCGTCGGCCACGTCCTCCAGCGCGCGCATGTCGGTGCGCAGCACGCCGCGGTTGCTGCTGATCCAGACGTTGCCGAGGCGGTCGGGCACCATCTGGAACACGGTGTCCACCGGCATGCCCTGCTCCAGCCCCACCCGCGCCAGCTTCCCGTCGCGGTAGCGGTACAGGCCGCGGTCGCTGGCGATCCACATCGCGTTGCCGATCTGCAGGAAGCCGAACACGCTGCGGCCGCCGCCCAGTTCGTCCAGCGCCAGCCGCTGCACGCCGTCGTCGCGCAGCACGCGCACGCCCTCGATGGTGCCGATCCACAGCGCGTCGTCGGCGCTGTACAGCGCGGTCACCAGCCCGGTGGGCAGGCCCGGGGTGGCCGGCACCTGCACGCGGCCGTCCTCGATCCGCACCACCCCGCGCTGGGTGCCCAGCCACACGCCGTGGCCGCCGTGGTCGGCGGCCATCACCCGCACGTTGCCGCCGGGCAGGCCGTCGGCCGCGTCGAAACGGCTGACCCTGTCGCTGCCGGCGGCGATGCGGAACACGCCGTCGCCGAAGGTACCGGCCCACACGTCGCCGGCGCCGTCGCGCGCCAGGCTCAGTATCGAAGGTGGCTTGCCGGCACGGTTGCGCAGCGGCACCGGGGCGATGCGGCCGTCGCGCTCCATCCGGTCCAAGCCGGAGGCGCCGCCGATCCACAGCCGGCCGCGGTCGTCCTCCAGCAGCGCGCGCGCATAGTCGCCGCTCAGGCCGTCGCTGTGGGTATAGCTGCTGAACAGGGTTTCGCGCAGCCGGTACAGGCCGCCGTTGGCGCCGGCCCAGATGCTGCCTTCGGCGTCCTCCAGCAGCGAGACGATGCGCCCGCGCGGCGGCATGCGCGCATCCGGCATGTGCTCCACGCCGTGGTTGCCGACGCGGAACAGGCCCTGGTTCTCGGTGCCCAGCCACAGGTCGCCGTGGCGGTCCTGCAGCATCGCGGTGGCGTGGGTGATGCCGGGCAGCCGCCGTACCAGCTGCGGGCGGTCGCCCTGCAGGCGGTACAGCGCGCCGTCGGCCACGATCCACAACACGCCATCGGGCGCGCGGTAGGGCCAGACCACGCCGTGCGACAGGCCGTAGTCGTCCGGCACCCGGCGCAGCACGCCGTCGGTGCCGCGCACCACCAGCCCGTCCAGGGTGCCCACCCATACCCGGTCCTGCGCGTCGACCTCCATCCAGGTGTGGGTCATGCCCATCGGCACGCCGGGCGGCGGCGGCTCGAACACGAATTCCCCGTCCGCGCTCAGGTAGCCCAGGCCGCGGCCTTCGTACAGCAGCCACAGCCGGCCCTTGCTGTCCTTGCGCATGGCCTGGATCAGCACCTCCGGCGCCGGCGCCTGCCGCGGCCAGCCGTCCCAGCGGCCATCCAGCGCGCGGCGCAGCACGTTGCCGCGCGAATCGCTGATCCACAACGCGCCATCCGAATCCACGTGCAGGGCGCCGACGCCGTTGTCGAGCAGGCCCGGCGTGGAGCCGCGATCGTAGACGATGAAGTCCAGGCCGTTGTAGCGCACCAGTCCTTCCCAGGTGGCGAACCACAGGTGGCCCTCGGGGGTTTGGGCGATGGCGCGCAGCGAGTTGTGCGGCAGCCCGTTGCGCGAGGTCCACATGTCGATGGCGTAGTCGCGCAACGGCGGGGTGGCGTCGGCCGCGCTGCCGGGGTCGGCGGCAAGGGCCGGCGGCGGCAGGCACGCCCCCCACAGCAGCACCAGCCACGCCGCAAGCACTCTTGCCGGGAACCATGCCCGCCGGGGCGGCGACGACATCGGGGCGGTACGGGCAGGCCGGGGTGGGGTCATGGGTACGGCGTGGGTGGATTCGGCATATGGTAGGGCGCCCGCCCCACCGGCGCAGCCCGCGCCGGCCCGCCATTCATGGCGCATCAGGCCAGCCGCCCCGCGCTCTCCACCCGGTTGCGGCCGCCGTTCTTGGCGCGGTACAGCGCCGCGTCGGCGGCCTGCATCAGCGCATCCAGCCCGGCCCCGCCCGCGCCTTCGACCACGCCGATGCTGACCGTGACCGGCAGGCCCTGCGCCACCTCGGCCAGGTCCGAATCCTGCACCGCCGCGCGCAGGCGCTCGCACAGCGCCAGCGCCGCCGGCAGCGGCAGCCCCGGCAGCAGCAGCACGAACTCCTCGCCGCCGTGGCGGGCGATGAAATCGCCGGGCCGGCAGGCCTCGCCCGCCACCTGCGCGAAGCGGCGCAGCACCGCGTCGCCGGTGGCGTGCGAACGCTCGTCGTTGATGCGCTTGAAGCGGTCGATGTCCAGCACCGCCAGCGACAATGCCGCGCCCGCCTGCATGCGCGCGATCTCGGCCGCCGCGCGCTCCTCGAACGCGCGGCGGTTGGGCAGGCCGGTCAGCGCGTCCTGGTGGGCCTGCCGCTCCAGCAGCCGCGCCTGCGCGCCCAGGCGGTCGAGCAGCCCCTGCTTCTCGCGGTCGGCCTCGGCCAGTTGCTCGGCCTGCCGCTTCAGGTCGCCGGTGCGCTCGTCCACCAGCCGCTCCAGCCGCGTGGTATCGCGCCGGTACTGCGCCAGCCGCCGCCGGTACAGGCCGAACGCCAGCAATGCCAGCGCCAGTGCCGCGGCCACGCGTACCGAGGCGCGCTGCCACCAGTACGGTTCGATGCGCAGGTGCAGGACCGCGCCCTCGCCGGTCTGCGCGCCCTCGCCGTTGGCCGCCTCCACCCGGAAGGTGTAGTCGCCCGGCGGCAGCGAGGTGAACTCGACGGTGCGGTGGCTGCCGCGCGGCACCCAGTCGCGGTCGAAGCCGTCCAGCCGGCTGCGGTAGCGCACGCCCTGCGGCGACAGGTAGGTCAGCGCGGCGTAGGAGATCGCCAGGCGCCGGGTGCCGGCCGGCACCCGCACTTCGCCCGGCTCGACGAACGACAGCGGCCGGCCATCGGCCAGCAGCCCTTCCACCACCACCGTCGGCGGCGGCAGTTCGCGGAAGCGGCGCATGCGCTCGGGCTGCACCACCGCCGCGCCGCCGGCGGTGGCGAACCACACCGCGCCATCGCTGGCCAGCAGCGTGCTGGTGCCGGAGCCGCCATTGCCCTGCGCATTGGCCATGCCGTCGCGGTTGCCGTACAGGTCCACGCCGACCCGTTCGGCGCGGCCATCGGCCACCGCGTCGAGCTGGGCGTAGTCCATGCGCAGCACGCCGCGGTTGCTGCCCAGCCACGCCGAGCCGTGGCCATCGACCACCATCTGGAACACCGCGTCCACCGGCAGCCCCTGTTCCAACCCGACGTGCGCCAGCGTGCCGCCACGCAGCCGGTACAGGCCGCGGTCGCTGCTGATCCACAGGGCGTCGCGGGCGGCGTCGTGGTACAGCGCCAGCACCCGGCGGCCATCGTCGTCGCCGTCCCCCAGCGGGATCCGCTCGGCCACACCGTCGGCATAGCGGTACAGGCCGGACAGGGCCGCGATCCACAGTTCGCCGCGCTCGGTTTCCAGCAGCGCGTGCACCAGCGTGCGCGGCAGGCCGGGGGCCTGCAACGGCTGCACCACGCCATCGCGCAGCAGCCCCACGCCCTGCCGGGTGCCGATCCACAGGCCGCCGTCGCGGGCGCGCGCCAGCGAGCGCACGTGGTTGTTGGGCAGGCCGTCGTCGTGGTCGTAGCGGGCCAGCGTGTGGCCGTCGCGCAGGCGGTACAGGCCGTCGCCATAGGTGCCGGCCCACAGCTCGCCGTCGAGCGCGAGCAGGGCCAGCACCGACACCTCGCCGCGGTTGGCGTTGGCCGGCTGCAGCACGACGTGGTGGATGCGGCCATCGGGCTCCACCGCGTCCAGCCCGCTGCTGCCGCCGATCCATACCCGGCCCTGCCCGTCCTCGGCCAGGGTGCGCACGAAGTCGTTGCCCAGCCCGGCCTGCACGCCGATGGTGCCGAACAGGGCCTCGCGCAGGCGGTACAGGCCGCCGTTGACCCCGGCCCACAGGCTGTGTTCGTGGTCCTCGAACAACACCGCCACCCGGCCCTCGGGCAGGCCCATGCCGCGCCCGACCTGCTCGACGCCGTCCTCGCCCACCCGCAGCACGCCGCGGTTCTCGGTGCCCAGCCACAACGTGCCGTAGCCATCCTGCAGCAGCGCGGTGATGCGCCCGGCCCGCGGCAGCGTGCGCCACGCGCGCAGTTCGTCGCCATGCATGCGGTAGAGCGTGTTGCCGGCCACCACCCAGATGCGCCCGTCCGGCGCGCGGTACGGCCAGGCCAGCCCCGGCGGCAGCTTGAAGGTGGCCGGGGCCGGCAGCAGGCGGTTGCCATCCACGTACATCAGCCCGCGCAGGGTGCCGATCCACAACCGCCCGTCCTCGCCCTGCGCCGGGCGGATGCCGACGAAGCCGCTGCCCTGCTCCGCCGGCCGCAGCAGGTCGAAGCGGCCGCTGGCCGGTTGCAGGCGGCCCAGGCCGGTGCCGTTCAGGGTGATCCACACCTGCCCCTGCGCGTCCTCGAACACGCCGTCGATGACGGTGCCGGGCAGGCCCTCGGCGCGGCCCCAGTAGCGCAGCCGGTCGCCGGACTGCCAGCGGCCGAGGTTGCCGCGCGAGTCGGCGAACCACAGCCCGCCGTTGCGGCCGGCGTACAGCGCGGCGATGGCGCTGTCGCGCAGCGCCGGCTGGCTGCGGCGGTCGTACAGGCGGAACTCGTTGCCGTTGTAGCGCACCAGCCCTTCCCAGGTGGCCAGCCACAGGTAGCCCTCGCCGCTCTGGGCCATATCGTTGATGGTGTTGTGCGGCAGGCCGTCGCGGGTGGTCCAGACGTCGTGGGTGTAGTCGCCGAGGTCGCCGTTGACGCCGGCGGCCAGCGCCGCCGGGGCCATGCACAGGGCCAGCAGCAGCGTCCACGCCCCGATGCACCGGTGCATCCACCGCGGCGGGGGCGTGAGCTGGGCTGGCGCGGGCGTCATCGCGGCCATGCTACATGAACGCGGAAGGTGAATGCCGTGCGTGGCGCTGCATGGCGCGCCTTCCGATCCGACACATTGCGTGAGCAATCGTGAGGCAACCGCCCTGCCATCCCGGCGGGCGATCCACGATGAACGCGATTGGTTCATTGACAGGGAACGTTGGACGCGCAGCCGTCAACGCCGCGCCGGATTCCAGGCCGGGGCCGGCCAGTTGACCACCGCCTCCAGCCCGCCCTCGGGATGGTTGCGCAGTTGCAGCGTGGCGCCGTCCTTCTCGGCCAACGCACGGGCGATGGTCAGGCCGAGGCCGGCGCCGCCGGTTTCGCGCGAGCGCGAGGTTTCCAGTCGCAGGAACGGGGTGAACACCGCTTCCAGTTCCTCCGCCGCCAGGCCGGGGCCGTCGTCGCGGATGCGTACTTCGACCTGCCCATCGCGCACCTCGGCGCGGATGCGCGCGGCGTGCCCGTACTTGACCGCGTTGTCCACCAGGTTGGAGAACAACCGGTGCATCGCCAGCGGCCGCAGCATCAGCACCGCGCCGCAGCCCTGCTCGAAGGCCACCGCATGGCCGGCCTCGGCCGCGTCCTCGGCCACGCTTTCCAGCAGCGAATCCAGATCGAGCGCGGCGCGCTGCTCGGCGCTCTCGGCGCTGCGCGCCAGCTCCAGCCCTTCGCGGATCAGCGCCTGCATCGCGGCCAGGTCGGCGATCAGGCGCTCGCGCAGTGCGTCGTCGGCGACGTTCTCCAATCGCAGCCGCAGCCGCGTGACCGGGGTCTGCAGATCGTGGGTGATCGCCGCCAGCATCTGCGTGCGTTCGCCGAGGTGGCGTTGCAGGCGCTGCTGCATGGCGTTGAACGCCTCGGCCGCGCGCCGCACCTCCAGCGGCCCGGCCACCGGCAGCGGGTCACGCTGCAGGTCCTGCCCCAGCTCGGTGGCGGCGGCGGCCAGCCGTTGCAGCGGGGTGCTGGCGATGCGCGCCACCACGTAGGCCAGCACCGCGATGGCCAGCGCCAGCAGCGACAGGAACAGCGGGTCGAACGCCGAGCCGGCGCTGCGCGCCACCGCCGGGTATTCCAGCGCCAGCCGCAGCGGCGTGCCGTCGCTCAGCTGCAGCTCCA
This sequence comes from Stenotrophomonas daejeonensis, assembly GCF_001431505.1. GTDB lineage: Bacteria > Pseudomonadota > Gammaproteobacteria > Xanthomonadales > Xanthomonadaceae > Stenotrophomonas > Stenotrophomonas daejeonensis. The sequence goes on from NZ_LDJP01000051.1 coordinate 11,052, forward strand.
CCAGCCGGCAACGCGGCGGGGTGAAACCGGGGTCGCGTTCGCGCGGGTGGCGGTGCCCGCCGCGCTCGCGCGAGGGCATGAACTCCGGCAGCGGCGGCAGGCAGCTGCGGTAGCTGGTGGCGCGCACGCGCGCGGCGGCCACCGGCCCCTCGCGCCGGGCGAGGACGTCCATCAAGTCGCGATCGTCGTCGCCGGTGCGGTAGTCGCCGCGCACCGCGCGCACGCTCGGCCCGCCCACCGCCAGCAACCGCGAACGCAGTTCCGGGTTGCCGTCGAGCAGGTTGACGAAGCCCTGCAGGCGGTCGGCGATGCGCGCCAGGTTCTGCCGCTCGAACTCCTGCGCGCGGCGCATCCCGGCCAGCGCGGTGGCGCCGATCGCCGCGGCCATCATCCCCAGCAGCAGGATCACGAACAGCCGCCCGGCCATCGACGACAGGAACCGCCGCAGCCGCGTCATTCCAGTTCCACCGCGCTGGCGAACACGTAGCCCTCGTTGCGCACGGTCTTGACCAGCCCGTCGCTGCCGCCGGCATCGCCGAGCTTCTGCCGCAGGCGGCTGACCTGCAGGTCGATGGCGCGGTCCTGCGCCTCGTAGCTGCGGCCGCTGCTCAGCGCCACCAGCTGTTCGCGCGAGAGCACCTTGTTGGCATGCGCAACGAACACCCGCAGCAGCCGGAACTCGGCGCCGGACAGCATCACCACGCGCCCGGCCGGATCGACCAGGTGGCGGCGCTCGAGGTCGAACACCCAGCCGGAGAACGTGGCCCGGCGCATCGCCAGCGGTTCCAGGTTGGCCGGCAGCGCCTCGGTCCGGCGCAGCACGTTGCGGATGCGCGCCAGCAGTTCGCGCGGCTCGAACGGCTTGGCCAGGTAGTCGTCGGCACCCATCTCCAGCCCGAGCACGCGGTCGATCGGCTCGGCGCGGGCGGTGAGCATGATCACCGGCGTGGAAGAGCGCGCGCGCAGCTCGCGGCACAGCGACAGCCCGTCCTCGCGCGGCAGGTTGAGGTCGAGCACGATCAGGTCGACGTGTTCGCGCGCCAGCGCCTGGCGCATCTGCGCGCCATCGGCGGCGGTGCTCACCGCGTAACCGGCGCGGCCGAGCTGCTCGGCCAGCAGGCCGCGGATGTCGCTGTCGTCGTCGACCACCAGCAGGCGGTGCATGGTTTGGGTTTCCTTCATGGCGCCAATGATCCCCGCTCGCGCGCCGGAATGCGCGCCCGCGCGTGTTTCGCACTGCATCGACCGCACCGCTTGATACACGGCGATACACCATACCCGCCCGCCGACACACGCCGACACATGCCGTGCGTTGTGGCCGCCGTGCGCGCCGGCCAGACTGTCGCCGACGCCGCATTCAGCGGCCCCGAGCGCGAGACCACCGTGAAGTTGCCCCTGCCCAAGACCCGCCGCAACCGCCTCCTGCTGGCCGCCGCCCTGCTCGTGGCGGTCGCCGCCGCCCTCTACTGGGGCCTGCGCAAGCCGGCCGCGCCCTCGCTGGCGACCTCGCCGGTGACCCGCGGCAACCTGGAGCAGACCGTGGACGCCACCGGCGTGATCGACGCCTACACGCTGGTCAGCGTCGGCGCCCAGGCCTCGGGCCAGATCAAGTCGCTGAAGGTGCAACTGGGCGACGTGGTCAAGCAGGGCGACCTGATCGCCGAGATCGATTCCACCACCCAGCAGAACAGCCTGATGAACGCCGAGGCGGCGCTGGAGAACATCCGCGCCCAGCGCGCGGTGCAGCAGGCCACCCTGCGCGAGGCCGAGCTGGCGTTCGCGCGGCAGAAGCAGATGCTGGCCGACGAGGCCACCTCGCGCGCCGAGTACGAAAGCGCCGAGGCCAAGCTGGCCACCGCGCGGGCACAGGTGCGCGCACTCGACGCGCAGACCCGGCAGCGCGAAACCGAGCTGGGCACCGCCCGCGCCAACCTCGGCTACACCCGCATCACCGCACCGATCGACGGCACCGTGGTGGCGGTGGTGGCCGAGGAAGGCCGCACCGTCAACGCCAACCAGTCGGCGCCGACCATCGTCAAGCTGGCGCGGCTGGACCTGGTGACGGTCAACGCCGAGATCTCCGAGGCCGACGTGGTCAAGGTCAAGGCCGGCATGCCGGTGTACTTCACCATCCTCGGCAACCCGGACCACCGCTACGAAGCGAAACTGCGCACGGTGAACCCGGCGCCGGCCTCGATCAGCTCGGACAGCACCAGCAGCAGCTCGTCCTCGTCCAGCTCCAGCTCGGCGGTCTACTACAACGCGCTGTTCGACGTGGAGAACCCGGACGGCACCCTGCGCATCGACATGACTGCGCAGGTGTCGGTACTGCTGGCGCAGGCCAGGGACGCGCTGCTGATCCCCACCGTCGCGCTCGGCCCCAAGGTGCCCGAGGGCGGCCCCGGCCGTGCCGAAGGCGACGCCCCGCGCCAGCGCGGCAGCGGCAACGCGGCACGCGCGCAGGGCGACGGCGCACAGCGCCCGCGCCGCCAGCAGCAGCCCGATGCGGCCGCACTCGCCACCAGCAACAGCTACATCGTGCGCGTGGTCGGCAAGGACGGCCAGCCCGAGCCGCGCCGGATCAAGGCCGGCCTGAACAACGGCTCCAGCGTCGAGGTGCTCGAAGGCCTGGCCGAAGGCGACCTGGTGGTGGTCGGCGAAGTGACCGACGCCGAGCGCGCCAGCGCCCGCAGCACCATGCGCGGGCCGATGATGATGGGCGGCCCGCGCCGATGAACCAGCCGCTGCTGCAACTGCGCGACCTGCGCCGCGAGTTCCCGGCCGGCGAGGACACCATCGCCGTGCTCAAGGACGTCAACCTCGACATCCATGCCGGCGAGATGGTCGCCATCGTCGGCCAATCCGGCTCGGGCAAGTCCACGCTGATGAACATCCTCGGCTGCCTGGACCGCCCCACCGTCGGCTCCTACAAGGTGGCCGGGCGCGAGACCGGCAGGATGGAGCCGGACGAACTGGCCGAACTGCGCCGCGAGCACTTCGGATTCATCTTCCAGCGCTACCACCTGCTCGGCGACCTCGACGCGCGCGGCAACGTGGAAGTGCCGGCCGTCTACGCCGGCACCCCGGCGGCGGCGCGGCGCCAGCGTGTCGAGGCGCTGCTGGCGCGGCTGGGGCTGGACGAGCGCATGGGCCACAAGCCCGGCCAGCTGTCCGGCGGCCAGCAGCAGCGCGTGTCGATCGCGCGCGCGCTGATGAACGGCGGCGAGGTGATCCTGGCCGACGAGCCCACCGGCGCGCTGGACAGCGCCTCGGGCGAGGAAGTGATGAAGATCCTCGGCGAGCTGCATGCCGAGGGCCACACCATCATCATCGTCACCCACGACATGCACGTGGCCGAGCACGCCCAGCGCATCATCGAGATCCACGACGGCGAAATCGTCGCCGACCGCCGCAACGACAAGGCCCCGGCATTCCAGCCGCAGCGGCGCACGGCACCGCCGAAGACCGGCGGCAGCACCTTCCAGGCCGCGCGCGACCGCTTCCTCGAAGCCTTCCGCATGGCCCTGCTGGCGATGAACGCGCACCGCCTGCGCACCTTCCTGACCATGCTCGGCATCATCATCGGCATCGCCTCGGTGGTGTCGGTGGTGGCGATGGGCAACGGCTCGCAGCAGCAGATCCTGCAGAACATCAGCGCGCTGGGCACCAACACCATCGACGTGTACCCCGGCCGCGGCTTCGGCGACATGCGCTCGGGCCGGGTGCAGACGCTCAAGGGCAGCGACGCCGACGCGCTGGCCACGCAGAGCTACATCGACAGCGCCACCCCCAGCGTGTCCAGTTCGGTGACCGCGCGGGTCGGCAACAAGGCCGCCTCGGCGCAGGTCAGCGGCATCGGCGAGCAGTATTTCCGGGTCAAGGGCATGACCCTGGTGTCCGGCCGCTACTTCGACGCCGGCGAGGTCAAGGCACTGGCGCAGGTGGTGGTGATCGACGAGAACACCGCCAGCCAGCTGTTCGGCGGCGACGACCCGCTGGGCCAGGTGGTGCTGCTGGGCAACGTGCCGGCGCGGGTGATCGGCATCGCCAAGCGCCAGTCGATGGGCTTCGGCGGCAGCACCAGCCTCAACGTGTGGGTGCCCTACACCACGGTGATGGCGCGCATGCTCGGCCAGAGCTACCTCAGCAGCATCACCCTGCGGGTCAAGGACGACACGCCGATGGACGCGGCGCAGTCGGCCATCACCCGGCTGCTGACCCTGCGCCACGGCACCGAGGATTTCTTCCTCAGCAACACCGCCGAGATCCGCGAGACCATCGAGTCCACCACCCGCACCATGACCCTGCTGATCGGCGCCATCGCCGCCATCGCGCTGGTGGTGGGCGGCATCGGCGTGATGAACATCATGCTGGTGTCGGTGACCGAGCGTACCCGCGAGATCGGCGTGCGCATGGCCGTGGGCGCACGGCAGAGCGACATCCGCCAGCAGTTCCTGATCGAGGCGGTGCTGGTGTGCCTGCTCGGCGGCGTGCTCGGCATCGCCCTGGCGCTGGGCATCGGCTGGGCGTTCAAGAGCTTCGGCGCCAGCTTCACCCTGCTGTTCTCCACCGGCTCGATCGTCACCGCCTTCGCCTGCTCGACCCTGATCGGCGTGGCGTTCGGTTTCCTGCCGGCCCGCAACGCCGCCCAGCTCGACCCGGTCGAGGCATTGGCCCGCGAATGAAGATGACCATGAACCGTTCCTTCCGTCCCCTGCTGCTCTCCGCCGCCCTCGCCGTGCTGGTCGCCGGCTGCGCCACCACGCCCAGCGCCGACCCGGCCGCCGACCTGCGGGTGCCCACCGGCTACGGCCGCGGCGATGCCGCCGCCAACGCGCCGGTGCAGGCCATCGAGCGCGACCTCACCGCACCGCCGGCCGACGTCCGCGCCGATGCGTGGTGGCAGGATTTCGCCGACCCGCGGCTGGACCGGCTGGTCGAGCGCGTGCTCGACGGCAACACCGACATGGCCTCGGCCGGCCTGAAGCTGGAGCGCGCCCGCGCGCAGGCCGGGCTGGCCGGCGCCGAGCTGTGGCCGCAGGCCTCCGGCTCGGCCAGCGCCAACGGCAGCCGCGCCATCGACAGCGGCGACGATTGGTCGCGCAACCACAGCGCCGGCGTTTCACTGGGCTGGGAACTGGACCTGTGGGGCAAGCTGCGCGGCCAGCGCGACATCGCCCGCTGGGAAGCGCAGGCCACCGCGCAGGACCTGCAGAACACCGTGCTCAGCCTGATCGGCCAGAGCTGCGAGCTGTACTGGCAGCTGGCCTACCTCAACCAGGCCATCACCAGCGGCCAGGCCAACCTGGAGCGGCTGGAGCGCACCGCCGCGCTGGTGCAGTCGCAGTTCGATGCCGGCGCGGTGTCGCGGCTGGAGGTGCGGCAGGCGCGGCAGAACATCGAGAGCCAGCGCGCCGCGCAGGCGCAGCTGGAACAGCAGCGGGTGGAAACCCGCAACGCCCTGACCGTGCTGCTGGACGGCCAGCCGTGGCCGCTGGCCGACGAACCGCAGGACCTGGACATCGCCCACAGCCCGGCCATCGCCGAAGGCCTGCCGGCCGAACTGCTGGCGCGCCGCCCCGACCTGCGCGCGGCCGAACTGCGGCTGCGCCAGTCGCTGGCCAACATCAAGGTCACCGCCACCAGCTACTACCCCAGCCTGAGCCTGACCGGCTCGGTCGGCAGCTCCGCGCCCTCGCTCGGCGACGTGCTGCGCAACCCGGTGGCGACGCTGGGCGCGGGCCTGAGCCTGCCGTTCCTGAAGTTCCGGCAGATGCAGCTGAACATCGACTCGGCCGACCTGTCCTACCAGATCGCCGCCAACGACTTCCGCAAGACGCTGCACACCGCCCTGTCGGAAGTGGACAACGCCCTGTCCGCGCGCGAGCGGCTGGCCGAGCAGGTCGCCGCAGCACAGGCCTCGCACGACGAGGCGGTGGAAATCGCCCGCCTGTACGAAGTGCGCTACCGCGCCGGCGCCACCGACCTGCGCACCTGGCTGGAAGCACAGCAGACCCGCCGCAATGCCGAACTGTCGCTGGCGCAGGCCCGCCGCAGCCAACTGGTCAACGACGTGACCCTCTACAAGGCGCTGGGCGGTGGCGCCTGAGTAGCACACCATGGGAGCGTGCCTTGGTGCGCGATGGGACATCACCGGTACATCTCAGCAGAAACCCCTTCTCCCAACTCATCTGCCGATGGGAACGGGCGATGGTGCGCAGTGCTCTCTACATGGCGACGGTCGTGGCTATGCGGCACGACCCGGTCATCCGGGCCTGTTACGAGTGGCCGGTAGCGGCAGGGCGACAGCGGGCCATCACAAAGCCGAAGGGCCCCTGTCTCTCATGACCTGCGGGCAACCCACCCCTTGAAGGTGAATGCGCAATAGAAAAGGACGATGTCCGTGAATCCGGCCTCGCGCAGCAGATCGGCGTCCTGCTCGGGCGAGAGCACGGGCAATCGCTCCTTGATTGCCATGCTGCCTTCGGCCTGCACCGCAGGCACGCCAGACGCGGCCGCGAATGCCGCATTGCGCGCGAGCCACCGGTCTCCGGCAGCACCTCCAATGGGAAAGCTGTGATGCGCGACGACAAGGGACGCCCCGGGCTTGAGCCGCATAAATATTTGCTTCAACGTCTGCAGGCGTTCAACTGGCGGCAGGAAATGCAGCGTCAGCAGGCAGACCGCGCCATCGAAGGGCGCCTTGGGCGCACTATCGATATAGCCTTCGTGCAGGCGCACGCGCGGCATCAGTGATCCCAGAGTCATGCGGGCCAGGTCGAGCATACGGGCGGATGGATCGATGCCGTCGAAGTGCCAACCTGGCTGCATCTCGGCAATGGCCTTCAATTCCATCCCACCACCGGCGCCGAGCACCAGGATGCGTGCGTCGGCAGGCGCGTGCTCGGCCAGCAGCACGCCCGCCATCCGGTGCAGGTCCCGAAGGCCCGGTACGATCTTCGCAGTCCTCTCTGCATAGCCCGATACAGCAGCCGGGTCGGAGAACAGCGTCATCGAACACGGCCTTCGGCTTGCACGGGAACGATGGTTTCGGGCCAAAGCAGCGAACGATGGACCTGGGCACCTGCCATGGCACCGTTGCCCACGGCCAGCGACACCGAATGGGGTGCCCGCGCCACGTCACCGCAGGCAAATACCCCACTCACCGAGGTCCTGCTCTCGGCATCGGTGAGGATCTGCATGCCCATGGGCGTCTCTTCCAACACGCAGCCCATTGCCTCGACCAGAGAACCAGAAGGAGAAGTGCGTGTCGCTGTAAACAGGCCAGCAAATCGGAGTAGACGCCCGTCGGCCAGCATCACGTCGGCATGTCCCTCGATTCTGTCAATGGCTGTCTCCTCGATCATTACGCCCCGGCGCTCCAGGGTGGACCTGACCTCTTGACTCAGTTCCACAGCGCCATTGACGAGCAGGGTCACACTGCCCCAATCGGTCAGCAGTTCGGCCTGGTGGATGGACATCGGGCCCGTACCGACAATGCCAATGCAGCCTTGGCCGAGTTCGTATCCATGGCAGTAGGGACAATGGAAGATCGCCGTGCCCCAACGCTCGGCGAGGCCCTCGACTGCGGGCAACTGATCGGCTACGCCGGTGGCCAGCAAGATGCGGCGGCCTCGGTACGCTCCGCCGTCAGACGTCTTGACGGTGAATTCATCCACCTGCCCCGTAACGGCTTCGACCCGGCCTTCAAGCCAGTTCAGTGTCGAATAGGCCCCGAGTTGGCGGCGCGCGCTCGCTGCGATCTCGCCGGGGGGGACGCCATCCTGACCAAGAAACCCGTGCGAATGGCGGGCGAAACGGTTGCGCCGCTCGCCCGCATCGATCACCAGCACGGACCTGCGCGCACGCACCAGTTGCAGGGCTGCGGCCATTCCCGCATAGCTTCCACCGATGACGATGACGTCGTGGTGCATGGTCACCCCCTTTTGCGTCGTGCCGCCGCATGCCGGCGCGCGAAGTCAGCGGCCAGATCGGCGAGGGTGACTTCCGAGAACCGCTTCAGCAGCAGCGCCTCGGCTTCGGCAATAGTGCCTTCGAGCGCGGCATTCACCACCTGCTCGACCAGGCACTCCGGTGCCTCGTTGCGGTTGCCGATGGCAAACATGGCCGGTTCGCCCAGTGCTTCGTGCAACTGGCGAAGGGTGACGGAGCCAAGGTCGGCATGGATGCGCCATCCACCCGCGTGGCCTCGATCCGAAGTCACGATACCTGCCTCCCGCAAATACCCCATGGTGCGCCGGACGACGACCGGGTTGGTGCCCAGGCATTGGGCCAGGGCGTCGGAAGTGATCGGCCCCTCCTGCTCGGCCATGTGCAGCAGCGCGTGCAGGACGGACGACAGGCGGCTGTCGCGTTTCATGTAACTAACGATGTTTCATATCGAAGTGCATGTCAAGTCCGATCTGGACCGTGGACTCCGTCAAGCCGACTGCGCTTGATACTCAGGACAACTGTCCGTGCCTCCAGAATCAAATGGCCTGGAAATCCACGATCACTTCGCCCAGCCCAGATCCGGCTCGGCGTGGTAGTCGATACCCATCGCATCCAGATGCCCGCGCAGCGCGCCCACGCGCTGCACGAAGCCGGCGTAACCGCGCTGCCCGGCCGGGCTCCACGCCAGTTCCGCGGTCGCCGCCAGCCGCGGCCACAGCCGGTTGTCCGCCGCCGCGTCGGTGTGCACCAGCTCCGTCCACAGCGCCGCCTCGATGCCCACCGCGGTCGTGAATGGCGCCGGGTCGAAGCCGTAGAGCCGCGCCAGCGGCACGCCCTCCTTGCGGCACCAGTCGTAGGTTTCGGGCTGGCCGGCGTAATTGCCGTGGTCGATGTAGAAATACGAGCACGGCGACAGGATCAGCGGGTGTCCCTTCGCCACCGCCGCACTGATGTCGTAACCATCATTCCAGAGCTGAAACACCACGTCGGGGTTGGTATCGGCCACCGACCCCTCTTCCCACGCGATGGCGGTGCGCCCCATTTCCTCCACCATCGCCGCGGTGCGGGCCACGAAGTCGGCATACAGCGGGTGCTTGATCTCGTCGCCGCCGATGTGGATTTCCTTGGACGGGAAAACCGCCAGCACCTCTTCCAGCACGTTGCGGACGAAGGGATACACCACCTCCGGCTTGTCCAGGCACAGCACGCTGAAACCCACTTCCAGCCCCGAATAGGGCGACAGGTTCTCCACGTCGTCGCAGGCCAGCTCGTTGTACGAGGCCAGCGCCGCCTGCACGTGGCCGGGCATGTCGATCTCCGGCACGAGGGTGATACCGCGCGCCTGCGCGTAGGCCACCAACTCTCGCAATTCTTCCTGCGTGTAGAAGCCGCTGCGGCCGCCCTTGACCGCGCTGGCGCCACCGATCTCCACCAGCTTCGGGTAGCGCTTGATCTCGATGCGCCAGCCCTGGTCGTCGGTCAGGTGCAGGTGCAGCCGGTTCAACTTGAAGAAGGCCATGCGGTCGATGGTCTTCTGCAGGTATTCGACCGGCAGGAAGCTGCGCGCCACGTCCAGCGAAAGGCCGCGCCAGCGATAGGCCGGGGCATCGGTGATGACGACATGCGGCAGCGCGTAACCCGGCTGTGCCCGCGCCGGCAGCAACTGGCGCAGGCTCTGCACCGCATGCAGCAGGCCGACATCGGTCTGCGCGCTCAGGCGGATGTCGTCGGCCACCACCAGCCGGTAGCCCTCCTCGCCCAGCGCCGCATCCTCCACCAATTGCAGGTGGATGCGCGTTGCCGCCGCATCATCTCTGGCGATGCCCAGCCCGGCCAGCGCCTCGGCCAATGCGCGCTTCGCATCGGGCGCGGCCTCGGCCGCATCCACCGCCACCGCGCCGGAAATCTGCAATTCGCCGGGCTGCGTTTCCACCGACTGCGGCACCGGCACGAGATGCAATGGCAAGGCAGCGGCCTGCGACGACGGGCCACACGCGATGCCCGCGACGGCGAGCAGGCAGGCCAGCAGGGTTTCAGGCTTGATCGGCGATTTCATCTCGGCAGGCAATCCGGGCGAAGGAGTCGCAGGCATTCTGCATGGCCCCGGCCGGCCCCACCACCCGGATCACCCGCGGCAGGCCAAGCCGCCCTTCCGTACCTGACGAAACACCGGCAAAGCCCGCCTACAAGGTCCGCGTGACGTCGGCGCCACGCCCGGCGAGGAAACCCGCGGCTTCCTGCTGCTGCGCGGTCGAAAGCGCATGGACGACCACCGCGCCGCCACCGGCCGCGATCGCCTTGCGCACGGCCTGGATGTAGCGATCGTGATCCGGACGCAATGCCACCAGCCCGCCCAGGAACAGGCCGCCGATCGCCCCGTACAGCACCCACCAGCCGCCCGCGGCCCACGGCGAACTCTCCACGTACGGCACGCCCGCCCACATCATCGCCGCGAACACCAGGCCGCCCACCACCGCGCCGAGCAGGCACAGTTTGAGGTGCGCGAGCACGATCGTGCGCCAGATGCCGCCGCCTTCCGGCTCCAGCTTGATGTCGACGTCGCGGGTGTCCGCGGTGATCACCTTCACCTGCGCGGGCTGGAAGCCCAGTTGTTCGACCAGCTCCACCGCCGCCGCCCGCGCCGATGCCGGCATCGGGAAGACCGCAGCCAGCTTGCTGTTGGACACCTCACCGGTAATGGGATTGTCGGACATGGCCAACTCCTGCTACTCGGGATTGCCCTCCGTTTAGCAGTTCCACGGTGGAAAACACGTGAGACGGCATGCCCGTTCGCAACGCGTCGTTCACAGGGCGACCGGGGGGGGTTCAGCATCCCTCCACTGAAAGAACGGCAGGACAGCCGTCTTTCACGGCGAAGCCACCCAAAGGGTGACGCACAAGGATATGCGTCATGAAAAAACGCACACGCCCAATGACTGGCTCTTGGCCCGGTACATGGCCGCGTCCGCGGCGCGCAGGTAGTCATCGATGGTCGCCAGGCCGGATTCGCTGCTGACCAGCCCGATACTCGCACCGCTGGCCACGGTGTGCGCGCCGATCTCATAGGGCACCGCGAGGGCGGCGGCAATCTGCCGGGCGCGGTCGGCGGCTTCGGCCGGATCGATGGATTCGAGCAGCACGTTGAACTCGTCGCCGCTCATGCGCGCGACCAGATCGACCGTGCGCACGCAGGATTCGAGCCGGCGCGCCACCTGTTGCAACAACTGGTCGCCCACATGGTGCCCCAGGGTGTCGTTGACAGTCTTGAACCGGTTGAGGTCCAGCAGCAGCACCGCGAACATCGTGGTGCCACCGCGTGTCGGCACCTCATCGCCTCTCGCGGCCTCGTTCCGGTGCAGCGCGATGGCATGCGCGAGGCGGTCGCGGAACAACGGCCGGCCGGGCAGGTTGGTCAGGGCATCGTAGGAACTGCCGCGTTCGGCCAGGTCGCTCAACGAACCCGCCATGCGCACGGCGACGCCGTCCTCGAACTCGGCGACCCCGCGCCAGTTGACCCACACCAGCCGCCCCGAGCGGTGGAACGCGCGGAAATCCACCGAAAAGTTCGGGCTGTCCCCCGACAGGTGCCTGCGGTAGGCGGCCTGCACCCGCCCGCGGTCATCGGGATCGATCAGCTGCTGGAGAAAATGCCAGCCCCCGTCGTGCACGTGGTGGGTGCCGCCCAGCCCGACGATCTCGTGGAAGCGCTCGGACGCATGCAGCGCATCCGTCCGCAGGTCCCAATCCCAGATGCCGTCGTTGGAGCCGCGGGTGGCGAGCGAATAGCGGTTGTCGGAGCGCAGCAGCTCCAGCTCCGTGTTCTTCTGCCGGGTCACGTCGATCATCAGGCCGATCATGCGGTTCGGCCGCCCCGGCTCGACCACCGCGCGGCACAGGTCGCGCACCCACACCACCTTGCCGGACTTGGCGATCAGCCGGTAACTCATCTCGTAGGCATGGCTGTGCGTGGCGTTGTACGCGGCATCGTCGATGACCAGGGCTTCCGCCAGATCGTCGGGGTGCACGCGCGAGCGCCAGAAACCCGGATCGGAACGCCATTCCTCCACCGTGTAGCCGAACAGCCGCTCGACCTGCGGACTCAGGAAGGTATTGCCCACGCCGCGCTCGGCTTCCCAGACGACGCCATCGATGGTTTCCAGCAGGCGCAGGAAGCGCTGGCGGACCTCCACCAGTACCTGCTCGGTGACCTCGGTGATCTCGATCAGCACGCCTTGGCGGCTGATCACCCGCTCCGCCGCATCCAACTCCGGGTGGAGCTGCAGCCGCATCCAACGATAGTCCGCGTCGGCGAAGCGCAGCCGGAACACCGGCATGCCCGAGCGCAGGGTGCCGACGTCGTCGGGATGCACGAATTCAAGCAGGGACCGGCCGAGCGCCGTCTCCAGCGGATGGCCGGTGAGCGTGTGCCACGCCGGGTTCAGGTAGGTGATCTCCCACAGCGCATCGGTTTGCACCACCGCCTCGGGCAGGAGTTGCAGCAGGTGTGCGGAGGGCGTGGAGGTGGTGGGCATGCGGAATTATGGTCATCGAAGCATGATCGTCCAGTCCAGCACGGCGGCGGGCATGAATGACGTGACTGTCACATTTCGGCGAAATGGGAACAGGTCATGCCCTCTTTGGTACAACGCTTTGCAGGCGTGTGGCCCGCGCGCCTATCAGTCGAATCATGCCCCCGCAATCAATTAAGCGCCCCCTTTTCCTCCTTTCGTTTTCCCTAATCGAGTGGAGGCAAGTCAAGGGTTTCGAGTATCTCATTTTTGTCTTGATGACTGAGCCATATCAAGAAACCTCGATCCACCACATTCAATCGTAAATTCGTTTGATCGTAATCGAGAACGAGAGGCTTAATGTCCTTCTTGACCTGCAGAGCAGCTGCGGCCTGAAGCGCCTGAGTTATGTTCCCAGCAATCAGATTACTTCCATTTGGATGCTTTCGCACCAGAACACGCCTGATTTCAGCAAGACGGAGTCCCTTTTCTAGCTGCTCCGCAGTTGCAGCGAAAATTGGATAAAGCAACCACTTATACATCTGCAATTGTGTATCTTGAAACCCATCAGCAAATTGCGTAAGGAAAGAATTGTACCTCCCCCTTTGATTATTGACTACGGCCCGAACAAGCCCGCCAACATCAACACCGCCACCAACTTCGCGAAGCTCATCCTGAGTTCTGTTTATGCCAGCATCTTTACAAATCTTGTGACAGGCCTCCTGAAGAATGGCAACGCTTCCTTCACACTCGACAATCAAACTCTTTTTAGTAGCGCCTGCGAACCGGATATTCAAGAGCGCCTCGCCAGCCTCCACTACCTCTCCTAATTCCTCAGGCTTCCATTCATCCGCATCAATAGCTGTCACCCGACCACTAAGATCACCATTATAAACAGTCAACCTATTTTCTTCGAGCCACACACCGACAACTATGAAACAAAATTTCGAGGCCTCATGAAAAGCCTTGAGAGAAACAGAAAAATCTTTCTGCGTCTCAACTGGCAAATAATGAAAATCCTCTAGAACGATGTATTTATTAAAGCCAATCTCAGTCAATGCAGCGATTATGTCATTCACATCCCCAGCTTCAATTTCCAACGCCTTCGTGACAACTTCTTTTGCATCCAACTTGTCTTTCGAGCCCCCAACATCGACTCCTACACCCAAGGATTTGACGGAAAATTTCGCCTCAATTTTCTGCCTACCTTCAGACGTCTTTTTTGTAGAAAGAGTAATTTCGTATCCAGCACGCTTCAAAATGTTGGAATGAAGATCAGAAAGATCCCACTTATTTGAGCAATGAACAGTAATGTAGTCAGCGTCATTTAAACAATGCTTACGCAGAGATGTCTTACCTTGCTTAGAACTACCAAATACAACAATGTGCTTCTCTCTTGTAAGGTTCTCTACGAATTTTGAATCGACTTTCTCTCGCCCAACATAATTCATTGGCAAATCACGGGAAATGCCAAAAACGTCATCGGTCATATGCACGACTTCTGCGGGCATCGCTTCCTCCAATTGAGTCTTACCTCCGCTTAACAAGCGGAAGAATCTTCCCAGCATGTTTTACCTCTAAGCGGAAGAGCCGCGCCCGCCTACATGTTGCGCCGATATTCCCCACCCACCTCATACAACGCATGGCTGATCTGCCCGAGGCTATGGGTCTTCACCGCTTCCACCAGCGATTCAAACACATTCCGCCGCTCCCGCGCAGTCGCCTGTAGCGCTTTCAGCCCATCGGCAGCATAGCCGTTGCGGCTGCCCTGGTAGCCGGCCACGTTGTCAATCTGCTGGCCCTTTTCTTCCTCGGTCGAACGGATCAGCTCGATCTCGGTAGCCACCTCGCCGGCGTGCTCCTTCGGCAGGAACATGTTGACCCCAACCAGCGGCAGGCTGCCGTCGTGCTTCTTGTGTTCGTAGTACAGGCTTTCTTCCTGGATCTTGCCGCGCTGGTACATGGTGTCCATCGCGCCGAGCACGCCGCCGCGCTCGCTGATCGCCTCGAACTCCTTGTACACGGCCTCTTCGACGATGTCGGTGAGCTTGTCGACGATGAAGCTGCCCTGCCACGGGTTCTCGCAGAAGTTCAGCCCCAGCTCCTTGTTGATGATCATCTGGATCGCCACCGCGCGGCGCACGCTTTCCTCGGTGGGCGTGGTGATGGCTTCGTCGTAGGCGTTGGTGTGCAGGCTGTTGCAGTTGTCGAACAGGGCGTACAGCGCCTGCAAGGTGGTGCGGATGTCGTTGAACTGGATTTCCTGCGCGTGCAGCGAACGTCCGGAGGTCTGGATGTGGTACTTCATCATCTGGCTGCGCTCGTTGGCGCCGTAACGCTCGCGCATCGCGCGCGCCCAGATGCGGCGGGCGACGCGACCGATGACGGTGTACTCCGGGTCCATGCCGTTGGAGAAGAAGAACGACAGGTTAGGCGCAAAGTCGTCGATCTTCATGCCGCGCGCGAGGTAGTACTCGACGATGGTGAAGCCGTTGCTCAGGGTGAAGGCCAGCTGGCTGATCGGGTTCGCCCCGGCCTCGGCGATGTGGTAGCCGGAGATCGACACCGAGTAGAAATTGCGGACGCCGTTGTCCACGAAATACTGCTGGATGTCGCCCATCATCCGCAGCGCGAACTCGGTGGAGAAGATGCAGGTGTTCTGCGCCTGGTCCTCCTTGAGGATGTCGGCCTGCACCGTGCCGCGCACGGTGCGCAGGGTTTCGGCCTTGATCCGCGCGTAGGTGTCCGCGTCCAGCAACTGGTCGCCGGTGACGCCAAGCAGGCCGAGGCCGAGGCCGTCGTTGGTCGGCGGCAGCTCGCCGTGGTACTGCGGGCGCTGGCGGCCTTCAAACAATCGCGCGATCTGCTTTTCCGCCTCGGCCCAGCGCGCCGGGTCGGCCTTAAGGTATTTCTCCACCTGCTGGTCGATGGCGGTGTTCATGAACATCGCCAGGATCATCGGCGCCGGGCCGTTGATGGTCATCGACACCGAGGTGGTCGGCGCGCACAGGTCGAAGCCGGAGTACAGCTTCTTCATGTCGTCCAGCGTGGGGATGTTGACGCCGGAGTTGCCGATCTTGCCGTAGATGTCCGGGCGCGGCGCCGGGTCCTCGCCGTACAGGGTGACGCTGTCGAACGCGGTGGACAGGCGCGCGGCCGGCTGGCCGACGCTCAGGTAATGGAAGCGGCGGTTGGTACGCTCGGGCGTGCCTTCGCCGGCGAACATGCGGATCGGGTCTTCGCCGCTGCGGCGATACGGGTAGACGCCGCCGGTGTACGGGTACGCGCCGGGCAGGTTCTCTTTCTGCAGGAACACCAGCAGTTCGCCCCAGCTACGGTAGGTGGGTGCGGCGATCTTCGGGATCTGCTGGTGGCTGAGCGATTCGCGGTAGTTCTCGACGCGGATGGCCTTGCCGCGCACCTGGTATTCGTTGACCTCGTCGGTGATCGACTTCAGCCGGGCGGGCCATTCGCGCAGCAGGCGCAGGGCTTCGGAATCCAGCGATTGCACCGCATCGTTGTAACGCTGGCGCAGGGTCAGCAGTGAGCGGTCGACCGCTGCCTGAGCCCCTCTCCCCTCGGGAGAGGGGTTGGGGTGAGGGTGCGAGGTCGCAAGATGGTCGGCAGCCGAACCCTCTCCCCCAGCCCCTCTCCCGGCGGGAGAGGGGAGCAAAGCATCGGCCGCATACAGTTCCAGCGCGGCCGGCAACCTGTCGTCGCCCAGCTCCTTCAACGCCTGCCAGCAGCCCTGCGCACGTTCGGCGACTTCCGCCTGCGATTCGATGCGGGCGTTGATCGCCCTGCCCTGCTCGGCGATCTCAGCCAGGTAGCGCACGCGGCTGCCGGGAATCAGCACCGTGGCGCGCGGCTCCTTGAGCGTGGTGTCGATGGCCGGCACCCAATCGCAGCCCCCTTCCATTCCCGCGTCCCCGTTCCCCGTTCCCCGCTTTTCGCGCAACAACCGGCACAGATTGGCGAACATCCAGCTGATGCCCGGGTCGTTGAACTGCGAGGCGATGGTCGGGTAGACCGGCACGTCCTCGTCCTTCATCTGGAAGGCGACGCGGTTGCGCTTCCACTGCTTGCGCACGTCGCGCAGCGCGTCCTCGGCGCCGCGCTTGTCGAACTTGTTGAGCACCACCAGCTCGGCGTAGTCGAGCATGTCGATCTTTTCCAGCTGGCTCGGCGCGCCGAAGTCGCTGGTCATCACGTACATCGGGAAATCGACCAGGTCCACGATCTCCGAATCGCTCTGGCCGATGCCGGCCGTCTCGACGATCACCAGGTCGAAATCCAGCGACGTGAGGAAGCCGATGCAGTCGCGCAGCACGGTATTGACCGCCGCATGCTGGCGGCGGGTGGCCATCGAGCGCATGTACACGCGCGGGCTGCGCAGCGAGTTCATGCGGATGCGGTCGCCCAGCAGCGCGCCGCCGGTGCGGCGGCGGGTGGGATCGACCGAGACCACCGCGATGCGCATCTGCGGGAAGCTGGCCAGGAAACGGTTGAGCAATTCGTCGGTGACGCTGGACTTGCCGGCGCCACCGGTGCCGGTGATGCCGATGACAGGAGCGCGCCGGGAATGGGGAACAGGGAACGGGGAATGGCCGTCCACCCTGGCCCATTGCTTGCGGAGCTTCTCAAGCTCGGCGTCACCATAAGCACCGTCCTCGATGGCCGAAAGCATCCGGCCAATACCAATTTCGTCGTCAATGCCGGGTTTGGCCAAAACATCCCATTCCCTGTTCCCCGCTCCCTGTTCCCGCGCGCCGCCGGCGCGCTTCACCACGTCCTCGATCATCTCCACCAGCCCCATCTTCATGCCGTCGTTGGGGTGGTAGATGCGCTCGACGCCGTAGTCCTGCAGCTCGCGGATTTCCTCCGGGGTGATGGTGCCGCCGCCGCCGCCGAACACGCGGATATGGCCGGCGCCGCGCTCGCGCAGCATGTCCACCATGTACTTGAAGTACTCCACGTGGCCGCCCTGGTAGGACGACAGCGCGATGGCGTCGGCATCCTCCTGCAAGGCCGCGCGCACCACGTCCTCCACCGAGCGGTTGTGGCCCAGGTGGATCACCTCCGCGCCCTGCGACTGGATCAGCCGGCGCATGATGTTGATGGCCGCGTCATGGCCGTCGAACAGGCTGGCGGCGGTGACGAAGCGCAGCGGCGAGCGGACCTCGTCCAGGGCGGTGGACGGCGGCTGCGGGAGGTGGGGGGCGGGGGTACTCATGGGGCGTGCGACATCCTGTTTCCGTTGAAACCGATGATAGGGCCGCGTGCCCGGCAGGTCAGGTTGCAGCGCAGCGTGACCGGTGCCTCCCGCGGTGCTCCCACGCGCCATCGGCGGCCTCGACAACCGCCGGCCGCCGAATGCATTAGAATGGCCGCCCGCGACCCGTCACCCCAAGGACGAAGTCGCATTTTTTGTTTTACGGCCCACCATTTACCCGCAGGATCACGGACGTTGCCGCAGCAGCGCCCATCGGAGCATCCATGCTTTTCGACACCCTCGAAACTTCCGGCCACGAGCAGGTCGTGTTCTGCCACAACCGCGATGCCGGCCTGAAGGCGATCATCGCCATCCACGACACCACCCTCGGCCCGGCCCTGGGCGGCGTGCGCATGCGCCCCTACGCCAACAGCGACGACGCGCTGCGTGACGTGCTGCGGCTGAGCCGCACCATGACCTACAAGAACGCGCTGGCCGGGTTGAACGTGGGCGGCGGCAAGGCGGTGATCATCGGCGACCCGAAGGCCGCCAAGAGCGAGGTGCTGTTCCGCGCCTTCGGCCGCCAGGTCGAGGCGCTGGGTGGGCGCTACATCACCGCCGAGGACGTCGGCACCGACGTCAACGACATGGAGCACATCTACCTGGAGACCGGCTACGTCACCGGCGTGCACCAGGTCCACGGCGGCTCCGGCGACCCGGCCCCGTTCACCGCCTACGGCGCATTGCAGGCGCTGATGGCCTCGGTCAACCGCAAGTTCGGCCACGAGGAAATCGGCAAGGTTTCCATTGCCGTGCAGGGCCTGGGCCACATCGGCATGGAGCTGGTGAAGCTGCTGCGCGAGCGCGGCGCCAAGCTGCACGTCACCGACCTCGACCCGGCGCTGGTGGAACGCGCGGTCGGCGAATACGGCTGCGAGGCGGTCGCGCCCGAGGCCATCTACGATGTCGCCGCCGACGTGTTCGCGCCCTGCGCGATGGAAGGCGTGATCGGCATGGAAACGCTGGACCGGCTCAAGGCCAAGGTCATCTGCGGCACCGCCAACAACCAGCTGGCCAGCCACGCGGTGGGCGACGAACTGTTCAAGCGCGGCGTGTTGTGGGCGCCGGACTACGTGGTCAACGCCGGCGGCGTGATGAACGTGTCGCTGGAGATCGACGGCTACAACCGCGAGCGCGCCATGCGCCTGATTCGCAGCATCTACCACAACCTCGAACGGATCTTCGACCGCTCCGAGCAGGACGCGGTCTCGCCGCAGCGCGCCGCCGACCGCATCGCCGAGGCCCGCATCGAAGCCATCGGCAAGCTGAAGATGCCGATGGGCCGGGCCACGCCGCGGATGTGCCGCCTGCGCGGCGAGTGAATGCCCGGCGGCGTGCGTTCAGCGCGCGCCGAACAGCAGCAATGCGCTGATCAGCACGCCCATCAGCAGGGCGCTGAGCAGCAGCCACGGCCAGCGCCGCTGCCGTGGCCGCGCCACCAGCGCCGGCCGGGTTTCGGCGGCCGGCACGGCCTCTTCGGCAACGGCCGGCAGGTAGGTCGGGGCGGCGCCCAGCGGCACCTCCAATACGAAGCGCTGGTTACCCTCGAACACCACCTGGTCGCCCGCGCGCAGCCAGCAGTGACGGACCGCGACGCCATTGACCCGGCAACCGTCGGGCGAGCCGAGGTCGCGCAACAGCACCCGCTCGCCGTGGCATTCGAAACGCGCCTGCAGTTCGGGGAACACCGGGTCGTCGATGACGATGTCCGCCGCCGCATCGCGGCCGATGGTGCGCGGCCGGTTCAGGGCGTGGGCGCGGCCGTGGTGCTGGCCGCCGACGCCGCGCAGCAGCACACGCTGGTCTTCGCCGTTTCCGGTGATCGCCTCGGGCGCCTGCGGCGGTTGCGTGGCCGGCGCGCAATCGCCGCGCAGCAGCATCTCCACGCCATCGGCATGCACCGAGTCGCCGGCGCGCAGCAGCGCCATGCGCCGCACCGGGCGGCCGTTGACGTGGATGCCGCGCACGCCACTGGCGACCTGCAGCCACAGGCCGCGTTCATCGGTGCAGAAGCGCGCCAGCAGCAGCGGGCCGACGCTGTCGTCGCCCAGCCGCACCTGCCCGCTGGCGTCCCGCACGATGCGCTGCATGCCCGGACCAAGGGCTTGATCTGGCTGCTGGCGGTTGCCGAAATGGACTTGCAGTGTGCGCACCGGCGGCAGACTAGCAGGTCCACGGGACATGCAGAAGCTGGCTATGGGGCTTGGACTGCGCCGCGCATGTCCGCACAATGCCGCACCATCCCCACGCGGTCCCGCGAGTCCCTTCCCCATGTCCAGCATCGACATCCACCATGCCCATTCCCTGTCCGACGAAAGCGCGCACGCGGCCATCGCCGAGGTCGCGCGCAAGCTGCAGGAGCGCTTCGAGGTCAGCACCCGCTGGGAGGGCCGGAACCTGCACTTCGCCCGTGCCGGGGTCGAGGGCGCGATCGAGATGCTGCCCGGCGCGGTGCGGGTGAAGGCCGAGCTGGGCTTCCTGCTGTCGGCGATGAAGGGCATGGTCGAATCGGAAATCCGCCGGGTGCTGGCCGAGAAGCTGGGCTGACCCGCACCGGGCCTGGCCGATGCCCGCGGCGGAGTGAAATCTGTTGCGCCGCGCCAATGCCGCCGTTATCATAGGCGGCTCCTTCGGGGTGTAGCTCAGTCTGGTAGAGCGCTACGTTCGGGACGTAGAGGTCGCAGGTTCGAATCCTGTCTCCCCGACCAAGATCGACAAAAGCCGGCCTCGGGCCGGCTTTTGTTTTTGTCGCCACGCCGCCGCTTCCGGGCCAGCGGCGGGCGATGCCGGGAATCGCTCCCCGCGGTTCCCCTGTTTTCGCGGGCGCCGCCCCCTGCGGCCGCCCGCGCCGGAGTTCCGCCATGCCCCACTCTCCCGCCCGCGGCCCGCATGCTCCCCTGCTCAAGGGCCGGCTGCTGGCCTTCGTCGCCGTCGTGCTGCTGGCCGCCAACCTGCGCAGCGCGGTCACCTCGCTGACGCCGCTGCTGGACCGGCTGGGCCAGACCTTCGAGTTCGGCAGCACCATGACCGGCGTGCTGGGCATGATGCCCACCGCCGCCTTCGCCCTGTTCGGCCTGGTCACGCCGCGGCTGATCCGCGCGATCGGGCTGGAGCGCACCGCGGTGCTGACCATGCTGCTGGCCACCGCCGGGCTGCTGCTGCGCGCCAGCGCCGGCGGCGTCGGCATGCTGCTGGTCGGCTCGGCGGTCGCGCTGGCCGGCATGGGCATCGGCAACGTGGTGGTGCCGCCGCTGGTCAAGCGCTACTTCGCCGACCGCGTCGGCACCCTGAGCACGCTCTACATCACCGTGCTGCAGGCCGGCACCATGCTGCCGGCGCTGCTGGCGGTGCCGGTGGCCGACCGCTTCGACTGGCGCATCTCGCTGGGCATGTGGGCGCTGCTGTCCACCGCCGCGCTGCTGCCGTGGCTGCTGCTGGCGCGGCATGCGCCGCGTGCGCAGGCCGCCGCCGCTGCCGACGGCCCGCATGCCGCCGGCAGGGTCTGGAAGACCCCGCTCGGCTGGGGCATGGCGTTGATGTTCGGCATGACCTCGCTGGGCACCTACTCGCTGTTCACCTGGCTGCCCAAGGTGATGGTGGAAGCCGGCGCCAGCGAGGCCTTCGGCGGGGTGATGGTGGCGCTGTATTCGGCGATCGGCCTGCTGCCCTCGCTGCTGGTGCCGGCGCTGGCGGTGCGCATGCGCAACCCGTTCCCGATCGCGGTGCTGGTGTTCGGCCTGAACGCGGTCGCCTTCGCCGGCCTGCTGTGGGCGCCGATGGCCGCGCCGTGGCTGTGGGTGACCATCGCCGGGCTGGGCCCATCCACCTTCCCGCTGGGCCTGACCCTGATCAACCTGCGCACCCGCACCCCGAGCGGCTCGGCGGCGCTGTCCGGCTTCATGCAGGGCGTGGGCTACAGCCTGGCCTGCCTCGGCCCGCTGCTGTTCGGCTGGCTGCACGAACTCGGCGGCGGCTGGGCATGGTCGTTCGCGTTCCTGATGCTGTGCTCGCTGGTGCTGCTGGTCGCGGCGTGGTTCGCGTGCAGGCCGCAGCAGCTGGAAGACCATTGGTAGGTCGGGGCCACGCCCCCGACGTCCGCAAAGGGCCGACGAAAACGCCGGGGATGTAACCCCGGCCTACGGCCTCAGCCCCGCACCTGCCCCTCGCCGCGCACCACGAAGCGCTCCACTGTGAGCGCCTCCAGCCCCATCGGGCCGTAGGAATGCAGGCGCGTGGTGGAGATGCCGATCTCCGCGCCCAGCCCCAGCTCACCGCCGTCGGAGAAGCGCGAGGAGGCGTTGACCATCACCACCGCCGAGCGCAGCGCATGCACGAAGGCCTCGGCATGGGCCGGGTTGCCGGTGGCGATGACCTCGGTGTGGTCGGAGGTGTGGCGCTGGATGTGGGCGATGGCGTCATCGAGCGAGTCGACCACGCGGATGGCGAGGATCAAGTCCAGGTATTCGGCGGCATAGTCGTCCTCGTCCGCCGCCGATACACCGGGCACCAGGGCCTGCGTCGCGGCATCACCGCGCAACTCGACGCCGCGGGCGCGCAATGCATCGGCCGCCAGCGGCAGGAAGCGCGGCGCGATGCCGGCGTGCACCAGCAGGGTTTCCAGCGAATTGCAGGCGGCCGGGCGCGACACCTTGCCGTCGACCAGCAGGCCCAGCGCCAGTTGCATATCGGCGTCGTCATCGACGTACAAATGGCATACGCCCTTGTAGTGCTTGATGACCGGCACCCGCGCGTGCTCGGCGACGAAGCGAATCAGGCCCTCGCCGCCGCGCGGGATCGCCAGGTCGATGATGTCGTTCAGTTGCAGCAGTTCCAGCATCGTCTCGCGGCGCAGGTCCTCCACCAGCGTCAGCGCGGCATCGGCAAGGCCCGCCTCGCGCAGCGCGCGCTTCAGGCTGGCGGCGATCGCGGTGTTGGAATGGATCGCCTCCGAACCGCCGCGCAGGATCACCCCGTTGCCGGCCTTGATGCACAACGCGGCGGCGTCGGCGGTCACGTTCGGCCGCGCCTCGTAGATCATCGCGATCACCCCCAGCGGCACCCGCACCTTCTGCACGCGGATGCCGTTGGGCCGCAGGTAGTCACGGGTGACCTCGCCGACCGGATCGGGCAATGCGGCGACCTCGCGCAGTGCGTTGGCGACGCCGGCCAGGCGCTGCGGGTCCAGCGCCAGCCGGTCGAGCATCGCGCTGCCCACGCCCTTGTCGCGGGCGGCCTGCAGGTCGCGGGCGTTGGCGGCGAGGATCGCCGCGGCATCGACTTCCAGCGCCGCCGCCATCGATTGCAGCAGGGCCGAACGCGCCGCGGTGGAAAGCTGGCCGAGTTGCCGGGCGGCGTCGCGGCATTGCAGGGCAAGGGTCTTGATGTCGGTCATGGTTGCGGCTCGCATGCAGGAAGTTTCGTCCTTGCAGGAGCGACGCGAGTCGCGATGGAGCTTTACCGGCGAAGCCCCGTCGCGACTCGCGTCGCTCCTACGACAGCAGGACGAGGTCGTCGCGGTGGATCACGTTCTCGCCATAGTTGTAGCCGAGGGTGGCCTCGATGGTGCGCGAATGGCTGCCGGCGATGCGCCGCACGTCCACCGCCGAATACTGGCTGATGCCGTGCGCGATGCAGCCCCCGCCGTCGCGCACTTCGATCATGTCGCCGCGGCGGAACTCGCCCTGCACCGCGGCGATACCGCCGGGCAGCAGCGAGGCGCCCTTCTCTCGCAGCGCGCGCGCGGCGCCGCCATCGACCACGATCGCCCCCGGCTCGAGCGGCGCGTGCCGCAGCCAGTACTTGCGCGCGGCGATGCGCGAGCGCCCGGCGTGCAGGCGGGTGCCGCGCAGCCGGCCCTGCGCCAGCGCACGCACCACCTCGCCACTGCGGCCGTTGAACAGGCAGGTGTCGATGCCGGCCGCGCCGGCCTTCGCCGCCGCCTGCAGCTTGGTGTGCATGCCGCCGGTGCCGGCCGCGCTGCCGCTGCCACCGGCCATCGCCAGCACCTCGGCGGTCAGTTCGGTTACCTCGTTGATCGGCCGCGCCTGCGGATCGCGGCGCGGGTCGGCGGTATAGAGGCCGTCGATGTCGGTGGCGATGAACAGCGCATCGGCATCGACCAGCGCGGCGACGATGGCGGCGAGGTTGTCGTTGTCGCCGAGCTTGAGCTCATCGACGGAGACGGTGTCGTTCTCGTTGACCACCGGCAATGCGCCCAGCGCCAGCAATTCATTGAGGGTGGCGCGCGCGTTGAGGTAGCGGCGGCGGTTGCGCAGGTCGTCGTGGGTCAGCAGCACCTGCGCCACCGGCCGCTCGAAGAAGCGCTGCCACAGCGCGATCAGCTGCGCCTGCCCGAGCGCGGCCAGCGCCTGCCGCGCGGCGATGGCGGCACCGGCTTCGGCCGCCCTCGGCAGGATGGCGCGGCCGGCCGCGACCGCGCCGGAGGAGACGATCACCACTTCCCTGCCGGCCAGCAGGTTGGCCGAGACGAACTGCGCCAGCCCCAGCGCGAAGCGCGGGCTCAGGCCACCGCCGTCGGCGGCCAGCAGGCTGCTGCCGATCTTCAATACCGCGCGCCGCCATGGCGGCAGCGCCTGTTCGGCGAAGGGCGAAGGGGCGGCCTCGTTCATGGGCTCAGCGGGTGTTCCACTCGTGCACGGTCAGGTCCGAGCAACCGTGGACGGCCAGCGGGTCGGTCGCGACGATGGCCCGTGCCGCGTCCATGTCGGCGACGTCGCGCAGCACGTAGGCACCACCGCTGCCATCGGCGAAACCGCCGGTCAGGTGCAGCAGCCCGCGTTCGCGCAGGTCGTCGAGGAAAGCCTTGTGCGGGGCGATGACCGACGTGTCGAACGCCGGCTTGCGCATGGCCATGACCAGATACAGCTTCACTTCGTTCTCCGTCGCATGAAGCGCCAGCGTCGATGTTGCACTGCCGCGCAATACATTTGGGCGATGCTTTCGTTTCCAACCAACGTAGGTCGGGGCTACGCCCACGACGCGGGGTATTGCAGATGCCGGGGACGTAGCCCCGACCTACGTCTCGTGGATGCGGGGCTTGCCCCGCATGGGGCATTGCCGTGAAGGCCTCCGTGCGGGGCAAGTCCCGCACCTACGGTTGCAGCGCCACCCAGCGTGCCTGCAGTTCTTCCAGCCGCAGGTCGGCGGCCGCGCCCGGCGACACCCGCGCGGCGAGGCTGCCTTCCGGCGTGCGCCCCTGCCCGGCCGTGTCCGCCGCGGCGGCGGCGGCCTTGTAGGCATCGCGGAACGGCACGCCGGCCACCGCCGCTTCCACCGCCACGTCGGTGGCGTACATGCCCGAGTCGATCGCGGCGCGGATGTTGTCGTCGCGCCAGTCGAGGTTGGACAGCAGCGCCGGCAGCAGTTCCAGCGCGGCCAGGCCGCGGCCGAAGCCGTGGAAGATCGCGCCCTTGGACGCCTGCAGGTCGCGGTGGTAGCCCGACGGCAGCGACAGCAGCTGCTCGATCTCGGTGCGCGCGGCGGCCACGCTGGCGTGGGTGGCGCGCATCAGCTCGATCACATCCGGGTTGCGCTTGTTCGGCATGATCGAACTGCCGGTGGTGTACTGCGCCGGCAGCGCCACGAAGGCGAACTCGCCGGTGGTGAACAGCGACAGGTCCCAGGCGATGCGGCGCAGGTCCAGGGTCGCCCCGCCGAGCGCTTCCAGCGCGGCCAGCTCGAACTTTCCGCGCGAGAGCTGGGCGTAGATCGGCGATACCTGCATGCGCGCGAACTCCAGCGCGCGCGTGGTGTGTTCGCGGTCCAGCGGCAGGTTGACGCCGTAGCCGGCGGCGGTGCCCAGCGGGTTGCAGTCGATCAGCCGGCGGGTGTCGGCCGCGCGCACCGCGTTGTCGATGAAGGCTTCGGCCCAGCCCGCCCACCACATGCCGGCCGAGGACACCACGGCGCGCTGGATGTGGGTGTAGCCGGGCAATGGCTGGGCGTGCTCGGCGGCGGCGCGGTCCAGCGCCACCTTCGCCACTTCGCGGCTGAGCTGTGCCACGCGCGCCAGCTTCTCCTTCAGCCACAGGCGGGTGGCGACCAGGATCTGGTCGTTGCGGCTGCGGCCGGTGTGGATCTTGCGACCGGCGTCGCCAAGGCGCTCGGTCAGCCGTGCCTCGATCGCCGAATGGCAATCCTCGTAGCGCTCGTCGAGCACGAACGCGCCGCTGCGGAAATCGCCGGCCAGCAGCGCCAGCTCACGCTTGAGCGCGGCCAGCTCGTCGGCCGAGAGGATGCCGATATGCTGCAGCCCCTCCGCATGCGCGGTGCTGGCGGCGATGTCGTGCAGGAAGAACTCGCGGTCGAGGATCACGTCGTCGCCGGCGAGGAAGGCCTGGATGTTGGCGTCTACCGCGACGCCGGGCTTCTGCCACAGCAGGTTGGTCATGTCGTTCTCCAAAATGCCTCGTAGGAGCGCACCTTGGTGCGCGATGGGTATTCCCGGGAAAGCTTCATCGCGCACCAAGGTGCGCTCCTACGGATTCAATGCGGAATGGCGGTCAGCTCGGGCAGGTCGAGGGCGATGTTGAGGTTCTGCAGCGCCTGCGTGGCCGCGCCCTTGAGCAGGTTGTCGATGGTCGCCACTACCACCACGCGCTTGTTGCCCGGCGCCATCGTGAAGCCGCCGACCTGCACGCCGTGGCGGCCGGCGATGCGGCTGACCCACGGCGCTTCGTCCACCACCTCAACCAACGGCTCGCCGGCATAGCGCTGCCGGTACAGCGCCATCACTTCCTCGCGCTTGAGCGGCTGCTGCAGCCACAGGTTCACGGTCATGCTGATGCCGCGGAAGTGCGGGGCCACGTGCGGCATGAATTCGACCTGCACGCCGAGCCGGGTGGACACCTCGCGCTCGTGGACGTGGTTGGTCAGCGCATACGGCATCAGGTTGTCGCGCAGCAGTTCCGGGTTGTTCTTGTCCGAGGGCGTGGTGCCTGCCCCCGAATACCCCGACACGCCGAAGCAGGCCGGCGGCCCGGCCAACCTCGACAGCAGCGGCACGATCGCCAGCTGCATGGCGGTGGCATAGCAGCCGGGGTTGCTGATGCGTTTCTGCCCGGCATAGGTGTCGCGGGTCAGTTCCGGCAGACCGTAGTACCAGCCGTTGTCGAAGCGGTAGTCGGCGGACAGGTCGACGATCACCGTGTCCGGCCGGGCCGCGTCCAGCGCGGCGACGAAGGGCTCGGCCTTGCCGTTGGGCAGGGCCAGGATCACCGCATCGGCGCCCTTGCCCGCCACCGCGGCGGCATCGAGGTTTTCATAGCGCAGCTCGCCGACATGGGCATCGTTGTGCTCGGCCACGCGCTGGCCGGCCAGCTCGCGCGAGGATACGAAGGCCAGTTCGACGTGCGGGTGCGCCGCCACCAGCCGGATCAATTCGGCGCCGGTATGGCCACGGGCACCGACGATGCCCAGCGTGAATTTCCTTTCGGTCATGAGTGCGAATCCAGAAGGTAGTGCAGGTGGCTGCGGACCGCCGGCCACTCGCTGTCGATGATGGAGAACACCACGGTATCGCGCGGCGTGCCGTCGGCGTGGCGCTTGTGGTTGCGCAGCACGCCGTCCTGCTTCGCCCCGAGCCGGGCGATGGCGGTGCGCGAGGCGTGGTTGAACCAGCTGGTCTCGAAGCCGACGGCGATGCAGCCCATCGCCTCGAACGCATGCCGCAGCAACAACAGCTTGGCCTCGGTGTTCAGGCCGGTGCGCTGTACCCGCCGCTGGTACCAGGTGTAGCCGATGTTCAGCCGTGGCACGCCCGCGTCCAGCGCATAGAAACGGGTGCTGCCGACCACCGCGCCGGCGGCGTCGCGGACCACGAAGGGCAGCGCCGTGCCCTGCGCCTGCGCCTCCAGCGCCGCGGCGACGTGCTGTTCCACGGCATCCGGCGCCGGCACGTTGGTGTACCAGCAGCGCGACAGTTCGCCGTCGCCCAGCGCCTGCCGCAAGGCCGGCGCGTGCGCCGCCTGCAGTGGTTCCAACACGACGTGGCGGCCGCGCAGTTCCGGCACCTGGCGCCATGCGGCATTGGCGGACGGGGCATTCATCCCTGCAGGCTCGCCTGGCGTTCGCCGCAGTGCTTCACGTAGCCGCGGATGCTGTCGAAGTCGCTGGCGCCGAACCAGAACACCTTCCAGTGGTCGAGCTTGTAGCAGCCGTCGGACTCGGCGTAATAGAAATGGTTGACCGCATTGCCGTTGCGCGAGCGCCAGAACAGCTGCGGGGTTTCCTCCAGCATCACGTTCCACACCGCGCGGCCCAGGCCCTCGCCCTGCGCGTCGTCGAGCACCGCGAACTTGTCTAGGTAGACGCCCTCGGCCTCGTCGGTGAGGATCACCGCGGTGCGGTAGTTCTCGCTGACGTAGGCGCGCAGCAGCTTCGTCTTCTCGAAGTAATCCGGCACCAGCGTGCGGCCGAAGCTGGATTCGATCAGCGCCTTCAGCCGCACGATGTCCAGCTGCTCCCACGCCGTCGCCTTGAGCACCTTCTCACCGCGCCGCACCAGCGTGCCCGAACCCTTGTGGGTGAACAGTTCCTTTGCCAGATCCGCCGGGCGGGTGATCGACACCGAGGATTCTTCCGGCAAGCGATCCAGCAGGTCCTTGATCTGCTCGATCTTGACCTTCATGCCGCCATGCAGCCACGGCTGCTGGATCAGGTGCTCGTACTCGGTGGACAGGTTGATCGAGTCGATCACCTTGCCGTCGGCATCGAGCAGGCCGCCGGTGCCGGTGAGGAAGATGATCTTGTACGGCTGCAGTTCCTGCACCAGCTCGTTGGCGGCGAAGTCGGCGTTGACGTTGAGGATCTGCCCGCTCGGCGTCTCGCCCAGCGAGGTGATGACCGGGATCGAACCGGCGCGCAGGCTGGCCTCGATCGGCGCGAGGTTGACCCGCTTCACCTCGCCGACCAGCCCGTAGATGCTCTGGTCGAGGTACTCGGCCTCGAACACGCCGCCGGTGATCGAGGTGGCGCGCGCACCGTTCTGCTGCAGCGCCTCGACCAGTTGCAGGTTCGACTGCTGGAACACCTTGCGCACGATCGCCAGCGCCTCGGGCGTGGTCACGCGCAGGCCGTCCACGGTCTGCTTCTCGATGCCGGCCGCCGACAGCTCGGCGTCCAGCTGCGGGCCGGCGCCATGCAGCACGATCGGGGTCAGGCCGACCTCCTGCAGGAACGACAGCGAGGACGTCAGCGCGTCGAGGTCGTCGCGCAGCACCGCGCCGCCGACCTTGACCACGGCGAAGCGCTTGGCGTCCAGCTGCGAGAAGCGCTTGAGGTACTGGCTGATCTCCTTCGCGCTGGCCATGCTCGAAAGCAGGCGCACGATGGTCTGGCGGGTCTGGCGGTGGGGCTGCATGGCGGGGGACATTTCGTTGGCTTGGGGAATGCGGGGCGGCTCAGGCGCCGCGCTGCAGGATGTGGTGGACCGACGCGACATAATGCTGCAGCTGCTCCAGCGTCACGAACTCGTCGGCGGTATGGGCCTGGGCGATGTCGCCGGGGCCGTAGACCAGCGCGGTATGGCCGGCGGCCGAGAACAGCGAGGCTTCGGTCCAGAAATCCACCGCATTGCCGATCGGCAGGCCCAGTTCGTCGGCGACGTCGCGCGCGGCAAGGCGGCGTTCCTCGGCACGGGCAATGTCGCCCGACGGCAGGCTCGGGCCGCGGAAGGTTTCCTCGAAATGCGCGGCGGCCGGCTCGGCAAAACCGGCGAACGTGGCCAGCAGCTGGTCGATATCCATCGACGGCAGCGGGCGGAAACCGAAACGCAGCTCGGCTTCCGGCGCGATCATGTTGGCCTTGATGCCACCTTCGACCCGGCCGATGTTGAAGCGCAGCCCGGTCAGCCCGCCGAAACGCGCATGCGCCAGCGACTCGACGTGGTCCAGCGCGCGACCGCCCCAGCGCATCGCCTGATGCAGGGCACTTGCCGCCGCATCCTGCTTGCCCGAGGCATGGCCGGCGCGGCCCTTGAAATTCATCAGCACCGAGCTGATGCCGCGATGCGCCAGCACCGCCTCGCCCATCGTCGGCTCGGCGGCCAGCACGGCTTCGTATGGGATGCCGCGGGCGAGGAAGGCGGCGATGCAGCGCGGGTCGTTGGCTTCCTCGTCGGAGGAGAACAGGAACGCGGCATCGCCATCGGTGGCGTTTGCGGCAGCCACCAGCGCGGCGGCAGCACCCTTGATGTCGCATACGCCGAGGCCGACCACACGGTCATCCAGACGCCGCATCACGTGCGGGTCGGCGCTCCAGTGCGGCGAATCCGGCACCGTGTCCAGGTGCACGTTGAACAGATACTTCGGCGTGCCGCGCACCGCGTACAGGCTGACTGCGCCGGCACCGTGATCGGTCACCTCGACGTCGAAGCCCGGCAGATTGGCGCGCAGATAATCGAAGATGCCGCCGGTGGTGATCGCACGCGGCGGGTTGCGGGTGTCGAAGGACACCAGCTTTTCGAGGTGCGTGAGGGTGGATTCGAGGAGTTCGGTCATGGGATCGGATCGCGGCAATGGCAGGCAGGCTCCCTTCTCCCTGCGGGAGAAGGTGCCCGAAGGGCGGATGAGGGGCGAGCGGAGTCCATGATGTTTGAGCCATCGGGAC
>NZ_LDJP01000052.1 GCF_001431505.1 Stenotrophomonas daejeonensis
ATCAAACTCTTCACTTAAAAACACATGATCCGAAGATCAAAATTTAAAGCTGCAGATGTTCAACCACTGGCAACGTTTCGCTTGCTTTAACAAACTATTCATTGCTTGATCAAACGTCTGCAAGATGGACAGTCATCCACTCCTGCAGGCGCCCTCACAAGATACCTGCGCATACTTTCAAAGAACCTTGGAATCGGCCTCAGCGCCTTCTTCCGTTGCCCGACGTTTCCGTCCAGCGAGCCGCCCATCATAGCGGCTTTTTCGTTGCCGTCAACACCTCGTTGGAGAGTGTTGACCCTTCAACCCAACCCCAAAGGGCCAGCGCCGAAGCGAGCCGCCTATTATGACCGGCTTTCCTGATCCGTCAACTCCCAACTTCAGGAGTGGCGACCTGCTTCGTGACCCGCTGCCCGACAAGCGAGCGCATGGACTGAAGCAAGGCGGCGCATTCTAGACACTTCGCTGAAGAGGTCAACAGGTTTTTGCGGTAAGCAGCGAACATCCACCTGCAATCGCCCCTCACCCCAACCCCTCTCCCGGAGGGAGAGGGGCTTTGGATGCCTGCTTGCCCCAAAGGATGGGGGGCTATCCAGCTCAGGCGGCCATGCCACCGTGGCGCAGCAGCGCATCGATCCGCGGATCGCGGCCGCGGAAAGCGCGGAAGTTCTCGGCGGCGCTGCGGCTGCCGCCGCGCGACAGCACTTCGTCGCGGAAGCGGGCGCCGGTTTCGGCCACCTGCTCCGGCGCTTCCTCGAAGGCGGCGTAGGCGTCGGCGCTGAGCACCTCGGCCCACTTGTAACTGTAGTAGCCGGCCGCGTAGCCGCCGGCAAAGATGTGGCTGAATTGGTGGGGGAAGCGGTTCCATGCCGGCGGAAAGTTCACCGCGACCTCGCCGCGCACGCGGTCGAGCAGTTGCAGCACGCTTTCCTGCGCAGGCGCGTACTGGCTGTGCAGCAGCATGTCGAACAGGCCGAATTCGAGCTGGCGCACGGTGAACATGCCGTTCTGGTAGTTCTTCGCCGCCAGCATCCTGTCGAACAGTTCGCGCGGCAACGACGCGCCGGTATCGACATGGGCGGTCATCGCCCGCACCTGCTCCCACTCCCAGCAGAAGTTCTCCATGAACTGGCTGGGCAGCTCCACCGCGTCCCACTCCACGCCGTTGATGCCGGCCACCGCCAGTTCGCCGATGCGGGTCAGCAGCTGGTGCAGGCCGTGGCCCATCTCGTGGAAGACGGTGGTGACTTCGTCGTGGCTGAAGGTGGCGGGCTTGCCGTCGCTGCCGCGACCGAAGTTGCAGACCAGATAGACCAGTGGCGTCTGCACGCCGGCGGCAGTGACGCGGCGGTTGCGGCAATCGTCCATCCATGCGCCGCCGCGCTTGCCTTCGCGCGCATACAGGTCCATGTAGAACTGGCCGACCAGCGCGCCACCGGCATCCACCAGCCGGTAGAAGCGCACGTCCTCATGCCACACCGGGGCGCTGTCGGGCTGGACCTTCAGGCCGTACAGGCGTTCGATGACGCCGAACAGGCCGGCCAGCACCTTCGACTCGGTGAAATACTGCTTCACCTCCTGCGCGGAGTAGCTGTAGCGCGCCTGCTTGAGCTTCTCGCCGGCGTAAGCCAGATCCCACGCCTGCAGGTCCGTCAAACCGAGTTCGTCACGGGCGAAGGCTTCCAACTCGGCACGATCGCGTTGCGCATGCGGTTTGGCACGTGCGGCGAGGTCACGCAGGAAACCCAGCACCTGTGGCGCGTCGGCCGCCATCTTGGTGGCGATGGAGTATTCGGCGTAGTTGTCGAAACCCAGCAACGCGGCCAGCTCGGTGCGCACGGCGAGGATGCGGTCGATGTTGCCGCTGTTGTCGAGCGAGGCCTCGCCGAACTCCGACGCGCGCATGGCATGGGCGCGGTAAAGCTGCTCGCGCAGTGCGCGGCTGTCGGCATAGGTCTGCACCGGCAGGTAGCAGGGCATCTGCAGGGTCAGTTTCCAGCCATCGCGCCCGTCCTTCTGCGCTGCGGCGCGTGCGGCGGCGATGACATCAACGGGAAGGCCGGACAGCTCGGCCTCGTCCTCGACATGCAGGGCAAAAGCATCGGTGGCATCGAGTACGTTCTGCGAGAACTTCGCCTGCAATCCCGAAAGTTCTTCCTGCAATTGTGCGAAACGGACCTTGCCGGCTTCGTCCAGCTCGGCGCCGCCAAGGCGGAAGTCACGCAGCGCATTGTCCAGCGCTTTGGCACGGGCCCCGTCGAAGCCGGCCGCTTCGGGCGAGGCCGCCAGCGCCTTGTATTGCGCGTACAGCGCCGGGTTCTGCGCCACGGCACTGCCGAAGCGGCTGATCTTCGGCAGGTTGGCGTTGTAGGCCTCGCGCAGTTCGGGCGTGTTGACCACCGCTTGCAGGTGCGTGACCTGGCCCCACGCGCGGTACAGCCGCTCGGTGGCGTCGTCCAACGGGGTCACGAAATTGTCCCAGCCCACCGGCGCCACGGTTTCGGCGGTCTTCACCGCGGCTTCGGCCTCGGCCAGCAGGACATCGATGGCCGGGGTGACGTGTTCGGGGCGGATCGCGTCGAAGCGCGGCAGGCCGGAGAAGTCGAGCAGGGGATTGGCGTTCATGGCGTTCCGGAAGCGGGGGTCAGGCCTGATATGGCGACGGCTCCAGCCACGCACAAGGCAGCGCCGGCATGCCCTGCCCCGCGACGGCGGCGGCGATGGCGGCATCGGCAGCGGCCACGTCGATGCCCTGCCGCTGGTACCACGCCGGGTCGTAATAACTGTGCGCGTAGCGTTCGCCGGCGTCGCACAGGATGGTGACGATTGAACCGTCGCGGCCGGCATCGCGCATCAGCTGCGCGGCATGCAGCACGCCGATGAAGTTGGTGCCGGTGGAGCCGCCGACGCGGCGACCGAGGGTGGCGCTGACGTGGCGCATCGCCGCCAGGCTGAGCGCGTCGGGCACCTTGACCATCGCATCGACGCAGGTGGGAATGAAGCTGCGCTCCACGCGCGGACGGCCGATGCCTTCCACGCGCGAGCCGCCTTCGCAGGCCATGTCGCGCCAGTCCTCTCCCCGCAGGGCCGCGCAATAACCGTCGTAGAACACCGAGATTTCCGGGTCGGCGCACAGGATCAGGGTGTCGTGGCGGCGGTAGCTGACGTAGCGGCCCAGCGTGGCGGCGGTACCGCCGGTGCCGGGGCTGCACACGATCCATTCCGGCACCGGGTGTGGTTCCTCGGCCATCTGCTTGAAGATGGATTCGGCGATGTTGTTGTTGGCGCGCCAGTCGGTGGCGCGCTCGGCGTAGGTGAACTGGTCCATGAAATGGCCGCCGGTTTCGCGTGCCAGCCGCTCCGATTCGCGGTTCAGGTCGCAGGCCCGCTCGACCAGGTGGCAGCGGCCGCCGTGGAACTCGATGGCGGCGATCTTCTCCGGCGAGGTGCTGGCCGGGATCACCGCGATGAACGGCAACCCCAGCAGCCGCGCGAAGTAGGCCTCGGACACCGCAGTCGAGCCGCTGGACGCCTCGATCACCGGGCAGCCCTCGCGCAACCAGCCGTTGGCCAGCGCATACAGGAACAGAGAGCGCGCCAGCCGGTGCTTGAGGCTGCCGGTGGGGTGGCTGGATTCGTCCTTCAGGTAGACGTCGATGCCGGGGAAGCCGGGCAGGTCGAGCGGGATCAGGTGGGTGTCGGCCGAACGGTTGAAATCGGCCTCGATCTTGCGGATGGCTGCCGCCACCCAGGCACGCTGGGACATGGATCGCCACTTCATGGAAACTGAAGCCGATTCTACTGTGGGCGGCCCGGACACGCCGGCGATGACGTCACCCCGCGGCTTGCGGTGGTATCGTGCGGCCCTTGCCTTCCCGCCCCATCCCACGTGCCGCGCATCCTGTTGCCCCTGCTGCTGTGCCTTTCCCTGATCGCCGGTACGGTCGGGGCGGCATGGACGGCCACGGCGATGGCGGCACCGGCGCAGGCAAGCGCGCAGCACGACATGGACCATGCCTGCTGTGCCGACGGAGGCGGCCACGGGCAGCCGGCAAAGCAGGCGTGCGGCGAGGGTTCGCATTGCGATTGCATGCAGCATTGCAACCTGCTGCCTGCGCCCGTGGTGGCGCAACTGGCGGCCCTTCCCTGTTCCCCGGAACCCACTGCGCTGCGCCTGCTGCGCCATGACGTGACGCCGGATCGGTTGCACCGACCTCCCATCGCCTGAGCCGATGTGATTGCCGGCCAATGACCCCGCAGGAGCGCACTTCAGTGCGCGATGGGGCATGCCCGGCAAGGCCTCATCGCGCACTGAAGTGCGCTCCTGCGTGATCTGCGCTCGTTCCTTCACCGGGACGGCACCGGAGTTCCCATGACAAACGATTTCCTTTCCGATCCGCGCTCGCTGCTGTCGCGGCGGCGCTTCGTGCAGGGCCTGGCCGTGGGCGGCGTGGTGGCCGGCAGCGGCCTGTGGCGCGCTTCCGATGCGTTCGCCACGCCCATGCGCGCGACCGCCGCCAGCGAACTGCGCGGCCATGACCTGAACCTGTCCATCGGCCGTTCCACCGTCGATTTCACCGGCCGCGCGCGTAGCGCCGTCACCGTCAACGGCTCGCTGCCGGCACCGATCCTGCGCTGGCGCGAGGGCGAGACGGCCACCATCCGCGTGGCCAACACGCTGGCCGACGAAATGACCTCGATCCATTGGCACGGCATCCTGCTGCCTTCCAACATGGATGGCGTGCCGGGCTTGAGCTTCGACGGCATCGCGCCGGGCGAGACGTTCCAGTACCGCTTCCAGCTGCGCCAGTCCGGCACCTACTGGTACCACGCCCATTCGCTGTTCCAGGAGCAGGCCGGGCTGTACGGCGCGCTGGTGATCGACCCGCTGGAGCCGCCGCCGTACCGCCACGACCGCGAGCACGTGGTGCTGCTCTCGGACTGGACCGACCTCGACCCCGCCGCCCTGCACCGGCGCATGAAGAAGATGCCGATGCACGACAACACCTACCAGCGCACGGTCGGTGATTTCCTGCGCGACGCGCGGCGCGATGGCCTGCGCGAAACGCTGGCCGACCGCGGCATGTGGGGGCGGATGCGGATGACGCCCAGCGACATCTCCGACATCAACGCCCGCACCTACACCTACCTGATGAACGGCACTGCGCCGGCCGGCAACTGGACCGGGCTGTTCCGCAGCGGCGAGAAGGTGCTGCTGCGCTTCATCAACGGCTCGGCGATGACCTATTTCGACGTGCGCATCCCCGGTTTGAAGATGACCGTGGTGGCCGCCGACGGGCAGTACATCCATCCGGTGACGGTCGATGAATTCCGCATCGCGGTGGCCGAGACCTTCGACGTGATCGTCGAACCGAGCGGGCAGGATGCCTTCACCCTCTTCGCGCAGGACATGGGCCGCACCGGCCACGCCTGCGGCACGCTGGCGGTGCGCCACGGCCTGCAGGCGCCGGTGCCGGCGCTGGACCCGCGCCCGCTGCTGACGATGGCCGACATGGCCCACGACCACGGCGGCGGCCATGCCATGCCCATGTCGCACGGTACGCATGGCGGGCATGACGCCCATGCCGGCCACGGCGGCGACACTGCGCCGAAACACCCGGCCGGCGAACGCCGCAACCCGCTGGTGGACATGCAGACCTCGGCCACCTCGCCACGGCTGGACGACCCCGGCATCGGCCTGCGCGACAACGGCCGCAAGGTGCTGGCCTATGCCGACCTGCACGCGCTGTTCGACGACCCGGACGGGCGCGAACCGGGACGCGAGATCGAACTGCACCTGACCGGGCACATGGAGAAGTTCGCATGGAACTTCGATGGCGTTCCTTTCGCCAGCGCCGAGCCGCTGCGGCTGAACTACGGCGAGCGCCTGCGCATCGTGCTGGTCAACGACACGATGATGAGCCACCCGATCCATCTGCATGGCATGTGGAGCGACCTGGAGAACGCGGACGGCCAGTTCCAGGTGCGCAAGCACACCGTGGACATGCCGCCGGGCACGCGCCGCAGCTACCGCGTGCGCGCCGACGCGGCCGGGCGCTGGGCGTTTCATTGCCATCTGCTGTACCACATGGAGAACGGGATGATGCGCGAAGTGAGGGTGCAGCCATGAAGACGATGCCACGCTCCTTGCTGTTCATCGCCTTCGCGCTCGCCACTGGCAATGCCGGCGCGCAGGATGCACACGCCGGCCACCATCAGCATGACGCGACGCCGCCCGCCGACCCGCATGCCGCGCATCGCAGCACCACGCCGAAAGCCGATGCAGCCGATTCACATGCAGACCATGGGATGGCCGCGCCTGCCGCATCCCATGCGGAACACGTGCACGATGCGCATGCAGGGCATGCGCAGCCTCCAGCCCCTGTCATCCCTCCGCATGCCAGCCATGCGATGCCGGAAGATGATGCCGATGCACATGCGGGCCACACGATGCCAAGCCACGCGCACGATCATGCGGGACGACATGCTGCCGCCACGCAGACGCCGCGCGAGCCTGTTCCCGCCCTTACCGCCGATGACATGGCCGCCGCATTCCCGGTGCTGAAGCCGCATTCGATGGAACATGCATCCACCTTCAACAGCCTGGTGCTGTTCGACCATCTGGAAGCGTGGAACAACGCTCACGGCAGCAGCCAGTCATGGGATGCCAAGGGTTGGTTCGGCGGCGACGTCGACCGCCTGTGGCTGCGCAGCGAAGGACGGCGCAGCGACGACCATCTCACCGGCTGGTCGCTGGATGCGCTGTACGGCCATTCGGTTTCGCCATGGTGGGACGTGG
This sequence comes from Stenotrophomonas daejeonensis, assembly GCF_001431505.1. Taxonomy (GTDB): domain Bacteria; phylum Pseudomonadota; class Gammaproteobacteria; order Xanthomonadales; family Xanthomonadaceae; genus Stenotrophomonas; species Stenotrophomonas daejeonensis. The sequence continues at coordinate 6,797 of NZ_LDJP01000052.1, forward strand.
TGGCCGGCCTGCGCCATGACGGTGGCGACGGCCCCGGCCTGACCCGCGCCGCCATCGGCGTGCAGGGACTGGCGCCGTACAAGTTCGAGGTCGCGGCCACCGCCTGGCTGGGCGGTTCGCGCACAGCCGAACTGGCGGTGGAGGCGGAATACTCCGTGCTGCTGAGCAACCGGTTGGTCCTGCAACCGACGCTGGACGCCGGCATCGCCGCCGATGACGATCCGCGTCGCGGCGTCGGTAGTGGGCTGGGCCACGTCGAAGCCGGGCTGCGCCTGCGCTACGAGATCACCCGCCGCTTCGCGCCCTATGTCGGCTTCGTCCACGAACGCCGCTTCGGCCGCACTGCCAAGCTGCACCGCGACGCGGGCGAAGGCGCGCGCGATTCGCGCTGGGTGGCCGGCGTCCGCTTCTGGTTCTGAACATGCGCGAAGGACCCGCTCCCGCCATCGACGCTGTCCTTCCGCCCTTTCCATCATTCCCGAGGTTCACATGAACGCATCGCTTCGCAAGCTGGCCGTCCTGCTGCTGGCCGTCGGCTCCGTACTCTCCATCGCCGCCTGTGGCGCCGCGCCATCGCCGGCAACGCGGACACAGGACGCCACCGCCGGGGCCGCCGGCACCCTGCCGGTGGTCCACGTCCACAAGGACGCGAACTGCGGCTGCTGCAACGGCTGGATCGAACACATGCGCGCGGCCGGCTTCATCGTGGTCGCCCGCGACAACGACGACATGGTGGCGGTGAAGCAACGATCGGGCATCCCGCTGGCGCAGGCCTCCTGCCATACCGCCGAGGTGGGCGGTTACGTGATCGAAGGCCATGTACCGGCACAGGACGTGTTGCGCCTGTTGCGCGAGAAGCCCGCAGCACGCGGCCTCGTGCTGCCGGGCATGCCGGTCGGTTCGCCGGGCATGGAGTCGCCGGACGGCCGTCGCCAGCCATTCACGGTGGACCTGCTCGGCAAGGACGGCACGATGCAGGCGTATTCGCACCATTGATCGGCGCTCCTACAATGGCGTGGCCCGATGGCTCTCTCCTCCCCATGAAAGGAACACTTCCATGAACCTCGACGCCCTCCGCCAACAGCCCGGCGTGGCCGCGCAGCCGCCCGCCGAGACCACCGGTTTCGTCTTCAACCACACCATGCTGCGGGTGAAGGACATCGCCGCCTCGCTGGATTTCTACACGCGCGTGCTCGGCTTCCGCCTGATCGACAAGCGCGACTTCCCCGAGGCCGAATTCAGCCTCTACTTCCTGGCCTGCGTACCCGAAGGCACGCAGGTCCCCGAGGACGACGCGCAGCGCCGCCTGTGGATGGCCGGCATTCCCGGCGTGCTGGAACTGACCCACAACCACGGCACCGAGACGCAGGATGGCCCGGTCTACCACGACGGCAACGGCGACCCGCGCGGCTTCGGCCACATCTGCGTGTCGGTGCCGGAACTGGAAGCGGCCTGCACACGCTTCGAGGAACTGGGCGTGCCGTTCCAGAAGCGCCTGCAGGACGGGCGGATGAAGCACATCGCCTTCATCAAGGACCCGGACGGGTATTGGGTGGAGATCATTTCCAACCGCTGAGCGGCTCCGCGGAAGCCGGTGCCGGGCAAGCCCGGCACCTACGGCAGGCGTGGGTGCAGGCGTTCCTGTTCCAGCAGCAACGGGGTGCGTTGCAGGGCCGCGGCCACCTCGTCCCAGCCGGCGCGCCGCGCCCAGTCGCACATCGTGCCCGATACCGCTGGCGAGGGCGGTTCGCAGCCGGCGATGACCTCCGCCGGCAACGCATCCGGCGACATCAGCCACGGTTGCAGGCGCCGGTTCGCGGCCACGGCCGTCTCGGCCAGCTTGGCGGCGATGCGGAAGCCACCGCGATCGACGTCGCCCCAGTGGTACAGCGCGGCATCGGCCGGCAGCCCGGCCAGCAAGCGCGCATAGGCCGCACGCCACGTCGGCGACGGCATGCCACCGGTATAGAGCAGCAGCACCGGGGCGTCGCCGCGCAGGGCGGCGGCCTCGTGGAAGCTGGCGAGGTTCTCGATGCTCAGCAGCGCACGCGCTCCGGTGGCGATGCCGCGCACCGCATCCACCGGGAAACCCAGCCAGCGCCGCGGCAGGACGTGGTGGCTGCCGTCGTCCAGCTCCACCGTACCCTGCCCGGCCAGCAGCAGCGGTTGCGGTTCCCTGCGCAGGCCCAATGCCGACCAGACCTGCTCGTCCTCCAGCCCGCTGGGCGCGAGTTCGCCGGTGACCAGCAGGTCGAGCCACGCGGTCAGTGCTTCCAGCCGCTTGCTGTCACCGAACAGGGCGATGCTGGCCTTGCGCAGGATGCGTTCGCCGCGCGCGTCGGCCAGCAGGGTATCCGTGGCGCGGGCAGCATCGGCGAGGTCGATGGCGGCCTCAGGACCGTGGCCGCGCACCTTGCGGCCGGCGCGCCAAGCGGTCAGCACTTCGGTGATGACGGAGAAACGCTGCGGGGCATTCGTCTCGTCGGAATTTCCGCAGGAGCGCCGTGAGTCGCGACCGGGCGTTTTCGGGAAGGCCTCGTCGCGACTCACGCCGCTACTGCAAGGGTACGGTGCGCTCCATTGCGCCAGCAGGGCTTCGGCGCGCACCACGCGTTCGCCCAGCAGTTCGATGCGCAGGTCACGCGCCAACGCCGCCACGTCACGCACGGTCAGGCGCAGCAGGCGTTCGCCATCGTCGCGGTGGCGGTCGCGTGTGGCGGTTATCGCGCCGGCGCGCTCGGCCAGCGCGATGCGGGCGTGGAAAGCGTCGAAATCGGCGACGCCACGCAATGCGCGGTATTCGGCGCCATCGCGCTTGCCGTCCATCGGCAGCGTGGCCGGTTGCGCGTCGCCGGCCAGCATTGCCCTCTCCGCACGGCGCAGCAGGCGTTCGAGCACGCGCCTTGCGGGCGTGTCGTCTTCCGGCTGCGCCGGCCCGTTCACGTCGCCGCCTGCTCGCGCTCGATGCGCTCGGTTTCGGCCGCCAGCAGTTCCGGGTGCAGGTCGAACTGGTCGGACAGCAGCAGCGCGCGCGCCGCTTCGGTCACTTCGATGCGCTCGGCCTGCAACAGGTCGCCGTCGCGGAACAGTTCGATGTAGCTGTCCAGCACGCCGGACAGGGTGCCCTGCGCGGTGTCCGGCGCGGCCAGCACCAGTTGCAGGCCCAGCGAGCGCAGGTAGCCGGTGATGGCGCGCGCGTTCTGCGCGTCGATCTTGTCGCCGAACTCGTCGAGCAGGATCAGCCCCAGCCCGCCCGGCTGCGCCTCGCTCTTGCCGTAGGCCGCGGCCAGCGCGGCGCCGGCGATCACGTACAGCGGCGCACGGTGCTCGCCGCCGGAGCCGGAGCGCATGCGTTCGCTCAAGCTGCCGATCACGCGGTCGTCCTGGCGGATCTGCACCTCGAAGCGGAAGAAGCGGCGGTAGTCGTCCAGCGGCGAATTGGCAACGTGCGCGGCCGCCTTGTCCTCGACCAGGGCGCGGAACGCCTCGGGCACCTGCCCTGCACTTTCAAACAAGGTGTCCTCGCCGCCGATGTCGGCGGCGCGCTGGATGAAGCGGTGCAGTTCGCGGAACTCCGGCAGCACCTCGTAATGGAACTGGTAGCGCTCGTTGTTGGAGAACGCCGGGCTGGCGCGCAGGGTGCGGTTGAGCGTGTTGATCTGGGTCTTGAGCCGGGTGAAGTTGTCGTACAGCGTCGAGGCCACGCCGGTGCGGAAGGTGTCCACCGCGGTGGCGTAGGCCTGCTGCGCTTCTTCTTGGTACTGCACCAGTTCGGTGTCGCGCAGTTGCGCCAGTTCGCGTTGCAGCAGGCTGCGCGCGGGCCGCCATGCGCTGGCGTCGAAGTCGAGTTCGATGGCGTGGTCGCGTGCGTACTGCGCCAGCCCACTCCATGCCTCGGGCAGCAGCCGAGCCAACTGCGCATCGCTGTCCCTGGCGCGTTCCTCGCAGCGGCGCGCGCGCTCTTCCAGCGAGGGATATTTCTCGTCCAGTTCCTCGCGCTGGCGTTCGACCCGGTTGGGATCGACATCCGGGTCGGCGAAGGCTTCCACCGCGCGGCGCGCGACCAGTTCTTCCTGCTGGCGCAGGCCGTCGAGCAGGCCACGCGTGCGTTCGAGGTTGGAGGCAGCCACCGCTTCCTGCCCGACCAGCGCATCGGCGCGCTTTTCGCAGTCGGCCAGTTGCAGGTTCAGTTCGCGCACCTGTTCGGACAGGCGCAGCAGATCCGGGTCGAGCGAGGCGCGGCGGCTTTCCTGCGCGCTGCGGTAGCGCTCGCCCACCTGCCGGTGTTCCAGCACACGCTCGTGCAGCGATTGCGCCACTGCATCGGCATCGGCCAAGCGCGCCAAGCCGCGCTGGCAATCGTCGGCGCGGCGCAGTTGCGGTTCGATCTCGCGCACCGTGCGCTCGGCTTTTTCGATTTCCTCGTGCAGCACGCGCAGGCGTGCGCGGTTGTCGGACGCGCCGATGCGCAGATCGCCGGCGGCGGGCAGGCGCAGGCGTTCGATGCTGCCGCCGCGCGAGAGCAGGCCGTCGCGGGTCAGGCCTTGGCGGCTACGCACCAACTCGGCTTCGGTTTCAACGCAGCGCAGTTCGCCAAGTTGGCGGCGCAGGAAGGCCAGCGCGTCGTCGTTTACGCCTTCCAGCAACGCAGCGACGCTGCCAGCGGCGGGTTCTTCGCCACCATGCGAGTTGCGCGCCTGACTCGACAGCGCCAGCTTGACGCCATACACCGAGCGCCCGCCGGACAGGCCGCGATACAGCTTGACCGCCCGCTCCTCGTCTTTGTCGGGGATCAGCAGTGCCTCGACGTTGCTGCGCAGATAGCCTTCGATGGCGTGCTGCCACGTCGCGTCGGTGACGCGCACCAGATCGCAGACCGGGCGTGCGTCGATACCCGCGTCGCGCAGGTAGCTCATCAGGCGCACCGTATCCGGGTGCAGTTCGGCCTGGCCTGCCGCCAGACGCTTCTGGTTCTGGCGCGCGGTTCCCAGCGCATCGCGCGCCTTGTCGTGGGCGGCGTGCAGCTGGCGGGCGTAGCGATCGACCCGTTCGCGCAGCGGCACGGCGGTATGCAGGGCCTGGCGCGCACGCGCGAACAGGTCTTCCGGCGTCCACGGCAACACGTCTTCGGCGGCGAGCGCCGACAGTTCGGCGTGCCAGCCATCCCAATCGGCGCGCGCGGCGGCCAGCGTTTCGGCGTCGATACCGTCGAGCGCCAGCGCGTCGAGTTGGCGGTATTGGTCGCGGATGAATCCGACTTCGCGCAGCAGGTCTTTCTTCAACTGCGCGAGGCGGTCGCGGTCGCGGCCGGCCAGTTCGTCGAGTTGCGCCTGCTCGCCGTAGCCGGCGCTGCCTTGCAGGCGGGTGTTGGCGCGCGCTTGTTCTTCGCGCAGGGTGTCACGTTCGACGCGGGTGTCTGCGAGGTTGCGGCGGGTATCGGCCAGTACGTTTTCCGCATCGGCGAGCGCGCCCTCGGCCTGGTCGAGTTGTTCGCTGTAGAGGTCGCGTGCGTATTCGGCGGCCAAGGCGCGCGCGGAAGCGGCGCGGGTGGCTTGCCCTGCGATCTTCTCGTACTGACGCTCCACGCCTTCGGCGGCGTCGATGCGCTGCCTGACCTGTTCGATCTTCTCCTTGATCTGGCGGAAGCTCTCCAGCAGCGCGCGGAAACGGGCGATGTCGGTGGGCCGGTCCTCGGCCACCAGCGTGCGCACGAACAGGTCCACGTCCTCGACGCGCTGCAGGTTCAGCGCGTTGAGGAAGGCCTTGCGATAGGCGGTGAGGTCGGGGCTGACCGACGGGCCGGCGCGCAGGCGCAGCAGCAGGTCGCGCAGGAAGCGTTCGGCATTGGGGTGCAGTTGCGGCGTCTCGCCCACTTCCTTGCAGCGGCGGCTGGCATGCTCGCGGAAGGTGTTCCACGCCAACGGCAGTTCCTTGCCGTTGATGCGCTCGACGTGTTCGTCCAGTTCCAGCGCCACGCCCGGCAGCAGGTACAGGCCGTGCACGCGGTGCTCGGGTTCATCGCTTGATGCGCCCAGCGCGATGCCGGCGGTCAGCGGCGTGCCGGTCTCGGTGTCGCGGAACACCAGCGAGATGTAGGTGGTGGCGGTGCGGCGCTTGCGGCCTTCCTCGCCGCTGCGGAACACGCCGAGGCAGTAATCGCGGATGGTGCGCGCGCGGTGGCTGCCGCCAGCCTGCGCGTTGAAGCGGATGCGGCTGCGGTCGCCGCCCAGCAGCACGATCTGCAAGGCGTCCAGCAGCGCGCTCTTGCCTGCGCCGTTGGGCGCGATGATGGCGCTGGTGCCGTCCAGCCGCAGGCTCTGCGCCTCGAACAGGAAGAACTGGACCAGATGGACGCATTCAAGCTGCTGCATCGTCGTCCTCCACGTCCATCTCGCCATCCTCGTCGCGGTTGTGCTGGTCCAGCCGTTGCAGCCACTGCTCGCCGACGATCTCGACGATGGCCGGGCGCACCCGCAGGTGGAACGGCTGCGGGTCGTCGCTTTCCGACTCCACCAGCCGGCACACGCCCCAGCGTTTCAGGGTGCGCGCCAGCGTGCGCAGCGTGCCGACCTCGGGCATCGCGCGGCCGGTCAGCGCCTGCCAGCTTTCCTGCAATTCGGGCAGCTCGATCACCACTTCGCCGTGGTCCTCGATCAGGCCCTGGCGCATGGCTTCGTCATAGCGCTGGCGCATCACCAGCAGCGCCAGCGTTTCGTCCAGCGTCACCGGCGCGCCTTCGCCATGCGATGGCAGCGCGACCACGTAGCGGTAGTGCGCATTGCGCTCCACGCGGATGCCCAGCGGTTCCAGCGCGGCGGTGAAATCGGCGAGGTGGTCTTCGACCAGATGGTAGGCCACGCGCGAGCGCGCGTCGGCGGCGTACAGCACCTGCTCGGTGGCAAGGCGATAGGCGGCGCGCTCGAAGTCCTGCACCGTGTAGGTGCCGTTGGACATCTGGCTGAGGGTGTTCCAGCTGCGTTTCATGAAGGCCGGGATTCGGGAATAGGGAATGGGGAGTCGGTAGGAGCGCAGCTTGCTGCGCGATGGGGCTGTACCGGTAAAGCCCCGTCGCGCAGCAAGCTGCGCTCCTACGAGGGCATCGTGCCTATCCGCTGGACGCGGAAGCGCAGGCCGCGCAGGTAATCGTTGTCGTTGCCATCGCCGGCGTCGAGCAGCTCGACGCGGAAGCCGCGCAGCAGCCGGCCCAGCGGGTCCTCGCGGCGCAGGCCACCGATGCGGTTGCCGCGCAGGGCCAGCGTCAGCAGGGTCTGGTAGGCGCGCAGGTCCTCGATGCTGGCGATGTCCAGTTGTGCCGATTCGATCGCCATGCCGTGCTGCAGGTGGCGGCCGACGTAGCGCGCCATGCCCTCGGCGTTGACCAGCCGCGCACGCTTCATCCGCCGCAGCAGCGACAGCCGCGCCAACTGCTCGGGCGTGGGCGGCGTGGTGGCGTTGGCGCTGCGTGGGATCGGCACGGGCTTGCGGTGCGGGGCGCGCAGACGGGTTTCATCCATCAGCGGGCCGGGCGCGACCGGCAAGCGCAAAGCTTCCTCCGGTGCCGACAGCACGCCGCGGCAGGCACGGCGCAGCAGCACGTCGAGCCTGTCGGGCGCACGCAGGCGGTAGTCGAGGAAGGCCAGCGCGCGGCGGTTGGCCTGGCGGATGTCCTCGTCCAGCCGGGTCAGGTATTCGTCGATGCGCTCCAGTTCACGCAGGCGGCCGAGGCTGCGCGACAGGCGATGCTGCGCGCGTGCTTCGTCGCCGCCGGTGACGTGTTCGCGGTACCACGCCACCAGTGTCTGCCGCTGCGCGCCGGTTTCCAGTTGCTGCACCATCGCCAGAATCGAACTGCGCCGCGCCATCGGGTGGTCGGCGCGGTGCAGCTCGGCGTAGTCGCCGATGAACAGCTGGCCGACGTAGCGCTCGAACCACTGCCGCGCGAACTGCGCGGTGGTTTCGGCCTTGCTCAGCTCCGGCATCAGGTCGCGCACCTGCAGGCCCATCGACGCCAGCGACACCAGCAGGCGGCGCGCCTGATCGGCGGCTTCATCGAGGATGCCGCCATCCATGCGGCCCTCGGCCACCTGCTGCAATTGCAGTTCCACCGAGCGCATCTTGGCCGAGACGAAGGTCGGGCCGTGTTCGCTGAACTCCACCAGCGTCGAAAGCAGCTGCGCCACCATCGGCGGCATCGTCACCATCTCGCGTGCGCCGATGCGCTCCTGGCGCAGCCAGCCGGCGGCGCGGAAGCGGTCGTGGATGGCATTGGCGCGTGTATTCAGCGGCGCGTCCGGGGCCTGGCCGTCCTCGTCTTCCCACGGGTCGTCGGTGAGCAGGTAGCGCTCGATCGCGGCGGTGATCTCGCGCCGCTGGAAGCCATGGCTGGGCGGCACCGGCGCATCCGGGCCGAAGAACTCGTCGAACAGCCGGCACAGCAACGACCAGTAGTTCTGGCGGTTGGCCGAGGCCAGCGGGCCGAAGATGCCGGCGGGCACGACCGTGAACAGCGGCGGCGTGGTCGTGGGGGTGGTCGTACTCAAGATGTCGGGGGTCCTGCTGCTTCCTGCCGTGCTCCGGCGATTGTGGCATATCGCCGGCGGGCCCCGCCTTCCGCCGCACGGCAAACGGCGGCATGCTCACCTCCCGGTCAACACCGGATCCGGCCGATGAATGCTTCGCTCGACCCATTCCTGCAGTTCCTGCAGCAATGCGGCAAGAACCTGCAACGCATCGCCAACGCCACCAAGGGCGAATATTCACGCGCCGACGTGGCCCAGGAAGCCTGGCTGCTGGCCGGCCCGCTGGCCGAACGCCACGGGCTGCCGCTCGATTTCCTGGATCCCGGTTTTCAGGATCTGCTGCTGCGCCATTTGTACCAAGCGCTGGTGCGCTACACCGACCTGCACGTCCGCCACGGGCTGCGACTGGACCACGCACCGGGTGACGATGCGGAGGAAGGTACCGCGCACCCACTGATGAACCACCTGACCAGCGATGAAGGCCGTGACCCGCTGGCCCATCTGCTGCTCGGCGAGGAACGGGCCGGGCTTCCCGACATCGACGCGCCACATCCCTCGCTGGCCGGGGCTTGGCTGGTGCTGCTGCAGGATTGCGGGCAGCACATGCCGAGCGTCGCCATGCGGCTGCTGATCTCCGTTTCATGGGCCTACCGCTGCTGCGCAAAAGCCCGGCGACTTGCCCGCGAACAGCACCCGATTGCATTGACGCCACCGCACAGCGCCCGCCAGCTTGGCCCGTGGCGGAAACACCGCGCCACGCGCGCACCACGGCAACTGGAATTCGACTTCGGCTGGCCGACGCTGGTGATACCTTGAGAATCCCGCAAAAATCCCGCTCGGGAATTTATTTCTTGACGCGACCGAAATTACGGGAAATATTCCCGATCGGGAATCAATACCCCTGTATCCAAGTCATGACCGCAGAAATTTCCCGCTCGGGATCGAAAAACGAAATCATGGCGCCTGCCGCGCTGGGTGCCGCCATTCGCGAGCAACGCAGGAGCCACCACCTGACCCAGTCCGAGCTGGCGGGTCTGGCAGGTACCGGCGTGCGCTTCGTCAGCGAGCTGGAACGCGGCAAGCCGGGGGCCGAGATCGGCAAGATCATGGACGTACTGGCGGTGCTCGGACTGCGCTTGCAGGTCGTCGAGGCCAGCCCATGAACGACCAGCTCGAAGTCGAACTGTTCGGGCGCGCCATCGGCACGCTCTCGATCGACGGGCCATTGCGCAGCCCGGAAGACTGGGCATTTGCCTATCGCGCCGACTACCTGCGATCCCCGGCCGCCATTGCGCTGTCGGTAGGGCTGCCATTGCGCACGCAGCCATTCACCGGGGCGGTGGCTCGCAACTGGTTCTGCAACCTGCTGCCGGAAGGCGGCGTGCGCCAGGCCGTCGCTGATCGCCTGCGGTTGCCGCTGGATGACGACTTCGCCCTGCTGGCCGCCATTGGCGGCGAGTGCGCCGGTGCGGTCAGCGTTTCGTCGCCCGGAATCCGGCAGGCCAGTGGCGACGACGCGGAAACCGACCTGGAAACCCTGTTGTACCTGCAAGGCGAAGACGCGGGCGAAGGCGCATGGGCGCTGGCCGGCACACCGATGCGGCTGTCACTGGCCGGTGCGCAGGACAAGCTTGCCGTGATCGCCGAGGCCGATGGCCGCCTGCGCCTACCGCGCGCGGGCGAACCCAGTACCCATATCCTCAAGCCGGACAGCCGCCGCTTCCCCGGCATCCGCGATGCCGAAGCGCTGGGGCTGGCGCTGGCGCGCCGGGTCGGCCTGAACGCCGCATCGGCATCGTTGGTGGAAGTAATGAACCGGCCCGCGCTTCTGGTCGAACGCTACGACCGCACGAGGGCGGCCGACGGGGGCATCCATCGCCTGCACCAGGAGGATTTCTGCCAGGCACTGGGCTATCCCGAGCAGCTCAAGTACGAGGACAAGGGCGGTCCCGGCCTGGCCGCGTGTTCGTCCCTGCTCAGGCAACTGGCGCTCGGCCCCATCGCCATGCGCGGCCTGCTCGACTGGGTGGTATTCAACGCACTGATCGGCAATGCCGACGCGCATGCCAAGAACCTGTCGTTGCTGTGCGGCCACGAGGGGCGGCGAAGCCTGGCACCGCTGTACGACCTCGTGCCTACCCTCTACCTGCCGCAATCGCTGGTTGATCGCACCCCGGCCATGCGCATCGGCCACGCCACGCACATCGCCCGCATTGCCGTGGAAGACTGGACCGCGTTCGCCGGCGCCGCACGCTACGGGCGGCGTTTCGTACTGGAGCGGGTACGGACGCTGGCCGATGCCGTGCTCGTATATCTCCCCGAAACCGCCATGCGCATCATCGAGCAAGGCGGCGACGAGGCCCGCGTGGCACGCGTGGCCACGGTCATCGCGGACAACACTGGGCGGATGCTGGATGAAATCCGCAAGGATTCTCTGCGCGGACGCTGACGCTTCCCTGGAAAAGCATGCCTTCCCGTCCGAAGCGCCCCTACCCGGCCAGCGCCTGCCCGCGCGCTCGCGCCGCATCGACAGCGCGATCGACCAACGCGGTCCAGCCACCCTCATCCAGCACCTGCACCGCCGCTTGGGTGGTGCCGCCCGGCGAGGTCACGCGCTCGCGCAGCCGTGCCGGGGCCTCGTCGGCCGCCTGCAGCATGCGCGCCGCGCCGAGCAGGGTCTGCACGACCAGTCGCCGGGCGGTCTCCGCTGGCAGGTCCCGCGCGCGGGCCGCCTGTTCCATCGCCTCGGCCAGCAGGTACAGGTAGGCCGGGCCGCTGCCGGCGACGGCCGTCACCGTGTCCATCTGCACCTCGTCATGCAACCACACGGTCGTGCCGGCGCCGCGGAACACGGATTCGGCGCTTGCGCGCTGCGCGGCATCCAGCGACGGCGCCGCGTAAAGTCCGGTGACGCCGGCGCCGATCGCCGCCGGCTGGTTGGGCATGCTGCGCACCACGCTGTCGGTGCCCAGCCATTGCCGCAGTTGCGCATGGGTGATGCCGGCCATGATCGAGACCACCAGCGGGCGCGTCGACGACGCCACCCCGGCCAGCGCTTCGCAGACGCTCCGCGCGACCTGCGGCTTCACCGCCAGCACCCAGACCGGTGCCGCGGCCGCGGCTTCGGCGTTGTCCGCCGTTGCCTGCACCTGCAGCCCCGCGGACAGCGCCCGGCGGGTATCGGCGTCCGGGTCGGCCACCACGATCCGCGCCGGGTCGCGGCCCTCGGCGAGCAGCCCCTGCACCAGGCAGCGCGCCATGTGCCCGCCGCCGATGAAGGCGACCTCGGCCGGCGACGTCACTGCGGCCGCTCCACGCCGAGCCGGGCATCCAGCCAGTCCAGCACGCGCTGCTGCACGTCGCGCCCGTGCGCGCTCTCGAAGAACCAGTGCGGGCCGCGCGGGTAGGTGACCATTTCCACCGGGGTGCCGTTGAACTTCAGCGCGCGATGGAACATCTCGCCCTGCGACAGCGGTACGCGCTTGTCCTGCTCGCCGTGCAGGATCAGCACCGGCACGGTGACCTTGTCGGCGTGGCGGATCGGCGAATGCGCGTCGTAGGCGGCGCGATTGGCGAGCGGGTCGCCGAAGTAGCCTGGCAGGTAGTCGGGGGTGTCCGTGGTCAGCGCCATCGCGCCGATGTCGATCACGCCGGCGCCGACGATCGCGGTCTTGAAGCGGTCGCTCTGCGTCACCGCCCACGCCGCCATGTAACCGCCATAGCTCCAGCCGCCGATCGCCAGCCGCCGTGGATCGGCCACGCCTTCGCGCTCCAGCAGGTCCACGCCGTCGAGGATGTCCTGGAAGTCGCCGCCGCCCCAGTCATTGCGCACCATCTCGGCGAAGGCCGGGCCGCCGCCCTCCGAGCCGCGCGGGTTCGGCAGGAACACCGCGTAGCCATGCGTGGCCAGCAGCTGCGCCCAGTCGTGCCACGAGCCCAGCCAGCCCGACCACCATGCCCAGGCCGGGCCACCGTGGCCCTGTACCAGCGTCGGCAGCGGCGTGCCGCGCTTCCAGCCCGGCGGCGTCACCAGCAAGCCGGTGATGCGCAGGCCGTCGCGCGAGGAGATCCACTCCAGTTCGCGCACCTGCCCATGCGCCCAGCCGGCCACTTCCGGGTGCGTGTCGGTGCGCGCGGCCAGCCGGCCGTCGTCCAGCGTCCAGACCTCGGCCGGCTGGTCGTCGCGCAGCCCCAGGTAGGCGCTGCGGCCGGTGCGCGCAGTGGTGAAGGACGCGAACGGAATCTGCGGACGCGCGATTTCCTTCCAGCCGCCGCTGGCCGCGTCCAGGCGCAGGAAGGCGCCGCGCACGCCGCGCTGGCCTTCGCCGAGCAGCGTGTTCTCGTCCTGCCAGCGCGCCAGCCACAGCGTGCCGTTCCAGTCCGCGCCCAGCGCCACGCGGCGCCCGCTGGCGACGTCGTGCACGGTGGGGCTGGCGGTCATGCCGTGTTCGCCCAGCCGGCCGTAGAGCAGGCGGCTGCCGTCCGGCGACCATTGCAGCGGATGCGCCGAGGCGCGCGGCTCCAGCACCGGCCCAAGCGCACCCGTGCCGGCATCGGCCAATACCACCCGCGAGCGGTACCAGTAGTCGTTGAGGGTGGTGCCATCGGAGACGCGCAGCGCCAGCGTGCGGCCGTCCGGCGACCATGCCAGGTCGTGCACCTGCACGCCGGGCGCGGTCAGCGCGCGGGTGGTGCCGTCGCGCAGGTCGCGCAACCACAGCCGCGAGAACAGGGTGGGATGTTCGACGCGCACCGCGTCGTCCTTCGCTTCGCGCGCGGCCCTGGCCGCAGCGTCGGGCGTGTCGCCGGACAGATAGGCGATGCGGCTGCCGTCATGCGATACCTCGAACGCGCTGACGTCGCCCTGCGCGTGCGTCAGCAGCGTGGCGTCGTCGCCCCGCGCATCGACGCGCCAGACCTGCGTGCCGGCAAGGCCGGCCTCGGCTTCGGCGGCCGGCAATGGGCGGTTGGAGATGAAATCCAGATGGCGGCCATCGGCCGTCCAACGCGGATGCTCCTCGCTGGCCGCGGCCGGCGCGGGCAACTCGCGCGCGACCGCCCTGCCGGTCGCCGGCACCCGCCAGATGCGGCTGCGCGGCGGCTGGCCCTGCGCCTGCGGCGTGCCCACGGTGTAGGCGATCCACTGCCCGTCGCGGTCGATCTGCGGATCGCCGACGCTGCGCAGCGCCATGATCTTCTCCGGCGTCGGCAGCTCCGGCGCCGTTCCCGCCGCGGCCAGCGCCGGCAGGCCGGCGAGCAACGTCAGGCAGATGGTCAGGATCCGGCGCGGCATCGGCATCATGCGGGTTGTCCTTGCGGGGTGGGCAGCGGCAGGTGGCGGCGCAGCCATTCGGCGCCGCGGGCGATGGCGTCGCGCGCCTTGTCGGAGACGGCCATCGCCTCGATGAAGCTGTGCGGCGCGCCGGGATAGACCTGCGTGCGGGTGGGCACGCCGGCCTCGGCCAGCCGCCGCGCCATCGCGGCGTTCTGCTCGGCCAGCACGTCGCGGTCGCCCCACAGCAGCAGCGCCGGCGGCAGGCCATGCAGGTCCGCGTGCAGCGGCGCCGCCAGCGGGTCGGCCACCCGCTCGGCCTCCGGGCCGAGGTAGGCGACCCAGAATTCGTCCATTTCCGCGCCGCTGAGCATGTCCTCGGACGTCCCCAGGTTTTGCCGCGCGGCATCCGACAAGGCCGGCGTCCATGCGCCGTAGTTCAGCAGCAGCGCGCGGATGCGGGCCAGTTGCCCGGCCTCGCGCAGGCGCAGCGCGGTGGCGACGGCGAGGTTGGCCCCGGCCGAGTCGCCGCCCAGCGCCAGTTGCCCTGCGTCGATGCCGAGGCCGGCGCCGTGCGCCTGCAGCCAGTCCAGCGCGATGGCCGTCTGGTCGAGCGCGGCCGGGTACGGGTGCTCCGGTGCCAGGCCGTAGTCGATCGCCAGCACCGGCAGGCGCGCGGCGTCGGCGTATTCGCGCAGCAGGCGGTCGTGGGTATCCAGCCCGAACATGCACCAGCCGCCGCCGTGCAGGTAGACCAGTGCCGGCGACGGCGCGGCGGTGGTCATGCTCTGCGGGTACAGCACGCGCAAACCGAACGCGCCGTGTGGCGACTCCAGTTGCACGTCGCTGACGTCGCGCATGCGCGGCCCGCCCTCGCGCCAGCGGGTACGCGCCTGCGCGGCGATGGCGCGGCGCTCGGGCCAGCCCGGTTCGCGGCCGCCGCGCAGTTGCGCGCCCTGCCGGCAGACATCCTCGATGAACAGGCGGATCTGCGGGTCCAGCGCCTGCAGGCTGCGGTTCATGCGGACGCCCCGGCGTCGCCGGCGAAATCGCGCATCCACTCCACCAGTGCCAGCTCGCCACCGGTCTGCAAACCGACCAGCAGTTGGGCGAAATCGTGCCGCGCCTCGTCCTGGCCGAGCTTGAAGGTGGCGCGCACCTCGCGCACCGCCCCGCGCAGCGCGGTGACGCCGGTGGCCAAGCGCGCATAGCGCTCGCCCATCTCGTCCAGCGCCCACGCGCGCGGGCGCCCGGCCTCCATCTGGCTGACCAGCGCATCGAGTTCGGCGCGGATGTCGGCCGGCTCCTCGCTCACCGTCACCTCCAGCTCGAACATCGCCGCGGCGTAGTTCCAGCTCGGCGCCTGGGTGCGGTCGTCCAGCCAGCTCGGCGAGACATAGGCGTGCGGCCCGATCAGCAGCGCCTGCGCGCGGCCGTCGCGGCGCAGCCGCGCCACGTGCGGGTTGCGCCGCGCCAAGTGGCCGCGCAGCGCGACCAGCCCGCCATCGGCATCGAGTTCGGCGCGCAGCGGCAGCGGGGTGAAGGCGGCATCCTCGCCGCCGGCCGACACCAGCCAGGCGAAGGGTTGGGTGGCGAGCAGGCGCAGGACGTCGTCCTGGCTGCGCGGTGCATAACGGCTGTCGCGGGCGTGTCCCATCAGTGCAGTTCCTTCAGTGCGGTGGCCACGGAAACCGCGGGCCAGCGGTCGCGCCACGGCGCGGCCTGTTCGAGTTCGGCGGCCAGTTGCAGCAGCAGCGGCTCCTGTCCGCGGTCGGCGGCGAACTGCACGCCGACCGGCAATGCGCCGGCCTGTCCCAGCGGCAGCGAGATCGCCGGGGTACCGGCAAGGTTCTGCAGCGGGGTGTAGCCCATCCAGTGGAACATGGCCGGCAGCAGGGCGTCGAAATCACGGTCCGGCGCCAGTTCGCCCAGCGGCGGTGGCGGGGTGCGGAGGGTCGGCGTCAGCAGCACGTCGCAATGCCGGTGGAAGGCGTTGAAGGCCGGCGGCAGCGCGGCCAGCGTGGCGTAAGCCTGTTCCAGTTCGGCCACGCCGCAATGGGTGCGGTGATACTCCGCGAGCCCGTGCGTCCACGGCTCCAGCGCGGCCGCGGCGAAGTCCTCGCCGCCCTGCGCGGTGGCCAGTTCCACCGCGTCCAGGCCCAGCCGCGACCATAGGGTGTACAGCGCCCGCCAGACCTCGCCACCCGGCAGCGGGTACGCCGCGGCTTCGACGTGGTGGCCGAGCGAGGTGCATAGCCGAATGACGTCCTCGACGATGGCGGCGACGGCCGGGTCCGGCGCCAGCCCCGGCAACGCATCGGCCACCACACCGATGCGCAGCCGACGCGGCGGGCGCGCCAGCGCCTGCGGGTCGAGGCCACCGTCCGGGTGCGCGGCCGCGAACGCCCAGGCGCTGTCGCGCACGCTGCGCGACATCAGGCTGTCGGCGACAATCAGGTCCTCGATCGCATGCCGGCCGCGCACCGCCACCGTCGCACCACGCCCGGGCTTGAGCCCGACCACGCCGCAGGCCGAGGCGGGGATGCGGATCGAGCCGGCGCCGTCGCTGCCGTGGGCCAGCGGCACGATGCCGGCGGCCAGCGCCGCGCCGGCGCCGCCGCTGGAACCGCCCGGCGAATGCGCCACGTCCCATGGGTTGCGCGTGACCGGGCCGAGCAGCGGTTCGGTCGAACCCATCAGGCCGAACTCGGGCATCGCGCTCTTGCCGATCGCCACCAGCCCGCTGGCGTCGAAGCGCTGCACGAACGGCGGCGCGTCGGTGGCCGGCATGCTGCTGCGCGAACGCGAGCCGCCGCGCGTGGGCATGCCCGGGTAGCGCAGCGAATCCTTGGGCAGCCACGGCACCCCGGCCATCGGCGCGGCGCGGTCCACGCCGGCGGCACGCGCCAGCGCACCGTCGAAATCCGTATGGCTGAGCGCGCCCAGCGCGGGGTCGAGATGGCGCGCGCGGACGATGGCCGCGGCGGTCAGTTCGGCCGGCGACAGTTCGCCATCGCGGACCAGCGCATGCTGGTCGTGCGCGTCCAGATGGCCCAGCTCCAATGCCTGGGCCAGCGGAAATTCCTTGGACGTCATGCTTGCGGATCCTGCACTTGCCGGCGCGCGCGGCGCTGGCCGTAACCGAGGTAGAGGACGGCGCCGGCCAGCAGGTAGGCCAGCAGCAGGCTGGCCGGCAGCACGTCGCCGCGGCGCACCTGGTTGAACATGTCGCCCAGCACCGGCGCCATCATCGCCAGGCACATGACGATGCCCAGCACCGGCACCACGCCGATCCAGGCCCGGCCGACCCACACCCCGCCCAGCGGCACGCGGAAGCCGCCGCGCAGGTCGGGGCGGGTCGAGCGCAGCCACATCACCGCGATGCACACCACAATGAAGGCCGAGGCGATGCCCAGGCAGATCAGGTCGCCGAGGATGCCGATCGGCAACAGCGCGGCGAGCAGGGCGCTGGCGACGCCGAAGGCGACGCTGGCCAGCCACGGCGTGCCCAGCTTCGGATGCACCCGGGTGAAGAACGCCGGCAGCAGGCCGTCGCGGGCAATGGCCATGCCGACGCGCGAGACGCCATAGGCGTTGGCCAGCAGTACCGAGCCCAGCCCGGTCAGCGCGCCGACCTTGATCAGCACCGCGAAACCCGGCCAGCCGATGCGGTCCACCGCCAGCGCCACCGGGTCGGGCACGCCGAGCTCGCGGAACGGCACCAGCCCGGTCAGCACCGCGCCGGCGGCGATGTACAGCACCGTGCACACCACCAGCGAGCCGAGGATGCCCAGCGGCACATCGCGGCGCGGCCGGCGCGCCTCGGCGGCGGCCATCGATACGGTTTCAAAGCCGAGGTAGGCGAAGAACAGCATCGCCGCCGCGCGCATCACCCCGGGCCAGCCGTAGGCGAAGCCGCCCTCGTTGGCCGGCAGGAACGGCCGCCAGTTGGCCGCGTCGATGAACGTCGTGCCCACCGCGACGAAGGCCAGCAGCACCGCGATCTTGACCAGCACCAGCACCAGGTTGGCCAGCGCCGAACGCCCCACCCCGGCGATCTGCACCGCCGCCGCGGCCAGCACCGCCAATGCCGCGACGACGTTGACGCCGCCGCTGAAATCCAGATGGGTATGCCCGCCCTGCTGCACCGCGCTGACGGTGGAGGTCGCCAGCGCCGCCGGTACGTGCACGTGCAGGTCGCCGAGCAGGCTGGTGAGGTAGCCCGAGAAGCCGGCGGCCACCGCGGCGGCGGCCAGCAGGTATTCCAGGATGATCATCCACGCCAGCGCCCACGCCGCGCCCTCGCCCAGCGTCACCTGGCAGTACGAGTACGCCGAGCCGGACACCGGGATCACCGACGACAGCTCGGCATAGCACAGCCCGGTGAAGCCGCAGGCCAGCGCCGCCAGCACGAAGGCCAGCACCACCGCCGGCCCGGCGAAGCTGGCCGCGGCCTCGCCGGTCACCACGTAGATGCCGGCGCCGAGGATGTTGGCCACGCCCAGCACCAGCAGGCTGCCTGCACCCAGCCGGCGGTGCAGGCCGGCGCGCTCGCCGTCGGCCACCACCGCCTCCAGCGGCTTGCGGCGGGCCGCAAGCTGCCAGCGCCCGAGCGGGCGCGCCTTCGCGAAGTTCCCGTCCATCGGCTCAGTAGCGCCAGTGCACGGTCACGCCGACGGTGCGCGGCCGCACCAGGCCTTCGCCGACGCCGTTGGTCTCGGCCACGCTGCGGGTGACGCCGCGCTTGTCGGTGAGGTTGCTGCCGAACAGCGTCACGTCGGTGCTGCCGAAGGTCATCCGATAGCGCAGGTCGAACAGGTTGTAGTTGCCCTGGCGGTTCGGCGCGACGCCCGGCACCGCGGAGTTGAGGTCGCTGATGCCGCCGCCGACGTACTGGTGCGACAGCGACAGCACCGGGTAGAAAGGCGTGTCGAAGTGCCAGCTCAGCAGGTTGCTCACCGTCCAGTCGGCCGAGCCCGGCAACTGCGAGCCCTTGGGTGCGGTGCCGTACCAGAGGATGAACAGGTCCTCGTCCAAGCGCGCACGCTGCCAGGTCGCCGCGGCCTGCCACTCGAAGGCATCCACCGGGCGCCAGGTGGTGGCCAGCTCGATGCCGCGGCTGTAGGCCTTGCCGCCGTTGCTGGCGTAGTTGTAGAAGTCCGGCGTCTGCAACCGCAGCTGGATGTCCTTCCAGTCCACGTAGAACAGCGTGGCGTCGAGCAGCAGGCGCCCACCGGCCCAGCTGGTGCGGGTGCCGAGTTCGTAGTTGACCAGGCTGTCGCTCTTCGAGCCGGACGGCACCGGATAGGCGCTCAGGCCGGCGGTGTTCGGCTCGCCGAAGCGGAAGCCCTCGGACACCAGGCCGTAGACCATCACGTCCGCGTTCGGCTGCCAGCTCAGCGCGACCTTGGGATTGAAGCCGTTTTCCTTGGTCTGCTGGGTGGAGACGATGGGATCGCCCGGATACGTGGAGAAACCGACCTGGGTGGTGGTCGTGCGCACCTCGTTGCGGAACAAACGGCCGCCGACAGTCGCCTTCCATTGTTCGTTGAAGTGGAAGCTGGCCTCGCCGAACAGCGCCGCCTCCGAGCCGCCGAGGTGGGTGCCGAAGGCGTTGAAGACCTCCCCGTCCGGCGCGATCACCGCGCCGCTGCCCGGGCCGAACAGCGCCGACTGGTCGAACGCCGCGGCCGCGCCGGCGGCGCCGATCTGCTCGTACAGGTCCTTGTCCGAATCGAAGTACATGCCGCCGACCAGCCAGTCGACGCGGCCACCGGGCTTGGACGACAGCCGCAGCTCGATGCTCTTGCCGCGGCTCTCGCCGCCGGATTCGATGTACAGCGGCGAGGTCAGGTCCAGGTCGAGGTCGGCGTTGTAGGCGGCGCGGATCGGGGTGTAGTCGAAGCGCCAGTCCTGCTGTTTCTTCTGGTAAGCGGCCAACGCGGTGAGGTCGGCGAAGCCCAGGTCCTGGTCCAGCCGCAGGCTGTGCACGGCGACCTTGGTAGTGGTGAACTCGGGGATCGCGGTGTCGCGCTGCAGGTCGCCCAGCCCGGCGATCCGGTAGCCGTTGTCGTCGCTGTCGATGTCCTGCAGCAGGCTCAGCCAGGTCAGGGTGGTGGCTTCGGACGGGGTCAGCACCACCGACAGGCGGCCGCCGTCCAGCGTGGTGTCGTTGGCGCCCTTGCGGCCGGTGCCGATGTTGTCGAGGAAGCCGGGGTCGTCGCGGTACTGCGCCACCGCGCGCACGGCGAGCAGGTCCTGCTTGATCGGCAGGTTCACCATCGCCTTGGCGGCAAAGCCGAGGTCGGCGTTCTTCGTCTGGCTCAGCGTCGCCTCGGCGGCGGCGTCGAAACCGCCGCTGTCGGCGACGTTGGCGACGTAGTTGACCGCGCCGCCCATCGACGCCGAGCCGAACAGCGTGCCCTGCGGGCCGCGCAGCACTTCCACGCGGTTGAGGTCGAAGGCATCGACGTCGGGGATGGCGATGGTCCAGCCCGGCTCGGTCAGCGGCACCTCGTTGAGGAAGTAGCCGGTGGTCGGCTGGCCCTGCACGTTGCCCGAACTGGTGGCGATGCCGCGCATGACCACGTGCGACACGCCCGGCTGGTAGTTGTTGAACACCACGCCCGGAGTGCGGCCGATGTAGTCGGCCAGCGACTGCGCGCCGATGTCCTGCAACTGCTGGTCGGTGACCGCCGAGGCCGAGCCGGCGATCTCGCGCACCGATTCCTTCAGCTTGCCGGCGGTGACGGTGATGGTGTCCAGCGTCCGGGCCGGGTCGGCGCCCGCGGCTGGCGGCGTCGCGTCCTGCGCCCAGGCGGTGGTGGTGGCGGCGGCCACGCCGAGGCAACAGGCGAAGCGGATGGCGTGGGTGAGCTTGCGGACGTGGAGTTGCGAAGGCATTGGCACGGTCCCCTGGTGGCGATGGATGGAGCCGGCGGGCATTCCCGCACGGCGGCATGCGCGGCTGGGACCGAGTGAAAGTGAAAAGCGCCATCGCTGTCCAGCAGAATCAACGGCACGACAACTGGCGACAAACCATTGATTGCACTATGGTTCCAACGCAGAAAGCCGTGGATATGGCCGATCCCGCAGGTGAAATACGCAGAATCTGCGGCGCCCGTCATCAAATAGCGAACAACCTGCGGCAGCCGCCGCACCGGGAAATCCCATGACCGCCAAGGCGCTGGACCGTACCGACCTGAAGATCCTCGACGTGCTGCAGCAGGACGCGCGCATCACCAACCAGGCGCTGGGCGAGCGCGTGGCGCTTTCGCCCAGCGCCTGCCTCGCGCGGGTGCGCGCGCTGGAGGCCAAGGGGCTGATCCGCGGCTACCACGCGCACGTGGCGGTGGACCGCATCCGCTCGGCGACCGTGGTGCTGGCGCAGGTCACCTTCAAGCAGCACGCGCTGGAGGAATTCACCGAGTTCGACCGCCGCATCCTCGCCATGCCCGAGGTGGTCGAGGCCAGCCGCATCTCCGGCGCCCACGACTACCTGCTGCGGGTGATCGTCAACGACGTGCACCATTGGAAGGACATCGCCCGGCTGCTGCTCGGCGGCGACTACGGCGTGGAGAAGATCGTCTCGCAGTTCCTGATGGACGAGGTCAAGCCGTTCAGCGGCTACCCGCTGGTGGCCACCTCGACGGACAAACGCGGGGAATAGCGGCGGCCGCCCGCGCCCTGCGGTTTCCCGCAGGGCGCACACAATCACTCCACCGTCACCGACTTGGCCAGGTTGCGCGGCTTGTCCACGTCGGTGCCACGCGCCAAGGCCGTGTGGTAGGCAAGCAGCTGCACCGGGATGGTGTGCACCACCGGGCTGAGCACGCCGGCGTGGCGCGGGGTGCGGATCACGTGCACGCCCTCGGAGGCGCTGAAATTGCTGTCCTGGTCGGCGAACACGAACAGCTCGCCGCCGCGCGCGCGCACTTCCTGCATGTTGGATTTCACCTTCTCCAGCAGGCTGTCGTTGGGGGCGATGACCACCACCGGCATCTCCGCGTCCACCAGCGCCAGCGGGCCGTGCTTCAGCTCGCCGGCCGGGTAGGCTTCGGCGTGGATGTAGGAGATTTCCTTCAGCTTCAACGCGCCTTCCAGCGCGATCGGGTAATGCAGGCCGCGGCCGAGGAACAGCGCGTTGGCCTTGCCGGCGAAGCGCTCGGCCCAGGCGACGATCTGCGGCTCCAGGTTCAGCGCGTGCTGCACGCTGCCCGGCAGGTGCCGCAGCTGTTCCAGGTAGTCGGCTTCCTGCGCGGCATCGACGCGGCCGTGCAGCTTGCCCAGCACCACCGCCAGCTGGAACAGCGCGGCCAACTGGGTGGTGAAGGCCTTGGTCGAGGCCACGCCGATCTCGGCACCGGCGCGGGTGTAGCAGACCAGCTCGCTGGCGCGCGGGATCGCGCTCTCGGGCACGTTGCAGATCGACAGCGTGTGCCGGTGACCAAGCGACTTGGCGTACTTGAGCGCCTCCATCGTGTCCAGGGTTTCGCCGGACTGGGAAATGGTGACGATCAGGTGCTTCGGGTCGGCATAGGCGGCGCGGTAGCGGTATTCGCTGGCGATCTCCACGCTGCACGGCAGGTTGGCGAGGGCCTCGATCCAGTAGCGCGCGGTCAGGCCGGCGTAATAGCTGGTGCCGCAGGCCAGGATCTGCACGCCGGTGACGCCGGCCAGCACTGCCTGCGCATCCTTGCCGAACAGTTCGGCCGGGAAGCCGCCGGCATCAATGGCGGCCTCGATGGTGTCGCCCAGCGCGCGCGGCTGCTCATGGATTTCCTTCTGCATGAAGTGGCGGTACGGGCCGAGTTCCAGCGAGGCCAGCGACACGCTGGACAGCCGCTCCTCGCGCTGCACCGGCACGTCGCCGGCATCGAACACCCGCACGCCGGCGCGGGTCAGCTCGGCGGTGTCGCCTTCTTCGAGGAACACCACCCGGCGCGTGGCCGAGACGATCGCCGACACGTCCGAGGCGACGAAGTTCTCGCCCTCGCCCAGCCCCACCAGCAGCGGGCAGCCCATGCGCGCGACCACCATGCGCTGTGGCTCGGCCTGGCTGATGACCGCCAGCGCGTAGGCGCCGGTCAGTTCCTTCACCGCACGCTGCAAAGCTTCCAGCAAATCAATACCGGCTTGCAGGTGGTGGTGGATCAGGTGGGCGATGACCTCGGTGTCGGTCTGCGACTCGAACGCGTAGCCCAGCGCGCGCAACCGCTCGCGCTGTTCCTCGTGGTTCTCGATGATGCCGTTGTGCACCAGCGCCACACCGTGGCTGAGGTGCGGGTGGGCGTTGGATTCGGTGACCCCGCCATGCGTGGCCCAGCGGGTGTGGCCGATGCCCAGCATCGCGCTGAAGCCCTCGGCGGCGGCGGCGCTTTCCATCTCGGCCACGCGGCCGGTGCGGCGCACGCGGCGGATGGCACTACCGTCCAGCACGGCGATGCCGGAGGAGTCGTAGCCGCGGTATTCCAGCCGCTTCAGCCCTTCGATCAGTACCGGTACCACGTCGCGATCAGCGATCGCCCCAACGATGCCGCACATAAACCGCCCGCTTGCGAAAAGAGCGGACATTCTAAGTCAGCCGATTCGGCCATCCAGCGGACATCGCCGGACAGGCCCGCCGCGGACACTGTCCGCGCGGGTGTCCGCGGACACCCGGACACTTTCCGGATTCGCACATATTCCAATGATTTCAAATATTTGCGAGTTGGCACGGGACCTGCTTGATGAACAGCAACCTACCAGCGATGCCGACGATGATCCGCGACACCTCCGCACAGGACCAGACAATCACCCAGCACCAGCGGCCGCAGTGGCGCCGCTGGCTGTGGCCGGCCGTGGCCGTGCTCGTCGTGCTGGCCGGCGTCGGCTTCGTCACCAAGGGCTGGCTCGGCGGCTCGCGCTCGTTCGACGGCGACCGCCTGCGCATCGCCACCGTCGGCCGCGGCGACCTGGTGCGCGACATCGCCGCCGACGGCCGCGTGATCGCCGCCAACAGCCCGGTGCTGTACGCCATCTCCGCCGGCACCGTGACCTTGAAGGTGGTGGCCGGCGACGTGGTCAAGCAGGGCCAGGAGCTGGCGGTGATCGACAGCCCCGAACTGCGCAGCAAGCTGGCGCAGGAACAGGCCACCCTGGCCGGGCTGGAGGCCGAGGCCGGGCGCGCCGCGCTCGACGCCACCCTGGCCCGCGCCACCGGCGCGAAGATGTCCGACCAGGCCGAGCTGGTGCGCACCGCCGCCCAGCGCGACCTGGACCGCTACCAGCGCGGCTTCGACGGCGGCGCGGTGCCGCAGGTGGATCTGGCCAAGGCCCGGGACGAACTGAAGAAGGCCGAGATCGAACTGCAGCACGCCCGCCAGGACGCCACCCTGCAGAGCCGCGGCGCCGACCTCGACGCGCGCAACAAGCGGTTGTTGGCCGAACGCCAGAAGGCGGTGGTGAACGAGGTGCAGCGCCAGGTCGATGCGCTGACCCTGCGCGCGCCGTTCGACGGCCAGGTCGGGCAGGTACAGGCCACCCAGCACACCCAGGTCGTCGCCAACGCGCCGGTGCTGGGCGTGGTCGACCTGTCGCGCTTCGAGGTCGAGATCAAGGTGCCCGAGAGCTTCGCCCGCGACCTCGCCATCGGCATGCCGGCGCAGCTGACCAGCGGCTCCAGGCAGCCGTTCCCGGGCGAAATCTCGGCGGTGTCGCCGGAGGTGGTCAACGGCGAGGTGGTGGCGCGCATCCGCTTCTCCGACCAGCAGCCGCCGGGCCTGCGCCAGAGCCAGCGGATGAGCGCGCGCATCCTGCTGGACACCCGCAAGGACGTGGTCAAGGTCGAGCGCGGCCCGTTCGTCGAGCAGTCCGGCGGCCGCTACGCCTGGGTGGTCAACGGCAGCACCGCCAGCCGCCGCCCGGTGACCTTCGGCGTCAGCAGCCTGGGCGAGGTCGAGATCGTCGAAGGCCTGCAACCGGGCGAGAAGGTCGTCGTCTCCGGTACCGATCTGTTCGGCGATGCCGAGCGCGTTTCCATCAACTGATCCCCGTTTCCACCTTTCAGCACAGGAACCTCCCATGCTCCAGATGCAATCCGTCTCCAAGGTCTTCCGCACCGAACAGGTCGAAACCCACGCGCTGCGCTCGCTGGACCTGCACGTGCGCGAAGGCGAGTTCGTCGCCGTCACCGGCCCGTCAGGCTCGGGCAAGACCACCTTCCTCAACATCGCCGGGCTGCTGGAGACCTTCACCAGCGGCCAGTACCTGCTCGACGGCCAGGACGTCAGCCACCTCGGCGACGACGCCCGCTCGCGCCTGCGCAACCAGAAGATCGGCTTCATCTTCCAGGGCTTCAACCTGATCCCCGACCTGAACCTGTTCGACAACGTCGACGTGCCGCTGCGTTACCGCGGCATGCCCGCCGCCGAGCGCAGGCAGCGCATCGAGAAGGCGTTGAGCGACGTTGGCCTGGGTTCGCGGATGAAGCACTACCCGGCCGAACTGTCCGGCGGCCAGCAGCAGCGCGCCGCCATCGCCCGTGCCCTGGCCGGCAGCCCGCGCCTGCTGCTGGCCGACGAACCGACCGGCAACCTCGACACGCAGATGGCGCGCGGCGTCATGGAGCTGCTGGAGGAGATCAACAGCCAGGGCACCACCATCGTGATGGTCACCCACGACCCGGAGCTGGCCGCGCGCGCGCAGCGCAACGTGCACATCGTCGACGGCCAGGCCACCGACCTGCTGCGCGAGCCGGCGCTGGCGCACGGCTGACCTGCGCCCTCCCTTGCGCGTAGCGCAGGGGAGGGCTGGGGAGGGGTGCTTTGGCTTCCCCGCGAAAAGCCACCCCCTCCCAACCTCCCCCTTTTGCTTTGCAAAAGGGGGAGGGGTGTCCCCCGCAACCGGAACCCTTCCATGTTCGCCTACTACCTCAAACTCGGCCTGCACAGCCTGCGGCGCACGCCGGTGCTGACCGCGCTGATGGTGTTGTCCATCGCGATCGGCATCGGTGCGGCGATGACCACGCTGACGGTGATGCACCTGCTGTCCGGCGATCCGCTGCCGGGCCGCAGCCAGCACCTCTTCTACCCGCAGGTCGATGCGCTTTCGACCAGCAAGGCACGCCGCAACCCGCCGGACATGCTCGACTACACCTCGGCGATGGATTTGTGGCGCGCCGGGCGCGGCGACCGCCAGGCGCTGGTGAACGACAGCCCGATCAAGTTGCAGGCGCCGGAAACCGGGCAGCCGCCGCTGATGACGACGATGCTTTCGACGCATGCCGACTTCTTCCCGATGTTCGCGGTGCCGTTCGCCTTCGGCGGCCCGTGGACCGGCGAGGACGACGAAAAGCATGCGCGGGTCGCGGTCATCTCCGCCGACCTCAACGAAAAACTGTTCGGCGGCAAGGACAGCGTCGGCCGCACCCTGCGCATCCGCGATGCCGACGTGCGCATCGTCGGCGTGCTGGGGCCGTGGCGGCCGTCGCCGCAGTTCCACACCCTGGCCGGCGGCAATTTCTCGCAGGGCGACACCGCCAGCTTCTACGGCAAGGCCGAAGACGTGATGGTGCCATTCCAGACCGGGCTGGAAATCAACGACGGCCACTTCGCCCAGTTCACCTGCAATTCGCTGCCGGCCGTGCCCGGCCACCTGCAGAACACCGACTGCGTCTGGCTGCAGCTGTGGGTGGAACTGGGCAGCGCCGCCAAGGTCGCCGACTACCGCCGCTTCGTCAGCGACTATGCCGCGCAGCAGAAGGCGCTGGGCCGGATCCCCTTCCCCGAGAACGCCCGCCTGCTGTCGCTGATGCAATGGCTGGACTACAACCGTGTGGTACCGCGCGACGTGCGCCTGCAGAGCTGGCTGGCGCTGGCGTTCCTGCTGATCTGCCTGTTCAACACGGTCGGCCTGCTGCTGGCCAAGTTCCTGCGCCGCGGCAGCGAGATCGGCGTGCGCCGCGCGCTGGGTGCATCCAGGCGTTCGATCTTCGCCCAATGTCTGATCGAGGCCGGCCTGATCGGCCTGATCGGCGGCACGCTCGGCCTGCTGCTGACCTTGGCCGGGCTGGGGGCCATCCGCAGCCAGCCGGTGGAATACGCCGACCTGGTGCACCTGGACCTGCCGATGTTCGCCGCCACCTTCGTGCTGGCGCTGTCGGCCAGCATCGTCGCCGGCCTGTTCCCCGCCTCGCGCGCCAGCCGCATCGCCCCGGCGATGCAACTGAAGACCCTGTAAGCGGAGCCGACCCATGGACATCAAGCCAATCCTCTCCGCACTGGGCCGCCACCGTGTCGCCGCCGCGCTGATCGTGCTGGAAATCGCGCTGGCCTGCGCGGTGCTGTGCAACGCCTTCTTCCTGATCTCCAGCCGCCTGGAACTGATGCGCATCGACAGCGGCGTGCAGGAAAGCGCCGTCGGCACGATCACGCTCAACGGCTGCGACGGCTGCAGCAACGCCGACCTCAACGCACGCGTGCTCGGCGCGTTGCGCGCCATCCCCGGCGTGCGCGCCGCCGGCGCCGCCAACAGCACCCCGTTCGGCCAGCGCGCCGGCTACATGGGCGCCAGCCTCGACCAAGAGGGCAAGCAGTGGGCCGGCGTGCTGCACTTCTACATGGCCGACGCCGCCGCGATCGAGGCGCTCGGCCTGCGCCCGGTGCAGGGCAATCCCTTCGCCGCCAGCGACTTCCAGCCGATCGACAACTTCGTGCCGAGCGACGCCCCTGTGTGGGTCACCCGCGCGCTGGCCGAACACCTGTGGCCCGGCGAAAGCCCGCTGGGCAAGGAACTGTGGAGCGGCGCGCACTTCCGCGTGACCGGCGTGGTGGACAACTTCGCCGTCACCGACCCGGGCCGCAGCGAGGAGGGCGTGGCCGGCGCGCAGTGGTCGGTGATCGTGCCGGTGCGCGACGACGCGCAATCGGGCAGCTACGTGCTGCGCGCCGATCCGCTCGACCTGCCGCGGGTGATGCAGGCCGCGCGCCAGGCAGTGGCCCGCGCCGTGCCCGAGGCGGTGCTCGACCAGCAGCAAAGCCGCACCCTGTCCGAACTGCGCGAACGCTATTTCCGCAGCGACCGCGCGATGGCGTGGCTGCTGGTCGCGGTGATCGCGGCGATGCTGCTGGTCACCGCGCTGGGCATCGTCGGCCTGGCCAGCTTCTGGGTGCAGCAGCGCACCAAGCAGATCGGCATCCGCCGCGCGCTTGGCGCCACTCGCCGCCAGATCACCACCTATTTCCAGACCGAGAACCTGCTGCTGACTGGCGCCGGCATCGCGCTCGGCATGCTGCTGGCCTACGGCGGCAACCAGGTGCTGATGCACCACTTCGAGATCGCGCGGCTGCCGCTGCCCTACCTGCCGTTCGGCGCGCTGGCGCTGTTGCTGCTGGGCCAGGCCGCCGTCATCGGCCCGGCGCTGCGCGCCGCCGCCGTCCCGCCCATCGTCGCCACCCGCTCCGCATAGCCCCTCTCCCACCGGGAGAGGG
>NZ_LDJP01000053.1 GCF_001431505.1 Stenotrophomonas daejeonensis
GGGGTTGGGGTGAGGGGCAATGGAGTCCCGTTGGTTCAACCATCATGGACTCCGTTCGCCCCTCATCCGCCCTTCGGGCACCTTCTCCCGATGGGAGAAGGGTTCCTTCCCCAGCCTCTCCCGAATCCCTCCCATGTCCCTCCCCGACCGCCTGTTCAAGCTCCGCCAGCACGGCACCAACATCCGCACCGAGGTGCTGGCCGGGCTAACCACCTTCCTGACGATGTCCTACATCGTCTTCGTCAACCCGGACATCCTCGGCACCACCGGCATGGACCCGGGCGCGGTGTTCGTCGCCACCTGCCTGGCCGCGGCGATCGGCTCGGCGGTGATGGCACTGGCAGCGAACTTCCCGGTCGGCATGGCGCCGGGCATGGGCCTGAACGCGTTCTTCGCCTTCACCGTGGTCGGCGCGGCCGGGCTGCCGTGGCAGCAGGCGCTGGCGGCGGTGTTCATCTCCGGTATCGTGTTCCTGCTGCTCTCGCTCAGCGGCATCCGCGCGTGGCTGGTGGCCGGCATCCCGACTTCGCTGCGCTCGGCGATCGTCGCCGGCATCGGCCTGTTCCTGGCGATCATCGCCTTGCAGAAATCCGGGGTGATCGTCGCCAACGCCGACACGATGGTGGCGCTCGGCAAGCTCGATGCCGCGCCGCCACTGCTGGCGCTGGCCGGCTTCCTGCTGATCGCGGTGCTGGAAGCGCGCAAGGTGCATGGCGCGATCCTGATCGGCATCCTCGCCGTCACCGCCACCGGCTGGTTGATCGGCGACGTGCGCTACCACGGGCTGGTGTCGCTGCCGCCGAGCCTCGCCCCCACCTTCCTGCAACTGGACCTGCCCGGCCTGCTGCACCACGACGGCGGCGCGCCGCTGGCGGTGCTGCTGCAGGTGGTGCTGGTGTTCGTGCTGGTGGAAGTGTTCGACGCCACCGGCACCCTGTACGGCGTGGTCGGTCGCGCCGGCCTGCTGGACCTGGCCGATGGCAGGAAGCGCTTCGGCCGCGCGCTGCTGGCCGACAGCACCGCAATTGTCTCTGGCTCGCTGCTCGGCACCAGTTCCACCACCGCCTTCGCCGAGAGCGCCTCGGGCGTGCAGGTCGGCGCCCGCACCGGCTTGACCGCGCTGGTGGTCGCCGCACTGTTCCTGGCCGCGCTGCTGTTCTCGCCGCTGGCGGCGATGGTGCCGGCCTACGCCACCGCGCCGGCGCTGCTGTTCGTGGCCGGGCTGATGCTGCGCGAACTGGTCAACGTGGAATGGGGCGACCTGACCGAATCGGTGCCGGCGGCGTTGTGCGCGCTGGCGATGCCGTTCACCTACTCCATCGCCAATGGGCTGGCGTTCGGCTTCATCGCCTATGCCGCGCTGAAGGCGGGCACCGGCCGCTGGCGCGAGGCGCGGCCGGCGCTGTGGCTGGTGGCGGGATTGTTCGTGCTGCGCTTCGCGCTGGAGTGACATCCCCCGGTTACCATCCGGCCTGCAATGATTCCGGCAATCGCCCCGTCAAGCCACGCGACCGATGAACGACGCCGCCTCCCCGCCCGACCGGGTTTCCAGCACCCGCAGGCGATTGCTGAAACTGGCCATGCTGGCCCCCCCCGCGGTGGCGCTGTCCGCCCTGCCGGGCTGCTCGCAGCCGGAACAGGTGGACGGCACCTTCCTGCAACCGTGGCTGGAACACCTGTCGTGGACCGCGTCGGACTGGCAGCGCTCGATGAAGCTGGCCCGGCGCGCAGGGTGCC
This sequence comes from Stenotrophomonas daejeonensis, assembly GCF_001431505.1. Lineage (GTDB taxonomy): Bacteria > Pseudomonadota > Gammaproteobacteria > Xanthomonadales > Xanthomonadaceae > Stenotrophomonas > Stenotrophomonas daejeonensis. The sequence continues at coordinate 1,738 of NZ_LDJP01000053.1, forward strand.
GGCAGCTGGTGCTGCAATGGGCCGGCATCCTCGGTGGCGAAGAAGGGGACTGGCAGCTGTCCGACACCAGCCTCGCCCTGTTGTTCAAGGCCGCCGACGGCGCCGGCATCGACGTGCGCGTGGGTCTGCCCTTCGAGCATGCGTGGTGGCAGGCCATCGGCGGCGACGACGCGCAGTTGCGGGCCTTCTTCTCCGGCAGCCTGCAGCGCGCCCGCGACTGGCTGCAGCAATCGCGACTGCCGCTCCGCAACCGCTTCGCCGGCTGGTACCTGCCCTACGAACTGGAGCAGTACCACTGGACTTCGCCGGCACGCCTGCAATGGCTGCGCGACTGGCTGCACGGGCTGCAGGAGGCCACGCGCCAGCACGGCGGCGACTGTGCCATTTCCACCTATTACAGCCGGCTGCCCGGCAACAGCAAGCTGACCGCGCTGTGGGCCTACCTGCTGGAAGAACTGGAGCTGCGCCCGATGGTGCAGGACGGGGTCGGCGCCGCCGGCGAGGCCAACCTGCACGCGCTGGAGCCGCTGCTGGCCATGTTCCGGCAGCGCGGGATCGGCTTCGACGTCATCGTCGAACTGTTCCACCAGCACCCGGACACCATCGGCGACGGCAGCGACTTCAAGGCCGAGAGCGCCGATTTCAACCGCGTGAAGCGCCAGCTGCAATGGGCGCGCGACAGCGGCGCCGACAACATACTGGCGTACGCACTGGAACCGTGGCTCACCCAGGGCAGCCCCAAGGCACGGGCCTTGCGGCGCCGGTGGAACCTCTGAAGCGGCCCCCCCGCAGCGGCGGCCGGCAGGGTCAGCGCCGCATGCTTCCGGCGGCGCGCGCCTGCGCGTAGCACTGCTCCAGCTGCTTGCGATCCACCTTGTCGCTGGCGGTGGAAGGCAGGCTGCCCAGCACCAGCAGTTCCGAGGGCACCATGTAGGCAGGCACGCGCTGCGCCAGCAGCGCCTTCCAGTCCTGGAGCGGGGCAGGCAGCGGCTGCACGGCGCCCTCCCCCGGCTGCGCAAGCTCGATGAAGCCCACCATCCGCATCGGCGAGCCGTCCGGGCGCCGCAGCACCATCGTCGCCCCGGCGATGGCGCCGGGCAACGCGGACAGGGCCGTATCCACCTCGGCCAGTTCGATGCGGTAGCCGTTCAACTTTATCTGGTCGTCCTTGCGCCCGCGGAAATGGACCCGCCCCTGCGCATCCATGTCGCCGAGGTCGCCGCTGCGGTAGGCGCGCTTGCCCTTGTGCTCGAACAACACGCCGGCATCCAGGTCCGGGCGTTCGAGGTAGCCGCGCATCACGTGGTCGCCCGCCATGCAGATTTCACCGTCGTCGATGAATACCTCCGCATAGGGCTTGGCCACGCCGACCGGGAACGGGTTGGGCGCGGCGGCGCGCAGGGCCGGGCCGATTTCCACCCAGGTGGTGGAACAGGTGGCCTCGGTGGGCCCGTAGGAATTGATGATGCGCGCCTGCGGGAAGCGCGCCCACAACTCCTCGGCCACGCGCGGGGTCAGCGATTCGGCGCCGAACACGAACACGCGCAGCGCCGGCAGGTGCGCCGCATCGAAACGGGGATTCAGCATCTGCTGGCGCACGAAGGACGGGGTCGAGGCCCACACCGCCACCTGTGCCTGCTGCAGGCGGTCGATGAAGCGCTCGCTGTCGGCGATGACCTCGCGCGGGCACAGTGCGCAACTGCCGCCCAGCGCGAGCGCGCCGCACAGGTCGAACAGCGAGAAGTCGAAGCTGAACAGCATCTGGTTCATCAGCGCCGGCGCGGTGCCCAGCGCCAGGCAGTCGCGGATCCAGCCGGCGAACAGCGCCACGCTGTCCCGGCCGATCTGCACGCCTTTCGGGTCGCCGGTGCTGCCGGAGGTGAACATCACGTAGGCCAGGCCGGGTTCGGCCAGCGGCCGGGGTTCGGCCACGCCCGGCAGGAACGCGTCCGCCGCGGCGTCATAGACCGCCTGCGCATGCACCAAGCCGGTGATCCTGTGCAGCCGCGCCGCCGGGTTGATGGTATCCACCGGCACGTAGGCCGCGCCCAGCTGCAGGCAGCCCAGCATGGCCACCACGAACGCCATCTCCTTGTGCCCGCTGATGACCACGGCATGGCCGGCGCCGATCCCGGCGGCCCGCGCCCGCTCCATCCAGCGCTCGGTCGCCAGGTGCAGGCCGGTCCAGTCCATCACCCCTTCGGCGCCATGCAGCGCAGGCGCCTGCCGGGCCACGTCCAGCTCGACAAACCGGCAGTCATCGAAATCGAAACGCATGCGTGCGGCTCCGTCCTGTAACCCTGGGTCAGCGCTTGCCGCGCGCGGCGACGTAGTCGGCCAGCACCTGCACCGACTCGACCAGCATGTCTATCTCGTCCACCGGCAGGGTGACGCCGAGGCGGTCCTTCACCTCGACCATCAGCTGCACCTTGGACATGGAATCGAACAGCGGCTCCATGTATTCGTCGGGCTGCACGCACACGCCGATGACCGCCTCGATGGTGTCGATCAGTTGGTTTTGCAGGGCAAGCATGTCCATGTCGGTTTCACCTCGTTCAGAACTGGAAGTAAAGGAAGCGGGCTTCCTTGTGCAGGTTGAGCAGGCACAGCGCCAGCAACAGCAGCATCACCATCAGCCACGCCACGTTGGGCTGCCAGCGCATCCATGTGCGCGCCGGCGGGTCCGGCCTGGCCAGCGCGGGCGAATACACGCCCATGATCTGGTGCACGTTCGGCGCCAGCCAGACGATGCCCAGCAGCCCGGCCAGGTACAGCCCCTGCAGGTGGTGCCCGACCAGCAGCCGCCACCCGTCGGCGAAGCCGAGCCCGGCGACGCCCTGCAGGTGGCCGAGACCCTCCCAGCCGTGCAGGCCGGCCATGCCCTGCACCAGGCGCCACGCATCGGCCACGCCGTCGGCGCGGAAGAAGGCCTGCGCCACCAGCACCGCGACGAAGGTCAGCAGCACGTAGCCGGCCCGTTGCAGCCAGTGGCCCTGCTGCAGTGCCGCCGGCTTGCCGCCGCGCAGCAGCCGCCATGCGTGGTTGATCGACAGGTAGGCGGCATGCAGCAGCCCGAACACCAGGAACTGCATGCCCGCCCCGTGCCAGACGCCCGCCAGCCCCATCGCGAAGGTGGTGGGCAGCACGATCAGCATGCAGAACCCGCCCGGCGTGCGCGCCGCGCCGGGCCCGTTGGCGCGGCCGTGGCGGGTGCGCCAGCGGGTGACCGCCATCGCCAGCGGGTAGTAGAGGTAGGCGGTGATGTAGCGCGTCAGGGTGATGTGCCAGCGCGCCCAGAAGTCGATGATGCTGGTGGCCTTGTACGGCGAATTGAAGTTCAGCGGGAAACGGATGCCGAACATCCGCGCCAGCCCCAGCGCCATGTCCGAATAACCGGAAAAGTCGAAATACACCTGCAGCGCATAGCTCAGCGCGGCGGCCCATGCCCCCCACAACTGCAGGCCGCCGGTGTCGGCGAAGCCCGCATCGGCGTACGGCGCGATGCCATCGGCCAGCAGCACCTTCTTGGCCAGGCCGATCACGAACAGCATGCCGCCCACCGACAGGTTGTCGGCGCTGAAGCGGTAGGTCTCGACCTTGCTGAACTGCGGCATCATCTCCTTGTGGTGCAGGATCGGGCCGGCGATCAGGTGCGGGAAGAAGGTCACGAACAGCACGTAGCTGAGCGGGCTGCGGTCATTGGCCGAGCCGGACCGGCAATCCAGCAGGTAGCCGATCTGGGTGAAGGTGAAGAAGGAAATGCCCAGCGGCAGGATCAGCGCATCCATCGGCCCGACGGCGAAGCCCAGGTCGTGGACGAAATTCACCATCGACGCGAAGTACTTGTAATGCACCAGCATCAGCAGGTCGGCGGCGACGGCCAGGCCGGTCGCCAGCGTCTGCATGCGCGGCCGCGCGGCCAACGCGAGGATGGCCAGGCTCGCCAGGTAGTTGAACAGGATCGACCCGGACAGCAGCAGCACGAACTGCGGGTTCCACCAGCCGTAGAACAGCAGCGACGCCACGCACAGCCAGAGCGCGGCCAGCTTCGGCCGCAACGCGCCGAGCAGGTAGTGCATGCCCAGCGCGACCGGCAGGAAGATCAACAGGAACAGGAAGGAATTGAACAGCATCGTCGCCCGCGCTTATTCGATATCGGCCAGTGCGGCCCGCTCTTCGTCGGTCAACGGCAGCGACAGCGCCATTTCCGAGAACTCCCAGACGACCAGCTTCAGGCTGGCCGGCCACTGCCCGCGCTGCGGCCATGCCTCCAGCAGGGCGCCGGCGAACTGCCCGCCGTCCCGGCTGTGGTTCCATACCTCGCGCCCCAGCGCATTGCCCAGGCGCTCGGCGAACAGGCTGCGCAGGCTGTTGGAACTGCCCAGCAACAGCACCTCCACCGGCGGCGCATCGTCGAGCAGACCGCCGTCGTGCACCGGAACCATCGTTTGCGGCGCCTCCATGTCCAGCGCCGGGCGCCACGCCGCCGGGGCATGCTCCAGGCCGGCCAGCACGATCAGGTCGCCCATCCGCGGCTCGGGGGCATCCGCCGTCGACACCTCGAACCGCTGCGTTCCCTTGCCGCCGAGCAGGGGCAGCGCCGTTTCCGCGACCGCGTCGGCGGCCAGCTGCGCGCCGGTCCGGTTCATGTGCACGTCGGTACGGAAGAAGCCCTGCACCCGGCCGTCCCCGAGTACCGGCAGGAGGTCCACCGTGGGCACGCCGGCCTCGTCCAGGGCCGCCTGCCACTGGCCGAGGCGTTGCCGCGCCTGCCCCGAATAGGGCAGGCCACAGGTGTGCGCCTGCTCGATCCGCGATTTGTCCGGCACCACCACGACCATCAGCTGCATGCCGCCGGCCTGCAGCTGCCGCGACCAATGGCGCATCAGGCGCACGCGGGCGGCAAAGGCGTCCTCGCCCTGCCCCACCGGTGGGCGCAGGCCATCGCGGTAGAACAGCCAGCCCGGGCACCCCAGCACGACCTGCGGGCCGGCATCGCCGAGCAGGCGGTAGCGCAATGCCGCCACGTGCGCGTCCACCTGCGGCTGCAGCGGCAGCTTCAGCGCCTGGTTGACCGTCTTCCCGGCCTCGCCGTCGAGCCAACGCGCGGGTGCCAGTGTTCCCCCGGCCATGCGGGCATTGGCCAGTAGCCCGATTCCCGAGCAGAAGCCCGCGAACAGCAGCACGAGGACCACCCACGCGGTGGGGCGGTGCATGTCTGGCGGAACCGCGGCCGGCAGGGGCGCCGGCGCGGAAGGTCGCGTAGTCATCGGCTCACTGTCCCAGCGCGCCGCGCAGCCGCTGCCGCCACTGCTGTTCGCTCATGGTCGAGGCGTTGTCCCACTGCCCCGGCGCATCCGGGCCGTACAGCATCTGCGACTCGTCCAGCTGCCACACCAGCACCTGCGGCCGGTGCTCCCTGAACTCCGGCGACTCCAGGTATTCCAGGAGCACCGCCCACGGCCCGAAATTGCCGTACTTCCACGACAGGCCGACGGGGCGGTCGATGCCGTTCGACAGCGCCTGGGAGAACCCCAGGTAGGGCTGGGCGCTGCTGTTCCCCACCACGTGCACCACGGCGACGTCGTCGTCCAGCAGCCCGCCTTCGGCGTCCGGGTTGCGGATGGTGAACACCTCCGGGCCGATGGCCTTGCGCTGCGCGGCCCCCATCAGGTCGGCCAGGTCGCTGAAGCGGCGCTCCTTGACCCAGGGTCCCAGCCGTTTGCCGGTGCCGGGCTGGCCCGACAGCGACCAATGGCGCTTGATCAGCTCCGCGGTCGCCACGCCGGTGGCCTCCGCGCTCCAGGCCGTCCAGTGCGAATCGGTCCTGAAGAACGCCGGCATGCCCTGCGCCTGCACGGCCGCCAGCGCCCGCATCGCGTCGGTCGCCACGACCCCGGCGGCGGCGAATTCGCGCATGATCGCGGCATAGCGCTCCTGCACCGCATCGCCCAGCACGACGCCCTCCGGCAGCTTCTGCTGCGCAAGCCGCGCCTTGAGCGGAACCACGACCACCACCAGTCCCACGCCGGCGGCCTGCAACTGCTCCCCGGCGTCGCGCATCAACGCCACGTTCCGGTGCACGGCCTGCATGTCCGAATGGAGGATCTCGTCCCCGGCATAGAACACCCAGCCCTCCTTGCCGACCAGCGCGGACTGGGCGTGGGCCGGGATGCTGGCGGCAAGCGCCAGCAGGATCCCCATGACGCCCCATCCATACGGACGGGAAAGCGTGCTTGATCTGAACATCGGTTGTTTCCTGTCATCTGCCACGGCCGGGGCCCCGCCCGGTCGTGGCCGGCATCATCGATAGGGTTCGGTACGCGCCTGCTGGCCCTTGAGCACGGGGGCACCGGCCGGACCGAACAGGAACAGGCTGTAGCGGTCCCCCGCCCGCAGCGCAGGCAGCTGCAAGGGTGCCGATGCCACGTCGCCGCATCCCCCGGTCAACTGCGCAGCCACCGGATTGACCGCACGGACCTCGCTTGAAAACGCGGGTACCGACGGCAGCACGACCGCACCGGCGGCAAGCCGCAGTTCCGCCGTGCATCCGCGGACCAGGTTGTACAGGGTCAACTGCGCCTTCAACTCGGCGCCGCTGGCCGCCTTGTCCACGACCACGTCCGCGGACGGCGTGCCGCCGTCCTTCAGCAGCAGGGTGACGAACCCGCCCTGCGGCGCCGGCTGGTCCACGCGGACGCGCTTTCCATCGACACGCACCTGGAAGTCGCCGCCGCCCGGCTGCGCGAAATAATCCGACGCCATGCGCCCGGCCGTGGACAGCCTCTCGACGCGCTGCTCGCCCACCTGCACCGCCACCGGCACGGAACCGGCGTTGACCACGCGCACGTGGATGAAGCCGGCGGGCGGCAACGCATACAGGCGTGCGACGTCATCGGCCGCATTCCCCTTCTGTGCGCCCGCCGCCACCGGCAGGCACAGCAGCGCCGCCACCGGCACCCACCTGGCCAGGCCCTTCATCGACCATCGATGCTCGTGCATCAGAGATTCCTTCCGTCAATATGAAAAATACAGGCCCGCGAAGACGCCCCGCGACCGGTCGTCCCCGGCCAGGCGCACCCGGTATTGCAGGTTCAGCTCGATGGACGAGCGCGGCGAGTGGTACGTGTCCCCGCGGAACCAGCGGCGCAGCGACACCCCGGGGCCTGCGCCCAGGGTCGCCTTCCGGGCCAGCTCGCTGTCGTAATCGACGTTGGCCGAGACATGCACGATGCCGACGCAGTTCGTGCAAAACCGGTCGAGGCGATAGGCCCTGCCCACGGCGAGGTTCAGCGTGCCCAGCGTCTGCGAACTCTCGAGGAAGCGGTCGGCCTCGGCATAGGCATTCCAGTAGCCCCAGGACCGGGCATCGTCGCGGAAGCTGCCGCCGTTGCCGTCGGACCAGGCCACCCGCGCCAGCCAGTCGCGGCGCGCGTATTGCCCGGCATCGACGAAGTGCTCCAGCCCGAGGACCACGTTCTGCTGCCGCAGCGGCTTCCAGCGCGCACCCACCACCACCTGGTTGGTGCCCGCTCCCGTCGCCCCGCCGGTGCCGTCGTACAGGGTCTGGCCCATGCGCACGAACAGTTCCACCCGCGTGCCGTTGCGGTTGCCGATCCCCGGCGGGCGCCAGTAGAGCTCCTCGCTGGACTGCAGCGCACGCCTTGCGCTCAGCGAAGGGGCGAAGGCGGGGCTCATCACGCCCACGGTGCCGAAGCCGAGCGCGGCATTGAAGCCCCACGTCCTCTCCAGGTCGGACACCACCCCGGTGATGTTCCTCCGGGCTTCCGCGCCCTCCTGCAGCCGCCCGGCGTCGATGGCGTCCACCGCCTGCCTGAACCAGCTCGAGGCCAGCGCATTCTCGTTGGCCCGCTGCGCGGCATAGGCCGCCGCCAGCAGCTGTTCGTCGGCCAATGCCCCGTGGGCGGACAACGCAGCCAGTTCCGTGCGTGCCGGCCCGGCCTGGCCGGACATGGCCAGCGCGTCGGCCAGCATCACCCGGTAGGCCGTGTTGCCGCCATCGGCCGCCAGCGCCTGCCGCGCATGCGTCGCCGCCGCCGCGAAATCCCTGCGCGCCTGGGCGGCATAGAACGCGGTCGCCGCTTCATAGCCGGGGCCGGCCAGGTTGGTGCTGCTGCCGGCCGGTTCCACGCTGCAGCGCATGTCTTCCTGCTCGCCGGTACAGAAGACCTCTGGGCTGCCCTTGGCGATGCCGCCGCCGGCGATGTCCTGCGCGACGAGGCGTATCCGCCCGGCTTCCTGTTCCGATAGCCAGTCCTGCCGCTGCGCCAGTTCCATGTCGGCCCGCGCCGCCGCCATGTCGTGCCCGCGCGCCCGTGCATAGGCACGCAGGATCAGGGCGAAGGCGTCCTGCCCATCCTGTTCCAGCGCGCGCGACGCGACCGCGTCGGCATCGGCGTCGCGCCCCTGCATCAGCAATGCGCCGACCTGGAGGTACCAGTAGCTGGGAATGTCCGGCGCATACCCGACCGCTTCGCCAGCGGCGGCCGCCGCCCCGTCGTAGTCCTTGCGCTGGAGCATGGCCCAGGCCGCGTTCGCGGGCCCGGCGGCCATGCGCCGATGCAGGCGGTCGCGCAAGGCCAGCAGCGATTCGTCGTCGGGGAATCCGGCGACGCCCTGTTCCGCCGCCGTCGCCGCCTCCCGCAATTGGTCCTGCTTGTCCAGCGCATGGACCAGCAGGACGTGCATGGCCGCGTTGTCCGCCTGCAACCGCAGCGACTGCCGCGCGCCCTGCTCGGCATCGGCGAAGCGGCCCTCGTTGTAGGCCTTGTAGGCGCCGTCGGCCGCCTGCCAGGCACGCTCCTCGCGCAGCTGCGCGGGCGTTTTCGCCGCGGGCAGCGATTGCTTGCCCGATGCGCCCGATGCACTCGCGGCGCGCGCGGCCTCCGCGCTGCGCAGCAGGTCATGCAGCCGGGCCACGTCCGGCCGCAGGCGCACCGCCTCCCGCGCCTGCTCCGTCGCCCGCGCATAGTCGCCGCGCGCGTAGGCGGCATAGGCCTCCTCGGCAATGCGATAGGCGGTGCCCGTCAATGGCAGCTCTTCGGCAGCCAGCACCGGCGTTGCCATCGCCAATGCCAAGGCGATCACGGTGGAAAGCGTGGATGCCCTCATGCCCGCCGTGCCCCCTGCGCTGCCTGTTCCATCCGCCGGGAACGCAGCCGCTGTTCCTCCATTGCCCGCGCCACCGCCTGTTCGGTGGCCACGCCCTTGCGCACCAGGTAGTCGCCGATGCGGCCGTCGCGCTGCGGGCGGTAGTCGCTCAGCACCATCTCGAAGCGGTCATGGTCGATCAGCTTCATCTCCACCAGCAGGTCGCCGAGCAGCGGCACGCTGTCGATGCGCCAGTTGTCGCCGTTGATCAGGCGCAGCCCGGCGTTGATCTCGCTTTCGCGGGCCACTTCCTGCTCGACCCGGGTGGCGCCGGCCAGTTGCCGCAGCTGCTCCAGCGTGGCCTCGGCCAGCGGGTTGGCCACGGCCACGCGCAATACGTCCGTGGTTCCGGTCGGCAGCGGCAGCAGGCGCCAGTGCACGCAGTTCTCGACCGGCAGCGGGAATTGCCCCTGCCGCAGGTAGTCCACGTCGATGCTGGCGCGGTGCAGGTCGCCCTGGAAGGCGATGGCCTCGGCCAGGGTCTCGTCGTCCAGCCAGCCCTGCGACACGAGGATCCGCCCCAGCGGCTGCTGGCGCCCGCCTTCCTGTTGCTGCAGGGCCTGCTCCACGCGCTCGGGGGCAATGGCCTGCCAAGTGGTGAGCAGTTCGCCCAGGCGCTTGCGCGTGTGCACCAGCTGCGACGCCGACGGGAAGTCGTGCATGGTCTTGTCCCACACCATGCGCTTGCCGAACAGCAGGTACAGCAGGAACACGCGCCACGCGCGGGCGGCGGCCATGAAGTTGACCACGTTGCCGACCACCATCCGCGGGATCGACATCAACGCGTGTTCCCAGCCGTAGAGCCGGTTGACGAAGTAGAACCGCTGCACCACCCGCATCGCCAGCGCGGCGGTGGTGAACAGGGCGATGTTCATCTGCCAGGTGCCGGCCTGGAAGATGGTCGGGAACTGCAGGCTCCACAGCCCGGCCGCGCGCAGCGCCCAGAACAGCAGCAACTGCAGGAAGATCACGTAGGCGACGATGCTGACGAACGAGGTGACGATGCCCTTGCGGTCGCGCGCCAGCAGGTACTTGGTCGCCAGCGAGCCGCGCCAGCCCAGCGTCTCCCAGCTCTGCAGGCCGATGCCCAGCACCCAGCGCGCCTTCTGCCGGTAGGAGGCGCGGAAGTTGTCGGGGAAATACTCGCGCACGCACAACGCCATGCTCACCGTGCGCTCGCGCACCGGGCCCCAGCCGAACCACGACGGCCGCCGCACGCGGAACTGCACCGGGAAGCGGGCGAAGATCGACTGCATGCCCATCGCCGCCAGGCGCGCGCCGACGTCGTAGTCCTCGGTCAGGCTCTCGGTGTTGAACGGCTGGTTGCCGGTCTGCTCGCTCAGCGCCAGCAGCGCGCGCCGCGAGAAGCAGGTGCCCACGCCGGCCGACGGCACCATGCCGGACACGCTCTCGCGCACCACCAGGTCCTTGGCGTGCCATTCGGCGAACTCGTCCATGTAGACGCCGGCCACCAGTTCGTACCACTCGCGGTCCAGCGAGGTCACCGGCAGCTGGATCATGTCCTTGCGCGGCAGCAGGTAGTTGAAGAACTTCAGCTCCATCGGGTGCAGCACGTCCTCGCTGTCGTGCAGGATCACGCCGGCGAACTCGACGCCGTTGCGCCGCTCGTACTCGAAGATCGCCAGCACCAGCCAGTTCAGGCAGTCGGCCTTGCTGGTCGGGCCGGCGTGCGGCACCTGCACCCGTTGCAGGCGGCGGTAGCGCCGCTGCATGCGCTCCACCTCGGCGATGGTCTGCGCGTCGTTGGGGTAGGTGCCGACGAAGACCACGTACTCGTGGTAATCGAGCACGTCGATCATGTTCTCGACCATCTGCGCGATGACGTCGTATTCCATCCACGCCGGCACCATGATCGCCAGCGGCTGCTCCGGCCGCTGCAGCAGGTCCTGCTGGGTCAGCGGCCGGTAGCCCGCGCGCTTCTTCAGCGTCAGCGTGCGCCAGCTTTCGCGGACCCAGTACCAGGCGTCGATGAACAGGTCATCGAGGCTGGAGATCAGGATCAGCACGGCAACCACCACCGCCACCGATTCGAGGGCGGCGTAGTAGTTGCCCAGCCAGACGTTCCAGAACAGGCTGCTCACCGCCGGTCAATGCCCCTGGCTGGCGGCGGCGCGGCGACGGCGCACCTGGGCCACGCGCGCGGCCAGCAGCATGAACACGACCACGCCGACCAGCAGCAGCAGCCACACCATGTGCTGGCGCCACCACGGCTGCGGGTCGCCTTCGGCGGCCATGCGCGCGCCGTAGGGGTCCTGGCTGTCGAAGTCGCTGACCCGGCCGCTGCCGTCCAGCACCGCCAGGTCGCCGCGCAGCAGCCGGAACGGCTCGTCCAGCGACGGCGCGCTGCTGCCCAGGGTGTTGTAGAGCACGCCGGTGTGGCCGCCGGCCGACACCACCTGCACCACGGCGGCATGGTCCAGCCCGGCCAGGTCCAGCAGCGGCTGCGGCTTGCCGGCCACCACCAGGTGGCCGCCGTCCAGCGCCGCCGGGGTGACGCCCGATGGCGCCAATGCAAATGCCACGTACGGGTGTTCCGGCTTGATCGCCGCGCCGGCCTCGGCCACCTGCATGCGCGCCGCTTGCGGCGAGACGCCCGTGGCGCTGGCGATGGCGATCACCGTGGACAGCGACGCCGGCGCCTGCTGCAACCAATCCTTGGGCACGAACACGTCGTTCGTGTGCGCCAGCCGGCTGGCGGCGGCGACGAAGCTGTTCCCCAAGTCGCGCTTGGCCAGCTTGAGGTGGCTGCTGGGCAGGATCGACACCGGGAAGGCCGTGGCCGGGTCATGGCAATACGGGCGCGCGGGTTGGCGCAGGAAGCTCACCCGCACTTCGTTGCGGGCCGCCAGCACGTAGGCGGGCACCCGCGCGACCAGCCGCTGCGGCTTGCCGTCGGTGTTCAGGACCCGCGCGCCGAGCAGGAAATCGTTGAAGTAGATCGTCGCCACCGCGCCCTGCCCGGCCGCGTTCGGCGCCGCCGACACGTCGATCACCACCTGCTCGGGCAGGCGCCCGTCGGCCGACAGCGCACCCAGCTCGAAGGTGGCGGTGCGGTCGCCGCGCGCGATGATTTCCAGCGTGCCGGCCATGCTGCCGCCCAGGCGGCTGAGCAGAACGCTGTCCTCGCTCACCGGCGGCGTATTGGCCTGCTCGACCTGCAGCGAGCGGCCCAAGGCATAACTGCGCCACTGCTCGCCCAGCAGGCCGGCCACTTCGGCGCCGGCGGCGGGATTGACCAGCAGGGTCGGCCGGCCGGCGACCGGGGCCACGCCCACCGAACTCTCGCCCGTGCCTTTCTCCAGCGACGACATGGATGCCGCGCGCCAGGCGGCGAAGGCATCGCTATCGGCAGAGGCAATCTGGGCGGCCAGCGCATCCAGCGCCGCGCGGACGGCCGCGCGCAGCGGCTCGCTGTCGATCACCACGTCCGCGGCCAGCGGGCCGTCGCCATGCAGGGACAGCAGCGCGCCCACTTCGGCCAGATCGGCGATGCGGTGGTCACGGCCGCCGCCGGCCAGTGCCGCATAGGCGGGAATGCCGCGCAGGCTGGCCGGGACCGCCACGCCGTCCAGGTCGACGCTGCCGCCGACCGCCGGCATCGCCACCACGTCCACGCGCTTGCCGCCATTGCGCAGCGCGGTGCCGATGCGCCAGGCGGCATCGTAGACCGGCGCCTGCAGCGCCTTGCCGTCCACCAGCAGGCGCACGCGCGGCGGCAGTGCGCCCCACGCCTTGGCCACGGTGTCCACCTCACGGCTGTCGAAGCGGTAACTGAAGCGCGAATCCGGCGACAGCCGCAGCACGTTGGCCGGCGCACTCTGGTCGGCGCAACGGTAGTCGGACACCACCGACCACCAGCCCACGCCGACGCGCACGAAACCGTTGTCGCGCGGCAGGCCGTCGATGCCCAGCAACTGGCTGGCGTCGCCCTGCGCATCGGTGATCGAGCGCGCGGCGACCGGGTCGCCATCCACCGACCACAGCCCCGAGGTGCGCCCGGTGTGGCCGCGCACGTAGCGGCCATCCAGTTGCAGCTGCGCCCCGTGGGTCGGCACCCCGACCGGCACCGGCAGGTAGATCTCGCGCTTGTCCTCCTGGCCGCTGAGCGTCAGCGGCTGGCGGAAACCGAGGTCGCGCAGCGTCATCTGCCGGGTCACGACGTTGTCGCCGGCCCATTCGCCGAACTGCGCCGCGGCCGTGTCGGCGGCGCGGGCCGGCGAAGCGGCAACCAGCAGCGAGGCGGTGGCAAGGGAGAGGAGGAAATGTCGGCCGGTCTGGGTCATGGCGTCACTTCATGCAGGGAAAGGGATGGCGGCAACGCGGGATGCGGGCCGGAACTCGGTGAACGGCTGCTCGAGCAGGGCGGCGACGATGCGGTCGCTGGCATGGCCGTCGCCATAGGGGCTGGCGCCGGGATCGAACCCGGTGGCGGACGGCGGCGCGGAAATCGCGTCGATCACCGCGGCGACGATGCGCGCGGATTCGGTGCCGACCAGCCGCACCACGCCGGCCTCCACGGCCTCCGGGCGCTCGGTGACGTCGCGCATCACCAGCACCGGCTTGCCCAGTGCCGGCGCCTCTTCCTGGACGCCGCCGGAGTCGGTGAGGATCACGTCGGCGCGCTGCATCAGGCGCACGAAGCTCAGGTAGTCCTGCGGCGGCACCAGGTGCACGTTGCGCAGGCCGCCCAGGTGCGCGTTGACCGGCCCCTGCACGTTCGGATTGAGGTGCACCGGGTAGACGACCTGCAGGTCGTCACGCGCCGCCAGCTCGGCCAGCGCGCGGCAGATGTTCTCGAAGCCGCTGCCGAAGCTCTCGCGGCGGTGGCCGGTCACCAGCAGCAGGCGGCGCCGCGGGTCGAGCATGCCGAACGGCGCATCCACCGCAGCGCGCAGCGCGCCGTCGCCATCCAGCCGCGCCACGGTCTGCCGCAGGGCGTCGATGACGGTGTTGCCGGTGACGACGATGCGGCCGCCGAGGTGCTCGCGCTCCAGGTTCGCGCGCGAGCTGGCGGTGGGCGCGAACAGCCAGTCGGAAACCACGTCGATCACCCGGCGGTTCATTTCCTCCGGCCAGGGGCGCTGCACGTCGCCGGTACGCAGGCCGGCCTCGACGTGGCCGACCGGGATGCGGCGGTGGAAGGCCGCCACCGCCGCGGTCATCGCGGTGGTGGTGTCGCCATGCACCAGCACGCGGTCCGGCTTCACCTGTTCGTAAAGCGCGTCCAGCCGTTCGAACAGGCGCGAGCACAGCCCGTTGAGGGTCTGGTTGGCGACCATGACGTCGAGGTCATGCGCCGGGACGATGCCGAACAGCGACATCACCTGGTCCAGCATCGCCCGGTGCTGGCCCGTGGTGCAGACGATCGATTCGATGTGTTGCGCTTCCCCGAGCGCCCGGACCAGCGGCCCCATCTTGATTGCTTCCGGACGGGTGCCAAAAACGGAAAGAACCTTCACCAACGATGCTCCGTGCGGAATAATTGTGATGTCCGTCACGCAAATTCTAGGGCAAGTGCTTCGCCTGCGCCAGTAGGCCATACGGCCAGCCCGCTTCTGGTGATAGTGACGCGATCCGTCACTTGCCGTCGGTCCGCAATCGCATGCGGACGCAACCATCTCCCTTCAGGGTGGCAATGCGCGGATGACGGCGCGGCCACGCGCATGCATGAACGCCCCTTCTCCGGGAAGGGAGTGACGATGCTAGGCCGAATCGACATTCAATCCAGCCACATTGGAATAGAGGCGAGATAGAGGAAGG
>NZ_LDJP01000054.1 GCF_001431505.1 Stenotrophomonas daejeonensis
AATGACAGTTGACTCCTACAAAAACAGCCCTGCAAGGTTCAACGGGCCCCCGGCGCGAAACGCGCCACCAGGTCGTAGGCGTCGCCGAGGAACATCTGCCGCACCCAGGTGATGGGCTGCTCGCCGAGCCAGGTCTGGCGGTCGATCACCAGGCAGGCGGTACCCACCGGCACCTGCAGCAGCGCCGCCTCGTCGGCATCGGCGGCCACCGCGCTGATGCGGTGCTGGCCGCGCGTCCACGACACGTTCTGCAGCAGCCAGCTGCCCGGCGCGTGCCGCGAAAAATCCACGTCCAGCGTCTCCGGCACCGCCTCCGGGTTGATCAACCGCCGCTCCAGCGCCAGCGGCCGGCCATCGGCCAGGTGCAGGCAGCGCATCGCCAGCAGCTTGTCCTTGCCGACCAGCCGCACCTCCTCGGCCACCTCGGCGCGCGCCTTGCGGTGCGCGCGCTCCAGCAGGCGGAAGCCATAGGCGTGGCCGCGCCCGCCCACCGCCAGCGCGATGTCGGGGATCTCCAGCGCCACCTGCTCCAGGTGCGGCGACTGCCGCGCCACGAACGAACCGGCGCGGCGGCGGCGCTCGATCATGCCGCTCTCGGCCAGCGCGGTGAGCACCTTGTTCACCGTCATCCGCGAGCAGCCGTACTGCGCCATCAGCTCGTGCTCGAACGGGATGCGGAAGCCCGGCATCCATTCGCCGCTGAGGATGCGGCCTTCGATGTCGCCGCGGATGCGCTGGTTGAGGCTGGGCGCCTTCTTCCTGATCTTGTCCACGCGCGCGTTCAGCCCAGTATCCGTTGCAGCGCCGCACGATAGCGCACGGCCACGGCGTCGCGGTGGACGTGGCGGCCATCGCGCACCCACTGCCGGCCATTGCGCCACACCGAGCGCACTGCGCCGCCGCGCGCGGCGAATACCCAGCTGTCGAGCAGCGCATCGCCTTCGCGGCCATGCAGCGAGGGGTGCGATGTATCCAGTTCGACCAGGTCCGCCGGTGCGTCCACCGCCAAGCCGGCCTGCACGCCCAGCGCCTGCGCCGCGCCGGCCTGCGCCTGCTGGTACAGCCAGCGGCCGCTGGACAGCTCGCCCGGCGACACCACGTTGCGCCCGCGCAGGGCAAGGCGCTGGCCGTATTCGAGCAGCCGCAGTTCCTCGGCCGCGTCGATCAGCACGTTGGAATCGGAACCGACGCCGAAGCGCCCGCCCTGCCCCACGAACTCGCGCATCGGGAACAGGCCGTCGCCAAGGTTGGCCTCGGTGACCGGGCACAGGCCGGCCATCGCACCGCTGGCGGCAATGCCATGCACTTCATCGGCTTCGAGATGGGTGGCGTGCACCAGGCACCAACGCTCGTCCACCGGCATGTTGCCCAGCAGCCATTGCACCGGGCGCTGCCCGCTCCACGCCAGGCAGGCGTCGACTTCGCGCACCTGCTCGGCGATGTGGATGTGGACCGGCCCGTCCACCAGTGCCGGCAGTGCCTGCAACTGCTGCGGCGTGCACGCGCGCAGGCTGTGCGGGGCCAGCCCCAGCACCCCGTCCGGCGTGTCGCGCAGCGCCTGCCGGCAGCCGTCCAGCAGCGCGGCGAAACCTTCGACGTCGTGCAGGAAGCGGCGCTGCGCCGGCAGCGGTGCTGCGCCGCCGAAGTCGCTGTGGGCGTAGAACACCGGCAACAGGGTCAGCCCCAATCCGGTCGCGGCCGCGGCCGCGGCGATGCGGCCGGACATTTCGGCGTGGTCGGCGTAACGCCGGCCGTCCGGCGCGTGGTGCAGGTAATGGAATTCGCCGACACGGGTGAAGCCTGATTCCAGCATTTCCATGTAGGCCTGCTCGGCCACGGCCTGGAGGTCGTCCGGGGTCAGCCGGTCGAGGAAGCGGTACATCAGCTCGCGCCAGCTCCAGAAGCTGTCGCCCGAACGCCCGCCCACCTCGGTCAGCCCGGCCATCGCCCGCTGGAAGGCATGGCTGTGCAGGTTGCCCAGCCCCGGCACCACCACGCCCAGCGCCTGCGCATCGGCGCCGGCCGGCACGCCGGCCGCCACCGCGACGACCCGCCCGTCCGCGCAGTCGATGCGCACGTCGCGCGCCCAGCCCTGCGGCAGCAGGGCCTGCGCGGCATGGAAACGCTGCGGATTGGAAACTTCGTTCGCCATCGCTGGACACTCCCGGTAGTCGCTGATTATTGTATATACAAATAGACGCGAGAGACGCGCATGCACTGCGATACGGTCTGGCACAACGCCCACCTGATGACGCTCGACGACGCCAGCGGTGGGCTGGGCATCGTCCGCGACGGCATCGTCGCCGCGCGCGATGGCCGCATCCTGTACGCCGGCCCCGCTGCCGGCGCCCCCGCGTTCGACGCCGCGCAGCGCATCGACTGTGGCGGCCGCTGGATCGGCCCCGGCCTGATCGACTGCCACACCCACCTGGTCTACGCCGGCAACCGCGCCAACGAGTTCGAGCAGCGCCTGCAGGGCGTGAGCTACGCCGACATCGCCCGCGCCGGCGGCGGCATCGTCTCCACCGTGCGCGCTACCCGCGAAGCCGACGATGCGGCATTGCTGAAGGCCACCCTGCCCCGGCTGGACGCAATGCTGGCCGAGGGCGTCACCACCATCGAGATCAAGTCCGGCTACGGGCTGACGCTGGACGACGAGCGCAAGCAACTGCGCGTGGCGAAGCAATTGGCGCAGCTGCGCAAGGTCGAAATCGTCCCCACCTTCCTCGGCGCGCATGCGGTGCCGCCGGGGCGGCAGGCGCAGGAGTACATCGACGAAGTGTGCGGCACGATGATCCCGGCCGTCGCCACTGAAGGCCTTGCCGAAGCGGTGGATGTGTTCTGCGAGAACATCGCCTTCGCGCGCGAACAGGCCGCGCAGGTGTTCGCCGCCGCCCACGCGCACGGGCTGAAGATCAAGATCCACGCCGAGCAGCTGAGCAACCAGCACGGTGCCGAACTGGCCGCCCGGCATGGCGCGTTGTCGGCCGACCACATCGAGCATCTGGACGATGCCGGCGTGCTGGCGATGGCCGCCGCCGGCACCGTCGCCGTGCTGCTGCCCGGCGCGTACTACTTCACCCGCGACACCACCCCGCCGCCTTTGCAGAAGCTGCGCGAGGCCTGCGTGCCGCTGGCACTGGCCACCGACAGCAACCCAGGAACCTCGCCGCTGACCAGCCCGCTGCTGGCGATGAACATGGCCGCCACCCTGTTCCGCATGACCGTGGACGAATGCATCGCCGGCTTCACCCGCGAAGCCGCGCGCGCGCTCGGCCGCTTCGATCGCATCGGCCGCCTGGTTGCCGGCATGGACTGCGACCTCGCCATCTGGGACATCGACGCCCCGGCCGACCTGGTCTACCGCATGGGCTTCAACCCGCTGCACGCGCGCGTGTTCCGCGGCCAACAAACACCCCCCGCATCCCCGCATTGCAATCCACTGGAGTAACCCGATGAATTCCTCTCTCGTGCTTCGCCCCGGCCACGTCCCGCTGGCGCAATGGCGGCAGGTCTATCGCGGCGTCAACGTGCACCTGGACGAATCGGCGCAGGCCGCCGTGCTGCGCAGCGCGCAGGTGGTCGAAGCCATCGTCGCCAAGGGCGAACCGGTCTATGGCATCAACACCGGCTTCGGCAAGCTGGCCAGCGTGCGCATCGAGCGCGAAGACCTGGAAACCCTGCAACGCAACATCGTGCTGTCGCACGCGGCCGGCGTCGGCGAGCCGATGCCGGCCAACGTGGTGCGGCTGATGATGGCGCTCAAGCTCACCAGCCTTGCACAGGGCGCTTCCGGCATCCGTCCGCAGACGCTGGCGCTGCTCGAAGCGATGTTGCAGAAAGACATAGTGCCGGTGGTGCCGTGCCAGGGCTCGGTCGGCGCGTCCGGCGACCTCGCCCCGCTGTCGCACCTTGCCAGCGTGATGATCGGCGTCGGCGAGGCCTTCGTCGGCGGCGTGCGCATGCCGGCCGAGCAGGCATTCAATCAGGCCGGGCTGGAACCGCTGGTACTGGGTGCGAAGGAAGGCCTGGCGCTGCTCAACGGCACCCAGTATTCCACCGCCTATGCGCTGGCCGGCCTGTTCGAAATCGAGACCGTGTTCCAGGCCGCGCTGGTCACCGGCGCGCTGTCGGTGGAAGCGGCCAAGGGTTCGGATACGCCGTTCGACCCGCGCATCCACGCGATTCGCGGCCAGCGCGGGCAGATCGCCACCGCCGCCGCGCTACGCACGCTGATGGCCGGCTCGGCCATCCGCGAATCGCACCGCGACAACGATGTGCGCGTGCAGGACCCGTACTGCCTGCGCTGCCAGCCGCAGGTGATGGGCGCGGCGTTCGACGTGATCCGCCAAGCGGCGACCACGCTGGAAATCGAGGCCAACGGCGTGTCCGACAACCCGCTGGTGTTCACCGACACCGGCGAAGCGCTGAGCGGCGGCAACTTCCACGCCGAGCCGGTGGCCTTCGCCGCCGACATGCTGGCGATGGCGATCTGCGAAATCGGCTCGATCAGCGAGCGCCGCGTCGCGATGCTGGTCGACCCGGCGCTGTCCGGCCTGCCGGCGTTCCTGACCCCGAAGCCGGGCCTGAACTCCGGCTTCATGATCCCGCAGGTCACCGCCGCGGCGCTGGTGTCGGAGAACAAGCAGCGCGCCTACCCGGCCAGCGTCGATTCGATCCCGACCTCGGCCAACCAGGAAGACCACGTATCGATGGCCGCGCACGGCGCGCGCCGCCTGCTGGCGATGGCCGAGAACGCCGCCAACGTCATCGGCATCGAACTGCTGGCCGCTGCGCAGGGCTGCGACTTCCACGCCCCGCTGCGCTCCAGCGAGGCATTGGAAAAGGTGCGTGCCACCCTGCGCGCGCAGGTACCGACGCTGCAGGACGATCGCTATTTCCACCCGGACATGGTGATCGCCACCGGCCTCGTGCGCAGCGGTGCGCTGGCTGTTGGCCTGCATTCGGTGCTGCCGCAGGTGGAAATCTGAAAGCCCCTCTCCCACCGGGAGAGGGGTTGGGGTGAGGGGCGAACGGAGTCCAGATGGTTCAGCCATTACTGACTCCATCCACCCCTCATCCGCCCTACGGGCACCTTCTCCCGGTGGGAGAAGGGAAAAGCCATCACCTTCGCCACAACCTGCCGCTCCTGCCGAACATAGGTTTGCAGATGACCCCGATTCCCGACTGGCTCCACCTCCACCAAGGCGACGCCCCGCTGATCGTCAGCTTCCCGCACACCGGCACCGACCTGCCCGGTGAACTGGCCGGCAATTTCGCCTCGCCTTGGCTGGCCCGGCGCGACGCCGACTGGTGGGTGCACGAGCTGTACGCCTTCGCCCGCGAACTCGGCGCCACCACCGTGCGCTCGACCCTGTCGCGTTCGGTGATCGACCTCAACCGCGATCCCTCCGGCGTGTCGCTGTACCCCGGCCAGAACACCACCGGCCTGTGCCCGACCACCACCTTCGATAACCAGCCGCTGTATCGCACCGGCCACGAACCGGACGAAGCCGAGATCGCGCGCCGCCGCGACACGTATTTCGCGCCCTACCACGCCGCGCTGGCCGAACAGATCGCACGCCTGCGCCAACGCCACGGCACCGTGGTGGTGTACGACGCGCACTCGATCCGCTCGCGCATCCCGCACCTGTTCGACGGCGAACTGCCGCAGTTCAACATCGGCACGGCGGGCCCATCGGGAGCCGGCGACACCTCCTGCGACAACGCATTGACCGACGTGGTCGAGAACCTGTGCGCCCTGAGCGGCTTGGGCCACGTGCGCAACGGCCGCTTCAAGGGCGGCTGGATCACCCGCCACTACAGCAACATCCCCGGCGGCGTGCACACCCTGCAGATGGAGCTGGCCTGCCGCGGCTACATGCACGAGCCGGCCACGGTCGACGAAAACAACTGGCCCACACCTTACGACCCAACCCACGCCACGCCGGTACGCGACACCCTGCAACAGGTACTGCGCGCCAGCCTAGATTTCGCCTCCCGGAGAGACTCATGACCCGCCACGACCCCACCCGCAGCCCGCGCGCACCGCGCGGCAACACCCTCAACTGCAAGTCCTGGCAGACCGAGGCGCCGTTCCGCATGCTGCAGAACAACCTCGACGCCGAAGTGGCCGAAGACCCGACGTCGCTGGTCGTCTACGGCGGCATCGGCCGCGCCGCGCGCGACTGGGAGAGCTACGACAGGATTCTGGAAACACTGAAGCGGCTGGACGACAACCAGACCCTGCTGGTGCAGTCCGGCAAGCCGGTCGGCGTGTTCCCCACCCACCCCGACGCACCACGCGTGCTGATCGCCAACTCCAACCTGGTGCCGCACTGGGCCAACTGGGAGCACTTCAACGAACTCGATAAAAAAGGCCTGATGATGTACGGCCAGATGACCGCCGGCTCGTGGATCTACATCGGCTCGCAGGGCATCGTGCAAGGCACCTACGAGACCTTCGTCGAGATGGGCCGCCAGCACTACGGTGGCAGCCTGGCCGGCAAGTGGATCCTCACCGCCGGCCTCGGCGGCATGGGCGGCGCGCAGCCGCTGGCCGCCTCGCTGGCCGGTGCCAGCAGCCTGACCATCGAATGCCGCCAGAGCAGCATCGACTTCCGCCTGCGCACCCGCTACGTGGACGAACAGGCCACCGACATCGACGACGCACTGGCGCGCATCGCCAAGTACACCACCGCCGGCGAAGCAAAATCCATCGCCCTGCTCGGCAACGCAGCCGAAATCCTGCCGGAACTGGTGAAGCGCGGCGTGCGCCCGGACTGCGTGACCGACCAGACCAGTGCCCACGACCCGGTGCACGGTTACCTGCCGATCGGTTGGACGGTGGAGCAGTGGCTGGCCGAACAGAAGACCAACCCGGGAAAGGTGCGCGACGCCGCCAAGGCTGCCATGCGCGTGCACGTGGAAGCGATGCTGGCCTTCCATGCCTCCGGCATCCCGACCGTGGACTACGGCAACAACATCCGCCAGATGGCCTTCGACGAAGGCTTGAAGAATGCCTTCGACTTCCCCGGCTTCGTGCCGGCCTACGTGCGCCCGCTGTTCTGCCGCGGTGTCGGCCCGTTCCGCTGGGTGGCACTTTCCGGCGACCCGGAGGACATCTACAGGACCGATGCCAAGGTCAAGGAAATCATCGCCGACGACCCGCACCTGCATCGCTGGCTGGACATGGCGCGCGAGCGCATCAGCTTCCAGGGCCTGCCGGCGCGCATCTGCTGGGTCGGCCTGGGCCTGCGCCACAAACTCGGCCTGGCCTTCAACGAGATGGTGCGCAACGGTGAGCTGAAGGCACCGGTCGTCATCGGCCGCGACCACCTCGACTCCGGCAGCGTCGCCTCGCCCAACCGCGAGACCGAAGCGATGAAGGACGGTTCCGACGCCGTGTCCGACTGGCCGCTGCTCAACGCCATGCTCAACGTCGCCGGCGGCGCGACGTGGGTCAGCCTGCACCACGGCGGCGGCGTCGGCATGGGCTACAGCCAGCACTCCGGCGTGGTCATCGTCTGCGACGGCAGCGAGGCCGCCGACCGGCGCATCGCCCGCGTGCTGTGGAACGACCCCGGCACCGGCGTCATGCGCCACGCCGATGCCGGCTACGACATCGCCATCGACTGCGCGAAGGAAAAAGGACTGGACCTGCCCGGCATTCCTGGCTGATCCAGACAAGCCAATGGCTCTGCCTTTCGTGGAAGAGCGGTCGCGCCACATCAAGATGGCCTTCTCCAGCGGAAGGCCATGTTGTTTCTGAGTCACCGCTTGTGTGTAGGCATCGCGTAACGCTCGTCACCGGCCACCACCAGCAGCAACAGTCCGCCTGCTCGGCCGCACCTTGCCGCCGGCAGCCACCTGGATTTCCCGGCATGCGAATGCCCCTTGCTCCTCGACGCCCATGAACCTCTCTATCCGCAACGAGCAACCCAACGACGTGAACGCCATCGCCCGCCTCACCGAGGCCGCGTTCGCCAACGCACCGCACACCAGCCATACCGAGCACTTCATCGTCGCCGCCCTGCGCAAGGCCGGGCAGCTGAGCGTTTCGCTGGTGGCGGTGGAAGGCGACGACCTCGTGGGCCATGTCGCGGTATCGCCGGTGACGCTGTCCTCCGGCGACGCTGGTTGGCACGGACTAGGCCCGATCTCGGTGCGCCCGGACCGGCAAGGCCGCGGCATCGGCTCGGCGTTGATGCTCGAAGCCATCGAACGGCTCAATGCGATGGACAGTTCCGGTTGCGTGCTGTTGGGTGATCCGGGCTACTACGCACGCTTTGGATTCAGGGCATGCGAGCAATTGGTGCTGCCCGGAGTGCCTGCGGAATATTTCCAGGCGTTGCCTCTGGCTGACGGAATCCCCGCCGCTGAAGTCAGCTACCACGCTGCATTCGAGGCGAATGCCTGACGGGGTTCGCCACTGTGCCAGGCGGGCTCATGGCCGGCTTTCGCCACGAACGGAATGGACCCGCGCAGGAATCAAGCTGACCAGCCGCGGTACTGCCTCGCATACCCAAGGTGATACTTCGACGCACGCTTCAATGGTGGGCGCGTCCGGCGCGTCTTCCACCATTTCCTTGCGCAGCCGGGCGGCTTTGCACGAACTCCGGGAAGGTCTCGGCCAGCGGCGCCTTGTCCGGCAGGATGTAGAAAACCCCGCCCCGCTCGAACGTCTGGCGGACGACCTGCTCGTAGAACCCGGGCGAGACATTGATGCAGCCATGCGTGATGCGATTGTCGTCCGGCGAGGGCGATGCCAGACGCTCGGGGCGCCTCTCGGCAGGGACACCGGTAGCGGTAGGGTGGATGGAGACCGCGGAATCGTAGTCCACCCACAGCACGCGCCCGGCATCTATCGACGGGCCGAAACCGCCCACGAAGCGACCCGCAGGCGTCGTGCGATCCCGCCCCGGAATCTCGCGAAGCGCCAGACCGGCGACGCCGGGGGCGATGTGATCGCCCGTCGCCGAGCCGAACAGCGCAGGCGCCGCGCCGCGAAGCCGGCCGTCGCCACCGAACACCAGGATCTGTGCAGCGGCCTTGTCCATGATCGCGAAGGGATAACCTTCGCTGTCCCGGGTTGCGACAACCCAACCCGCAAGTTCGATCACCGTGTCGGACACGTCCTGGTCCTGCGGAAGCTGATCGACGGCGGCTACCGGCTGCGCGGCGGCATCCTCGGCGCTGGCCACGCCGATGCTCGCGCACGCCAGCGCCAGTGCCAGCGCACCATGAACGGCCCGGACTGCAGCATGTCTGTAGGTACGGATGGGAGACTCCTTCGAAACGGAAGACTGCGTGACGAAGGGAAACCAGTGGCCCGCAAAGGCCACCGGGTTCCCGATTCAGGAATTCATCACGAATCGTGCAAGAGCGACTAGCCGCGCGCCGCGCGGCGGGGCGCCGTTTCGAGCTGCTGGACGCGACCTTCGATCTGATCCAGGCGCTGGTTGGCCCGCTGCGCGGACTGGTTGGCGGATTCGGCGCTCTGGGCCGCGCCCTGCACCTTCGCGTCGAGCTGGTCGAGGCGGGTGTTGATGTTGGCGAACTCGTTCTTGTAGGTCGCGCAGGCGCCAAGGCCGAGCGTTGCGACGAGTGCGACACCCAGCATGCCGGCGCTCTTGAGATGTTGTCGGGTCATGAACATTCCACTCCTGCTTGGTCGGGGGAGCTTGGAATATAGCGGCCTTTTCACAGAAGCAATGACCACGGCTTCAGCTGATGTTGGTACACGTGGATGGACTGTGAAGATGCGAAAACATGCTGAAATCATGCTTCCAATCCGGCAATTCACCGTGCAATGCGCAGATTCCCGACACGCCATCGCGAACCTGTCTGAGGCGATTGCGGGCGATGAAAGACCGGTATTCGGCATCGACCGCTCCCCCTGCCCCAAGTGCCGGCAGTACAACGGCAGAGGTTGTCGTCAGCATGTCTCCCAGGACGCGATGTCCAACGCGCACATCGCATCCCTTGCGAATTGTTGGGCCCGCGGTACGACGTTCGGTCCCGGCGCGCATCCAGGCGAACGGACGACTGCCCGCAACCACTTTCATCCTTCGCGGGATGTTCCCCGCGGACCAACACCTGCTTGCGCAGGGCAGCGCAGCACGGGATCAGTTGTTCCGTCAGTGCGCTCATCGGCGCTCCGTATCAGAGAACCAACGCCTCGCTGCCGCCAAGCCATCCACACGCATGTCCTGTCCGGGCTGCATCCGGCATCAACGGAACTCGAACAGCTCGCGGTGCAGGCGCTCTTCCGCCACGCCTGTTTCACGCATCAACTGGCGTACCTGCCTGAGCAGTCCGGCGGGACCACAGAAATGGATCGTCGGCGCCGATTTGCCGTGTCCCTCAACCGACTGTGCGAAGCGTTTGCGGAACCCGGCATCGCCCGGGCCGCTGGCGATCTCGACCAGCTCGACCCCGCGCCGCGCGGCCAGCCCCTGCAGATCCAGCACCTCCGGAAGCTCACGTCCCGACGTGTAGAAGTGGAAGAAGGTCACCCGCTCCAGCCCGACCGCATCGGCATCCTGCAGCCAGGAAATGAACGGTGTCACGCCGACGCCGCCGGCAATCCAGATTTCCGGGCCATCACCCGGCTCCCGCAGGAAACGGCCGAACGGTGCATATACCTCCGCCAGCAAGCCTGGCCTTGCCTCGCGCACCAACCGCTCGGTGTAGTCGCCCAGGGCACGTACCATGAAGGCGATGCCTCCATCGGTGCGTCCCGCGCTGGCAATGGTGAAGGGGTGCGGCTCACGCAGGCCGTCCTGCTCGAATGACAGGAAGGCGAACTGGCCGGGCTGGAACGGAATCGCCTTCCCCTCCGGCCGCAGCTGCAGATAGACCGCGTTGCCGGTCGAGGACACGGCATCCAGCCGGTAGCGCGCATGCCGCGACCACAGCGGATACAACAGCAGCTTGTAGAACGCCGCCGCCACGCCGAGCAGCGACAGCAGTGCCAGCCACACGCCGGCCGGGCTGCCCAGCACGATGGGCGACTTGAAGCTGAGCCAGTGCGCGATCACGATCAGGAACAGTGGCCCCGACAACCTGTGCCACCAGCGCCAGCTGCGATAAGGGATCTTGCGGTTCAGTGCCAGCAGCACGATCAGCATTATCGCCACGAAGCTGAGCTGGCGAACGAGGCGCGTCACTGGTCCGGGCAGGGCCAGGATCGGCGCCACCTCCCACTCCTGCACACCGGCCTTGAATACCAGATGTATCGAGGCGAACACGAGCGTCCACACACCCAGCCACTTGTGCGTCTCGTAGACGCGGTCCAGGCCATCGAACAGCGACTCGACGGCCTTCCAGCGCGCACCGAGCACCGCGGCCAGCGCCATCAGCGAAACCGCGGTGACGCCCGAGCCCAGGCTGAGCATGGCCATTGTCGGCCAGGTGCCGCGGGGAACCGCCAATGCCGGCAGTAGGAAGCCGGCCATCACCACGGGAATGATCAGTGAGCGCGACCCCAGCCGCATGACGAACCCCAGTCATTTTCAATGGACGAGATGAGTATGACCGCTTGTGGCTCAATCGAACTGATCGAAATCAAACGCCGGGATCCACGGTGCGCTTGGCGAGTCATCAATGGCCATGACAAGGGGTTTCGCTACCTGGCATGACGACCCCATCGACGCAACCGCGACGGCTGCGCTCCCGGCCAGGCGGCAAGGGTGTACGCCACTGCGCCGGCGTGCAGACCGACACGTCGCCCGGGATGGCTGACGAAGGAGCCCGCGCTTTATGCGCCCCCCGCCAGGACGACGCCCTGCGCTGGCAGGGCGGTGCCCCGCGGCAGCTTACGGGTACTGTCGATCCGCGCCGTCCGCACGCCGATCGCGCGTGGGACGGGTGGAGCCGCGGATGTGGCGCTTCAGGTGTCAGAGCCCGTTCAAAGTCTTCGGAGCAGAAGCGCCAAGAATGCGAGATGGATGAGTTGCAAGCTCGTGTTGAGCTTGCGCTCGCAGTTCTTCCACAAGCGCCGATTCTTCTCCAGCCAAGCGAAGCTGCGCTCGACGATCCAACGTTTGGGCATGACATTGAAGGTATGCAGTTCGCTGCGCTTGGCAATCTGGACGGCAGTGTGTTCGCCCAGAATGTCTCGTACCCCCTGGGCGAACGGCTGGCCGGTGTAGCCGCTGTCGCATAGCAGGCTTTGCACCTGCGGCAGCGCCGCCTTGCAGCGTGCAAGCGCGATCAAGGCGCCTTTGCGATCGGTCACTTCGGCCGTGGTCACCGACACCGCGTGCGGCAACCCCTGTGTGTCCACCGCAATGTGCCGCTTGATCCCCGACACCTTCTTGCCGGCGTCATAGCCCTTCTGGCCCGCTGTGTCGCTGTTCTTCACGCTCTGCGTGTCCACGATCAAGAACGTGCTGCAGGCGCTGCGCCCCTGTCTCTCGCGGGCCGCGCCAACCTGATTTTTTGAGCGCCCGCTCCAGCAGGCTCACTCCTTCATCATCCACTTCGCTCCAGATCTGGAAGTACGCGTGGACCGTGCGCCACTTCGGGAACGATTCGGGCAGCATCCGCCATTGGCAGCCGCTCCGAAGCAGGTACAGCACTGCGCAGAACACCTCGTACAGGTCCACTTTGCGAGGTGCGGTCTTCTTGCGCGCACTTTCCAGTAGCGGACGGACTTGCTCGAACTGCTCACGGCTGATGTCACTTGGATAGCGCGGTCTCATCCCTCCAGCATCAGACAAATCGCCGAAACTTTGAACAGGCTCTAAAGCCGTCTTTTGAATTGGCCGGCCTGACTTATTCGACTCATCCTGCTTCATCCGGGAGAAAAGCCATGGGCTCATTGCCGGCTTTCAGCCAGAAGCGAACCATCGCTTGGGAGAACATCGCATCCTCTTTTACTCCAGCCGGACGTCCAGCCCCAGTACCTCCGCGATCACAATGGTCTGGTCGATCGTGATGATCGCTCCCTTCAGGTTGGCACTATCCGGCTTGATCGCACCCAAGTCCGTTCCGCGAAGATCGCACCCACTGAAGTCCACGCTGTGAAGCCAAGCCCCGGATAGATCGACGTCACAGATCGAGCTCCCTTGGCAACGGGCACCGGTCAGGTCAGCCTCCCGCAGTCGCGTTCCGGAAAATGACGCTCGACGCAGGTCTGCCCCCGGCAAACCTACGAAACCCCAATCCCCTTCGATCACATTCATGTGATCGAACTGACAGCCATTGAACATGCTTCCGACAAATTTGCATGCCGTGAATCGACTGTCAAAAAAATTGCACGAGGTGAAAGTACAGTTCACAAATGCGGCTTCGTCGTGGACCGAAGCATTGAAGCGAGCGCGACGGAACATGCATTCATTGAAAACGGCGCCGAAATTCTCCAACTCCGTCAAATCGAGATCGACGAATAGCACCCCCTGAAATTTCTCCCGAAAGAGCTTCCGCCCATACCAGTCGGCCCCAGCGATGGTGGTTTCCGTTGCCGGTGCCTGTTCGCCGTATTTTCGCTCTGCCATTGAATGCCTTCGTTCCTCATGATTGGCACGATCCGCGACTACGTCCCGGTGCACTCAGGCTGCTCCATCCCAGAAAGCCAAGCCTAGTGAGCTCCGAGCCCGATGACGTCTGCCCATTGTCACCCGAGGTGCACCCGATTAGGCCGGCTTGAGCACCATCAATACCGCAACCGCAAGGAACAAGCCCCCCTTGATTCCCGCCTGCAGCACCGTTCGCCCGGCCATCATGTCCGGCAGGACTCGGTCGGACAGCCCGTCCCAGGCAAGGCCAGTCACGATCAATGCGATCGAGCCGGCCAGCCAAGGTGAGCGAAGAAGCGGCCAGCCGCCCAGCATCGCAGTGAGCCAGAAGCCCGAAGCCACGAGCGCCCAGCCGCTGATCGATATCTGGCGGTCGATGGTCCCCACCAATACTGCACGCTGTTCCGGTGACGAATTACGCATCAGCCAGTGCAGCGTCGGAAGGGAAACCATCATGCCTACAGATGTAATCGCCGCCACCACGTGGAGTGCTTTCAGCATCAGGTAACTATTCATGCGGCACCGCCCAGTAGTCGGCGGTTCGTTCGCGGTGCGCGACAATGTCGAAAGGCGGGACACCATGTGCGTGCGCTTTGTACTGGCCGGTGTCCGGGTATTCGACGATGTCCGGCGAGACATTCGTGCCGATGGCCAGATACCGAAGTTCCACGGTGCCTGTATTCCGAATCTGATGTGCGGTCTCGGGCCCGCCCGCGGGACAAGCGATGAGGTCTCCTTCACGAATGGGCCAAGCCTCGGCACCGTAACGTAGTTCGCCTGCACCAGTTATCACGTAAAAGAGTTCGTCGTTGTTGCGGTGCGAGTGGAACGGGAACGCCCGCATACCTGGGGCCAGTGCGATCAGGTTGGTCGCAAGCCCGGTTACCCCCTGCGGGCCGCCAAGTTGCGCCAGGCGTGGAGCGTAATGCACAGCGGCAGGGCCAGTCGGTGCGTAAGGGGTCGGGAGCGGGCTGACATCAAGGTCAGGGACATGAAAGATGGGGGGACGCATACGAAGCCTGCATGTTGAAGGGCACAGCTTCGCTTGAAACGGAGTTGAAAGAAATTGTCAAAAACCGTCATCCGGCTAAACTTTTTTGATGACGACACATACCCCGCATTGGGACGACGCTCGGGCGCTGCTGGCCGTATTGCGGGCGGGAAGCCTGCTTGCAGCTGCGCGCACTCTGGGAGTGACGCAACCGACCGTCCGGCGTCGCATCGAGTCACTTGAGGCGGCATTGGGCATGCCGCTATTTACTCGTGGCAATGCAACCCTGGTCCCTACTGAAACAGCGCTTGGCCTGCGCAGGCATCTCGAAGCGATGGAACGCGCCGCTGCAGCATTCCAGCGCGGCGCGAGTGCGGATGCCACCTCGCCTGGCGGACGCGTTCGCGTGACGACAAGCGAAATGCTGGGAGTGGAATTCCTGCCCTCGCTCTTGGCCTCCCTCCACGAGCGCCTGGAGACCATCGAGGTAGAACTCTCATTGACGGACCGCATTGAGGATCTGGTCGAGCACGGAGCCGACATCGCGCTACGTACCATGCGGCCCGAGCAGGCGCCGGTAATTGCACGCCGAGTCGGCGTGATTCGAGTCGGGCTGTTTGCTGCGCCGGAGTTGATTGAGCACCGCGGCACGCCGCCAGATCTGGAAGCACTGACAGCGTGGCCTCTCGTCACGCCAGACCGCTCGGCGAAGGACTGGGCCAAGCTGCACCTTCACGGTTTCCCGGCTGACGCCACGGGCGTACTTCGAACGGACAACCACTTGGCGCAACTGGCTGCCGTGCGAGCAGGCATTGGGATTGGGCCTTGCCACTGCACGATTGCACGGCGCGACGGGCTCGTTTCCGTGCTCGAAGAAGCTTTCGGCTTTGAACTTGAGCTTTGGCTGGCGATGCCCGAGAGCCTGCGATCAGTGCACCGCATCACGGCCGCATACCGTCATCTGGGTGATGCACTGGAAACGGCTCTCGGGAGCTTCCAGCGCTAGCGTGCACCAAGAAGCAGATTGCACACCAGGTGCCAGCGGCTTCCGTCCCGGGTCATGGCGGGCAAGTCCATCCATTGACAACCTCCAAGACCTGGCACATGCACTACGACGAGCGCCGCAGCGAGCAGATCATCGGCGGGGTGGTGCCCATCGCTTGTCCGGGCGCTGGCTTGAGCGACACATTGCAGGTGACGGTCGGCAATGAGTCATTGCTGATCAACCGCGGCACGGGCGACGACTGACCTGTGCGAGGGTGTTCAACAACCAACACACGCCGCTGGCTTGCCATAACGCAATCCACCAACACGCGAAACGAAGAAGCCCGCTCGCGCGGGCTTCTTCGTGCTGCTCGATCAATCCGCCATCAACTCATTTGGTCGAAGCCGCCGGCGCATTCTTCACGTAGCGGTCGAACCAGGCCAGCATTTCGGCCACCAGCTGTTCGTTGGATTCCAGTGCGGTGTACCAGTGCGGTTCGTGCGGCAGCATCACCAGGCGGGTGGTGCCGCCGTTGCCGCGGATGGCCTGGTAGAGCTTGCGCGACTGGAACGGCTCGGTGCCGGGGTTGGCGTCGTCCTCGCCGTGCACCAGCAGCAGCGGCAGCTTGATCCTGTCGGCATAGAAGTACGGCGAGGCCTTCAGGTATACGTCCTGCGCCTGCCACACCGAGCGGCGCTCGTTCTGGAAGCCGAACGGGGTGAAGGTCTTGTTGTACGAGCCGCTGGTGGCGACGCCGGCCTTGAACAGGTCGGTGTGGGCGATCAGGTTGGCGGTCATCAGGCCGCCGTGGCTGTGGCCGGTGACGCCGATGCGGTTGCGATCGACCACGCCCAGTTCCACCGCCTTGTCCACCGCGGCCTTGGCGTCGGCGGTGAGCTGTTCCAGGTAGGTGTCGTAGGCGCTCTTCGGGTCGCCGACGATCGGGAACGAGGCGTTGTCGATGATGGCATAGCCGGCCAGCAGCATCAGCCGGTACGGCGCCAGCCGGGTGAAGGTCTGCTGCGAGCCGGACACCTGCCCGGCCTGCGCGCTGTTGGCGAAGTCGGCCGGGTAGGCGTAGAGGATGGCCGGCAGGCGCTGGCCTTCCTGGTAGCCCGGCGGGGTGTACAGGGTGAAGGACAGGTCGATGCCGTCGGCACGCTTGTAGGTGACCAGCCGCTTCTGGATCTGCCGCACTTCCGGCGTGGGGTCGGCGACATGGGTCAGCGCACGGCCTTCGGCGGCGTACTGCGCCTCGCCTTCCCTGGCCGCGGCATCACGCGCGCCCAGTTCGCGCAGCCAGGCGTTGGGCGGGTCGATCACCGACTGGTGCCAGGTGAGGTAGCGGCCGGGTTCGGCGGTGAAGCCGAGGAACTGGTCGTAGGCGTCGGCGGCACTGCGGAACAGGCGCTCGCTCTCGAGCGTGGCCAGGTCCAGCCGGTCGAGGAACGGGCGGTCGCCCTGCGGCGAGCTGCCCTGCCCGCGCAGGAACACCTTGCCGTCCTCCTCGCGCACCACGTAGGCGCCGTTGGGCAGGCGCTGGTAGACGAAGCTGCCCGGGTCGCCATACAGCTCGTCGCTGGACAGGTCCCACAGCAGGCGCGCTTCCCGCTTCGGGTCGTCGATGTCGACGATGCGGGTCTGGCGCCAGTGGCGGTTCTCGTCGTATTCGTTGAGGAAGCTGCGCTGCGGTTGCGCGGTCCAGTCGAAGCCGGCGTAGCGCTGGGTGGTGCGGGCGATCTCGCGCGGCGCCGCGGTGAACGGCGCGGACTGCAGCATCAGCTTGTCGCGCTGCGGCACGCTGACGTTCCAGTCGCCCTTGTCCAGCGCTTCGGCCCAGACCAGCGTGGCCGGGTCGGTGGCACGCCAGTCGAAATCGCGCGGGCCTTCCGGCACACCGTGCACCGGCACGCGCTCGGCCAGCGGCAGCGAGGCGATGCGCACGCTCTTGCCGGTGGTCACGTCCAGCACGTCCACGTCGTAGGCGAAGCGCTGGTAGGTGACTGCGTGCGAGAACGGCGGCTTGATGGTCTCGGTCAGCACGTGCACGCCGTCGGGTGCGCCGTTGACGTCGTTGTACAGCTGCGGCACGCCGACCGGATTCACCTTGCCGGAAGCGGCCTCGACCACCGCCAGCTGCGACTGGCCGTAGTAGGCGAACAGGCGTTCGTCGTGCTCGCTGGCGAGCGTATCGCGGGTTTCGTAGGTGCTGCTCACGCCCTTGGCGCCGAGCGATTCCTGCACGTCCGGGCCATACACGTCATCGCCGGCCGGCGCCGGGCCCTGGTCGGCGGGCACCAGCTTGACCAGCAGACGGTTGCCGCCATCCAGCCACTGCACGGTGCTGCCGAACATGGGGTTCAGGCGCGCGCCCGGGATCTGCCGGACCTGGCCGCTGGCGGCATCGCCCACCCACAGCTGTACGGAATCGGCGACGACGTTCTGGAAGGCGAAGCGCTGGCCGTCCGGCGACCACAGCGCGCCGCCGGCGCAGGCGTCCTTCGGCAGCGGCACGCGGGTTTCCTTGCCGCTGGCGATGTCCACCAGGGTGAAGTCGGCCACGCAGGCGGGGATGCCGTAGCCGCCCGGGGTGTCGTGGCGGCTGCGGTTGCCCGGCTCCAGGCGCAGGCCGGCCAGCTTCAGGTACGGCCGGGCGACGCGGCTGATCGACGGATAGGTCTGGCTGGTGGTCAGCAGCAGGCGCTTGCCGGTGGGGTCGACGCTGGGCATCGGCGGCGGCGGCGCGGTCAGCACCTTCAGCAGTTCGGCCGGCGGCTTGGCGTACTCGGCGGATGCAGGCGTGGCGAGGAACAGGCTGCTGGCGCTCACCGCGAGCGCGGTGATGCAGGCGGTACGGTGGATGGACATGCGGCCTCCCTGATTATGCGGTGCCGGCAGCGCATCCCGCGCCGGCATCGGCCGAATCTAGCACCGCGCCGATGGTGCCCGGATGGGCCAGATGGCATGGATGGCGCAGACGAAAAGAGCCGCTTGCGCGGCTCCCTTCGTCACGATCGTGCGGACCGGCTCACGAACGCAGCGGGATCACCCGGATCTCGACCCGGCGGTTCTGCGCGCGGCCGGCCTCGGTGTCGTTGCTGGCGATCGGGTAGGCCTTGCCGGCGCCCAGCGTCTCGATGCGCTCGCGCTGCACGCCCTGCGCGCTGAGGTAGGCGGCCACGGCGTCGGCGCGCTCCTTGGAGATGCGGTTGTTGACCGCGTCGGTGCCGATGCTGTCGGTGTGGCCGACCACCTCGATCATGGTCTGGTTGTACTCGGCCAGGGTCGAGGCCACGCCGTTGAGCGCGCCGTAGAACTGCGGCTTGAGCGTGGTCTTGTTGAAGTCGAAGGTGATGCCGTCGGGCAGGTTCAGGGTGATGTTGTCGCCCTGGCGCTGCACGTCGATGCCGGTGTTGGCGGTGCGCTCGCGCAGCGCGCGTTCCTGGCGGTCCTGGTAGTTGCCGACGGCTGCGCCACCCAGCGCGCCGATGCCGGCGCCGATCATCGCGTGCTGGCGGCGCTCGGTGGCGCTGCTGCCGCTGAGCAGGCCGGCGGCGGTGCCGATGGCGGCACCGATCAGCGCGCCCTTGCCGGTACGGTTCTGCTGCTGGGTCGGGTTGCCGTAGGGGTCGCTCTGCACATACGAGCCGCCGGTGGCGCAGGCCGACAGCATGGCGGTGGCCAGCAGGCCGAGGGAGACATTGCGGAAAGCGGTACGAGCAGTCATGGGACTCTCCTTGCATGGGCCGGCGCCGCCGGCGTGGAATTCGCCGGCAGCATAAACAGCGCGGCGCGATAAGCGCATGACGATGCCGGCGCCGTCGTGGCCTCCATTCATCTACCTGTCCGCGCATTCATCGATGCCGTTGGGAGTCATCTCGCTCAGCGTTCCCCGGCCGCGCTCCAGTCGGCGCTGTAGAGCTGCCAGTCACCGTCGTGCTCGCGCCAGCCGCTGGTCACCTGCCAGACCTGCCCGCGCTCGGGCAGGAAGCGGCCGTTGCCGCCGGTCAGCAGCACGGTGAAGCGCACCGTGGCCGTGCCCTGCCCCATTTCGACCTCCAGCGGCCCGGTGCGCACGCCGACCTTGGCATTGAGCAGCAGTTGGCCGCGCAGCAGGCGTTCCAGCCCGTCGCGGTCCAGCCCGTCGTTGCCGATGAAGTCCGGCGCCACCCGCGCCATGAACGCCCTGGGCTGGCCGTTTTCCGCCGCTTCCTGCATCGCCGCCACCTCCGCGCGCAGGCGCTGCTCCGGCTCCTGCCGGGCGCAGGCGGCAAGCGCGCAGGCGATCAATGCAATACGCAGGCAGTTCAACACCGTTCGGGCCACGCTCTACTCCCTTCGCCTTTTCCATTCTGGACGGTATGCTGCCACCAACGGCGGCGCCGTGCCGGGCCGCACATTCGATACGAACCACATGCAAATCCTGGAGGGGATGATGAATCGGGAACGTCCGTGGCTGCAGAGTTATCCCGCCGGCGTGCCGGCGGAGATCGATGTCGAGGAGTTCCGCTCGGTCGTCTCGGTGTTCGACGCCTCCGTCGCCCGCTTCCGCGACCGCCCCGCCTATTCCAACTTCGGCAAGACCCTCACCTACGGCGAGGCCGATGCGCTGGTCAGCCAGTTCGCCGCCTACCTGCTGGGCGAGCTGCAACTGAAGAAGGGCGACCGCGTCGCGGTGATGATGCCCAACTGCCTGCAGTACCCGATCGCCACCTTCGGCATCCTGCGCGCCGGCCTGACCGTGGTGAACGTCAACCCGCTGTACACCGCGCGCGAGCTCAAGCACCAACTGGTCGACGCCGGCGCCTCGGTGCTGGTGGTGGTGGACAATTTCGGCGACACCGTGCAGCAGGTCATCGCCGACACCCCGGTCAAGCAGGTGGTCACCACCGGCCTGGGCGACATGCTCGGCTTCCCCAAGGGCGCCATCGTCAACTTCGTGCTCAAGTACGTGAAGAAGATGGTGCCGGACTACCGCATCCCCGGCGCCGTCCGCTTCCGCGAGGCGCTGCGCCTGGGCAGCGGCCACACCCTGCCGCCGGTGGAGATCAGCCACGACGACATCGCCTTCCTGCAGTACACCGGCGGCACCACCGGCGTGGCCAAGGGCGCGATGCTCACCCACCGCAACCTGATCGCCAACATGCAGCAGGCCTCGGCGTGGATCTCCGCCTCGGGAGTCAAACCCGGTGAGGAAGTCATCATCACCGCGCTGCCGCTGTACCACATCTTCGCGCTGACCGCGAACGGGCTGGTCTTCATGAAGCTCGGCGGGCTCAATTACCTGATCACCAACCCGCGCGACATGAAGGGCTTCGTCAAGGAGCTCAAGGGCACCCGCTTCACCGCCATCACCGGCGTCAACACGCTGTTCAACGGCCTGCTCAACACCCCCGGCTTCGACGAGGTGGACTTCTCCGCGCTCAAGGTCACCCTCGGCGGCGGCATGGCGGTGCAGCGCGCGGTGGCCGAGAAGTGGAAGAAGGTCACCGGCGTCACCCTGGTGGAAGCCTACGGCCTGACCGAGACCTCGCCGGCGGCCTGCATCAACCCGCTGGACCTGGCCGAATACAACGGCGCCATCGGCCTGCCCATCCCTTCCACCGATGCCTGCGTCAAGGACGATGACGGCAAGACGCTGGCCACCGGCGAAGTGGGCGAACTGTGCATCCGCGGCCCGCAGGTGATGAAGGGCTACTGGCAGCGCCCGGACGAAACCGCCCAGGCCATCGACGCCGACGGCTGGCTGCATACCGGCGACATGGCGAAGATGGACGAGAAGGGCTTCTTCTACATCGTCGACCGCAAGAAGGACATGATCCTGGTGTCGGGCTTCAACGTGTACCCGAACGAGGTCGAGGACGTGATCGCGATGATGCCCGGCGTGCTGGAAGTGGCCGCGGTGGGCGTGCCCAGCGAGAAGTCCGGCGAGGTGGTCAAGGTGGTCATCGTCAAGAAGGACCCCAACCTGACCGAGGAACAGGTCAAGGAGTTCGCCCGCGCCAACCTCACCGGCTACAAGCACCCGCGCATCGTCGAGTTCCGCACCGAGCTGCCCAAGACCAACGTCGGCAAGATCCTGCGCCGCGAACTGCGCGACGCCCCGCCGCAGGCCTGACTCCCCCTCCCATCACCAGGAACCACCCATGAGCGACCCCGTACTGGAAGTGGTCATCAAGCTGGCCGAGAACAGCCCCGAGATCGACATCCCGGTCACCCTGACCGTGGGCGGCCTGCTGATCTCCGGGCGCGTCATCAGCCGCGAGAACTACATGCAGGAGAACTGGCTCACCGCCAGCATCGAGGAAGGCATCAAGCAGGCGCTGGCGCAGATCGGCGAGGACCCCAAGCCCGCCGACGGCCACCGCCACTACATCCACCTGCGCGACGTGCGCTATTTCTCGCCGGGCCAGTCGCCGACCCCGAGCGTGGGCACGGTGACCTGCCGCATCGCGCTGGCACACGTCTCGGCCTTCCACTTCGGCTTCCTGTCGCTGGCCGAGGGCTGAGCTCCGGCTGGAGCGTGGGCGCGAGGCCCGTGGATGCGGGGCTTGCCCCGCATGGGGCTTGGCCGGGAAAGCCCTGTATTGGGCAAGCCCCATACCCACGAATCCCCGCTTGTAACGAGAGGGCCTTGCCATGCCGGCAAGGCCCTTTCGTTTCCGCCATCGGCGATGCGCTCAGGCTTCCGGACGCATGTACGGGAACAACAGCACGTCGCGGATCGAGGCGCGGCCGGTGAGCAGCATCACCAGACGGTCGATGCCGATGCCCAGCCCGCCGGTCGGGGCCATGCCGTATTCCAGCGCGCGGATGTAGTCGGCGTCGAAATGCATGGCCTCGTCGTCGCCGGCGTCCTTGGCCTCGACCTGCGCGCGGAAACGCGCGGCCTGGTCCTCCGGGTCGTTCAACTCGGAGAAGCCGTTGGCCAGCTCCTTGCCGTTGATGAACAGCTCGAAGCGGTCGGTATAGCCCGGCTCGCTGTCACTGGCGCGGGCCAGCGGCGAGACCTCGACCGGGTGGTCGGTGATGAAGGTCGGCTGCACCAGCTTGTCCTCCACCGTCGCCTCGAAGATTTCCAACAGCAGCTTGCCCCAGCCGTACGACGGCTTGACCCGGATCTTCAGCCGCTCGCAGTGGCGCAGCAGCGCATCGCGGTCGGTGCAGTCGGCGGCGCTGATCTCCGGGTTGTAGTGGCGCACCGCCTCGTCCATGCGCCAGCGGCGGAAGGCCGGGCCGAGGTCGATCTTCACCCCGTCCCACTCCACTTCGGTGGTGCCCAGCACCTGCCGGGCCACGTCGCGGATCACGCCTTCGGTCAGGTCCATCACCTCGTTATAGGTGGCGTAGGCCTCGTACAACTCCATCATGGTGAACTCGGGGTTGTGGCGGGTGCTCACGCCCTCGTTGCGGAAGTTGCGGTTGATCTCGTACACGCGCTCCAGCCCGCCGACCACCAGCCGCTTCAGGTACAGCTCCGGCGCCACGCGCAGGTACAGGTCCAGGTCCAGCGCGTTGTGGTGGGTAGTGAATGGCTTGGCCGTCGCGCCGCCGGGGATGTAATGCATCATCGGCGTCTCGACTTCGAGGAAGTCGCGCGCGTCCAGCCAGGCGCGCATCGCGCGGATGATCTTCGAGCGCTTGATGAACACCTCGCGCGACTCCGGCGTCACGATCAGGTCGACGTAACGCTGGCGGTAGCGCTGCTCGACGTCGGCCAGCCCGTGCCACTTGTCCGGCAGCGGCCGCAGCGACTTGACCAGCAGCCGGATCGAGGTGGCCTTGACCGACAGTTCGCCGGTCCTGGTACGGGTCAGCCCGCCCTCAACGGCGATGATGTCACCCACGTCCCAGCCCTTGAACGCGGCATAGGCCTCGTCCAGCACGGTGGCCTGCAGGAACAGCTGGATGCGCCCGGACTCGTCCTGGATCTGCGCGAAGCTGGCCTTGCCCATCACCCGCTTGGCCATCAGCCGGCCGGCCATCTTCACCGTGCGCCCGGACGCTTCCAGCGCCTCGGCGGTCCAGCGTTCGGCATCGGCGAACTCGTCCTGCAACGCACCGGCGAACTGCTCGCGGCGGAAATCGTTGGGGAAGGCGATGCCCTGCTCGCGCAGCGCCTTGAGTTTGCCGCGGCGCTCGGCGATCAGGCTGTTCTCGTCGGCGGGCGGGGGCGTGGCGGTCTGGTCGGTCATGGCGGCGATGTTCGGTACGTGGGGAGTTTTCTGACTTTCTGCAGGATCGACGTCAGTCGCGACCGGATTCACCGGTAAAGCTTCATCGCGACTTGCGTCGCTCCTACAGGGGCAAAACGAGGTGTTTACGCGTCGATGCGCTTGGAGCCGGCCTCCAGGCCGGACTTCAGGCTGGCTTCGACGAATTCGTCCAGGTCGCCGTCCAGCACCTTCTGCGTGTCGCTGCGTTCGATGCCGGTGCGCAGGTCCTTGATGCGGCTCTGGTCGAGCACGTAGTTGCGGATCTGGCTGCCCCAGCCGATGTCGGACTTGGTGGCTTCCAGCGCGTCACGCTCGGCATTGCGCTTCTGCACTTCCAACTCGTACAGCTTGGCCGCCAGCATCTTCATCGCGCGATCGCGGTTGGCGTGCTGGCTGCGCTCGGTCTGGCAGGCCACCACCGTGTTGGTCGGCACGTGGGTGATGCGCACGGCCGACTCGGTCTTGTTGACGTGCTGGCCACCGGCACCCGAGGAACGGTACACGTCGGTCTTCAGGTCGGCCGGGTTGATGTCGATGTCGATGCTGTCATCCACTTCCGGCGACACGAACACCGAGGTGAAGCTGGTGTGGCGGCGGTTGTCCGAGTCGAACGGGCTCTTGCGCACCAGCCGGTGCACGCCGATCTCGGTCTTCAGCCAGCCATAGGCGAAGTCGCCCTCGACACGGAAGGTCGCCGACTTGATGCCGGCCACGTCGCCGCCGGAGACTTCCAGCAGCTCGGTCTTCCAGCCGCGGCTCTCGGCCCAGCGCAGGTACATGCGCAGCAGGATCTCGGCCCAGTCCTGCGCCTCGGTGCCGCCGGCGCCGGCCTGGATGTCGACGAAGGCGTTGGCCGAGTCCATCTGCCCGGAGAACATGCGCTGGAATTCCAGCTTCTCCACGTGGCTCTGGTACTTGTCCAGGTCGGCGACCACCGCCAGCGCGGTGTCCTCGTCCTGCTCGCTCTCGGCCAGTTCCAGCAGCTCGCTGCACTCGGTCATGCCGTCGAGCACGCTGGCGATGCCGACCACGGTCTTCTCCAGCAGGGAGCGCTCGCGGCCGAGGTTCTGCGCGTATTCGGCGTTGTTCCAGATGTCCGGGTTTTCCAGCTCCCGGGTTACTTCCTCAAGGCGTTCTTTCTTGACGTCGTAGTCAAAGATACCCCCTGAGCGATACCACCCGATCGGTCAGATCGGCGATTCGCTGGCGGACGGGATTCAGTTCGATCATGGTCGGCTCGTGGCAATGCAGACAAGCTGGCGATTCTAGCATTCCACGCCCGCCCATCATCCCCCGGGCAGGCTGCCGGAACATGCGTGGCCGGCGCCTGCTTGCCGGTAGAATCGCGCCATTCCGCACCCATCGCGGTTTCCCGCCAAGCCAAAGGACTTACGCTTGAACACACGCCCCGCCCGCCTTTTCACCGCGCTCTCCCTTGCCCTGGCGCTGGCCGCCTGCCACAAGCTCGGCAGCGGCGCCGGCGACGGCACCCCCGGTCTTGCCGTCGGCAGCAGCGTCACCGGTGAAATCACCTCGTCCAGCCGCCTGAACTACAACGACGGCAGCCGCCACCAGGGCTACGAGGTCACGCTGAAGAACGGCGAGGCCATCGCGCTGGAACTGGGCGGCTCGCTCAACGGCCAGCTGTCGGTGTTCGACGGCCAGACCCTGCTGGCCACCGCCTCCGCCCGCGGGCAGGACGCGGAAAGCGGCAATGCCGGCACG
This sequence comes from Stenotrophomonas daejeonensis, assembly GCF_001431505.1. GTDB lineage: Bacteria > Pseudomonadota > Gammaproteobacteria > Xanthomonadales > Xanthomonadaceae > Stenotrophomonas > Stenotrophomonas daejeonensis. The sequence goes on from NZ_LDJP01000054.1 coordinate 25,441, forward strand.
GTGAGCCTGGCGTTCCGCGCGCCGAAGGACGGCACCTACCTGGTGGCGGTGAACAGCGCCGGCGCCGACGCGTTCGGCCCGTTCAAGCTCGACAGCAGCAGCGTCACCCCGTACGACGGCAAGCCGCTGGTCGCCGACAGCGAAGCCATCGACTGGCTGGTGGGCGAAAAACAGGACTACACGCTCAAGGTCGACAAGGCCGGCATCTACACCATCAGCATGGAGTCGGGCGGGCTGGACACCTACCTGCACCTGAGCGGCCGCAACACCGACATCGAGGACGACGACGGCGGCGGCAACCTCAACGCCCGCATCCGCGCCTACCTCGAACCGGGCGACTACAGCATCGGCGCATCGGCGCTGAACGGCGGCACCGGCTCGTTCAAGCTGCGCGTGGGCCTGACCCCGGTCGACAAGGGCCTGGCCACCCGCGACGGCACCGCGCTGGCCATCGGCCAGACCACGCCGGGCATGATCGACTCGCGCGGCCGCCGCAGCTTCGCGCTCACCCTCGACGGCACCCGCCAACTGCAGTTCGACGCCATCGCCGACAACTTCGACCCGGTGCTGCACGTCACCGGCCCGGGCATCGACGCCGAGGACGACGACGGCGGCGACGGCACCAACGCCCGCCTCACCCTGCGCATGGGCCCGGGGCGTTACACCGTCGCCGTTTCCAGCCTCGGCAGCCAGCAGGGTGTGTTCGAACTGGAAACCACCGACCTCGGCACCGACGCGGCCACTCCGGCCAACAGCAACCGCAAGGGCGAAGCGGAAGCCGCCGCTGCCGCCGCCGAGGCAGCCGCCGTCGAAGCGGATTGAGCAGGCACGGGCCGGTGGCTGCCACCGGCCCCGCAGTTCCCGACCGGCCGGCTTGCGCTCCATGCGCGGCCGGCGCCCATCGCCACACCCCACCCAACCAAGGAAACCCCCAAGTGAAGCAACTCACAGCAGGATTGCTGGGCCTTGCCATCGCCGCCAGCCTGAGCCCGCTCGCCCATGCCGCCACCCCGATCCGCCCGCTGGCCAGCAATGGCGACGTCAGCGGCGAGATCACGTCCGCCGCCGCGCTGAACTACAGCGACGGCAGCCGCAGCCAGGTGTTCTCGCTGCACCTGGCCGCCGGCCAGGCCGTGTCGTTGAAGCTGGACGGCCCGCTGAACGGCGCCCTTTCCGTGTTCCAGCGCGACACCCTAGTCAACCGCTCCAGCGGCTGCGGCTGCAGCGAAGGCAGCGGCACGCAACTGAGCTTCCGCGCCGACAAGGCCGGGCAGTACCTGGTCGCGGTCAGCGGCGCCGACGCCCGCGCGTTCGGCCCGTTCCACCTGAGCGCCGAGCCCATCGACGCCTATGACGGCAAGCCGCTGGCCGCCGGCCAGCGCATCACCGACTGGCTGCTCGGCAGCAGCCAGGCCTACACCCTGCAGGTGGACCAGCCCGGCCTGTACACCATCAACCTGGAGTCGGACGCGTTCGACACCCGGCTCGAGCTGTCCGGCGACAACCTGTCGCTGGAAGACGACGACGGCGGCAACCGCACCAACTCGCGGCTGGTCACGCCGCTGCAGCCGGGCAGCTACACCCTGACCGCGCGTTCCTTCTCGGAGGACAACGGCGCCTTCTACCTCGACGTGCGGCAGACGGCCATTCCCGAAGGGATGGCATTCGAGGACGGCAGCGCCCTGCCCGTCGACGGCACGGTCAGCGGCTTCATCGGCAGCGACGAGACCCGCAGCTTCGTGTTCAGCCTGCCCGAGCGCCGCCGCGTCCAGTTCGACGCCAGCGGCAGCGAACTGGACAGCTACCTGACCCTGCAGGGCCCCGACTTCACGCTGAGCGACGACGACGGCGGCAACGGCGTCGACGCGCGCCTGACGCAGGTGCTGGAGCCGGGCGAATACAACGTCTCGGTGCGCTCGATGAACAGCAGCGGCGGCATCTTCCAGCTCGCCACCAGCACCGCCCCCGCGCCGGATGGCCCGGCCCAGCCGGCGCTGGTGCTGGGCCGCGAGACCAGCGGCCAGCTGGTTTCCGGGCTGCGCAACCTGTACACGCTGGAAATCCCGCGCAAGGGCCGCTACGTCATCCGCATGACCGGCATCAACGGGCTGGACGGCATGGTCACGCTGATGCGCGGCGGCGAGGAAGTCGCCTCGCAGGACGATGGCGACGGCAGCCTCGACCCGAACCTGGAAGTCGAGCTGGAGCCGGGCCGCTACGTGCTGATGGCGCACAGCTTCGACGCCTCGGCCAGCGGCAGCTACCGCCTGCTGGTGCGTCGCAGGTAAGGCCTCCCGGAGCCGGCCACCCACGGCCGGCTCCGTCCCGCAAGGAACATCCATGACCTTCGCCCGCCCGTTGCTTTGCGCCATCCTCTTCCTCGCCGCAGCCGCCACCACCCGCGCGGCCGACAACGGCCTGGAGTTCTCCCACTCCGACTGGCAGTTGGTCTGCGACAACACCCGCACCTGCCGCGCCGCCGGCTATGCCCCCGAAGGTGGCGAAGATGGCGCCAGCGTGCTGCTCACCAGGGATGCCGGCCCCGGCCAGCCGGTCAACGCCGAACTGCAGGTGAGCGATACCGACGAACCGGCCGCCGCCGACCTGCACCTGCACATCGACGGACGCGACCTGGGCGCACTGGGCGCCGACGGCGAACAGGGCGGCCATGCCTTGAGCCGGGCGCAGTCGGGCGCATTGCTGGCGGCGCTGCTGCGCGACAGCCGCATCCACGTCGCACACCGCGACGGCAGGCGCTGGGAGCTGTCCGACCAGGGCGCGGCGGCGGTATTGCTGAAGATGGACGAATTCCAGGGTCGCCTGGACACACCGGGCGCGCTGGTGCGCAGGGGGACGCGCAGCGAAGCCTCGGTACCGCCGCCCTTGCCGGCACCGGTGGTGCGGCGCCCCCCGATGTCGCCACCGCACCCCGGTGACGACGCGCTGGCGCGTTCACCGGAATTGCGAGCCGCCCTGCGTGCCACGCTGGACGGCGCCTCCAGCGACTGCGAGCGCTTCGACGAGCTTCCCGCCGACGCCCCGTTGCAGGTGGACCGCCTCGACGACCACAGGGTGCTGGTTTCCACCCCGTGCTGGCTCGCCGCCTACAACGCCGGCTCGGGCTACTGGGTCGCCAACGACCGCGCGCCCTTCCGGCCGCAGTTGGTGGCCACCGACGGCACCGACTACGACGCCGGCCAGATCAGCGCCGACCACAAGGGGCGTGGGCTCGGCGATTGCTGGTCGCACGCCGACTGGACCTGGGACGGCACCCACTTCGTACCGACCTCCGAATACCAGAGCGGCATGTGCCGTGGCATGCCCGGCGGCTTCTGGGTGCTGCCGACGCTGGACATCGAGGTGCTGGACCAGGCAACGGCCGGGTGATCGAAGCACGCGGGCACCGCGGGCGGGTGCCCCCTGCAACCCTCAGGTGCGCGGCAGCGTCACCCCGGTCTGGCCCTGGTACTTGCCGCCGCGGTCCTTGTACGACGTCTCGCAGACGTCGTCGGCAGTGGCCTGGAAGAACAGCATCTGCGCCACGCCCTCGTTGGCGTAGATGCGCGCCGGCAGCGGCGTGGTGTTGGAGAATTCCAAGGTCACGTGGCCTTCCCACTCCGGCTCCAGCGGCGTCACGTTGACGATGATGCCGCAGCGCGCATAGGTGCTCTTGCCCAGGCACACCACCAGCGTGTCGCGCGGGATGCGGAAATACTCCACCGTGCGCGCCAGCGCGAACGAATTGGGCGGGATGATGCACTCGTCGGCCTCGATGTCCACGAAGCTCTTCGGGTCGAAGCGCTTGGGATCGACGATGGTCGAGTTGATGTTGGTGAACACCTTGAACTCGCGCGAGCAGCGCACGTCGTAGCCGTAGCTGGAGGTGCCGTAGCTGACGATGCGCCGGCCGTCGACCCCGCCGTTATCGGCGAAGCGGACCTGTCCCGGCTCGTACGGCTCGATCATGCCGTGCTGCTCGGACATGCGGCGGATCCAGCGGTCGCTCTTGATGCTCATTCGGGGTCCCAATGCCTGCAGGAGGCGCAATTCTAGCCTGTTGCGCGTGCATCTTGGCGCGCGGCAAAGCCCCGCATGGAGCCTTGCCGTGAAAGCCTCGTGCGGGGCAAGCCCCGCACCTACGAATGCGGGAGGTCGGAAGGAATTCAGACCAACGACGAAACGATGGGAATCCCGGCGCGCGGGCGCTTGCCCAGCTCCTCCACCATCCGCTCCGCCGCCGCCACGTAGGCTCTGGCCGCCGCCGACCCCGGCGCGGCGGCCACGATCGGCGTACCCACGTCGCCCTGTTCGCGGATGCCGATGTCCAGTGGCAGCGAACCCAGCAGCGGCACCCCGTACTGCCCGGCCATGCGCTGGCCGCCGCCCTCGCCGAACAGGTGCTCGACATGGCCGCAGTTGGAGCAGGTGTGCACCGCCATGTTCTCGACGATGCCCAGCACCGGCACCTCGACCTTCTCGAACATCTTCAGCGCCTTGCGCGCGTCCAGCGTGGCGATTTCCTGCGGCGTGGTGACGATCACCGCCCCGGCCACCGGGATCTTCTGCGCCAGGGTCAGCTGGATGTCGCCGGTGCCCGGCGGCAGGTCGACGATCAGGTAGTCCAGGTCGTCCCAGCGGGTGTCCTTGAACAACTGGGTCAGCGCCGAGGTCGCCATTGGCCCGCGCCAGATCATCGGCGAATCCTGATCGACCAGGAACCCGATCGACATGGTTTCCACCCCGAACGCGCGCATCGGCTCGATCGACTTGTTGTCCGGGCTCTCCGGCCGCCCGCTCAGCCCCAGCATCGCCGGCACGCTCGGCCCGTAGATGTCGGCATCCAGCACCCCGACCCGTGCACCCAGCTGCTGCAACGCCACGGCCAGGTTCACCGCGGTGGTGGACTTGCCCACCCCGCCCTTGCCGGAGCCCACCGCGATGACGTTGCGGATGCGGGGATGGGGGGAGAGGCCTTTCTGCACCTTGTGCGCGGGTACCGGGGAATGAAGCGCTGCCATGTCCATGCGTCCTGGGGAAACCGGACTATTTTAGGCTGGATTTCAGCCCGGCATAGGGTCTGCCTGTTCCGACTCTTCATATCCGGTTCGGAAGTCGGCCATCTGGAAGAGCAGCCATCCCCTTTTTCTTCCATGGGCAGCATCACCGCAACCCCGCTCCACGGGCCATTAACGGCCTAGGTCTTCCTGGATGATCCGCGCCGCATTGTGCCCCGGCGCACCGCTGACCCCGCCGCCGGGATGGGTGCCGGAGCCGCACAGGTACAGGCCGGGGATGGCGCCGCGGTAGTCGGCCTGCCCCAGCATCGGGCGGGCGCTGAACAACTGGTTGGGGCTCAAGGCGCCGTGGAAGATGTCGCCGCCGATCAGGCCGAAGCTGCGCTCCAGGTCCAATGGACTCAGGATCTGCCGGCCCAGAATGGATGCGGCGAAGCCGGGGGCGTGGCGCTCGACGGTGGCGATCATCAGGTCGGCCACTTCCTCGCGGTGGTCGTCCCAGCTGCGCCCGTCCGGCAGCTGCGGGGCGACGTGCTGGCAGAACAGGCTGGCCACGTGCCGGCCCGGCGGCGCCAGCGAATCGTCCAGCGTGCTCGGGATCAGCATTTCCACCACCGGCTCGCGCGACCAGCCGTGGCGGCGCGCGTCCAGCCAAGCGCGGTCCATGTAGTCCAGGCTGGGGGCGATGATGATGCCGGCGGTGAGGTGGTCACCCGGCCCCGGCAACGCGCTGAAATCCGGCAGGCGTGACAGCGCGACGTTCATGCGGAAGGTCCCCGAGCCGCAGCGCCAGTTCGCCATCCGCTCGCGGGTGGCGGCCGGCACTTCGTCCGGCGCCAGCAGGCGCTCGTACAACAGCTTCGGGTTGACGTTGGCGACCACGGCGCGGGCGCGGATTACTTCTCCCGCCGCCGTCACCACACCGGTTGCCCTGCCCGCTTCCACCAGCACCTTCTCGACACCCGCGCCGGTGCGTATCCCGGCACCGGCCTCGGTCGCCGCGCGCGCCATCGCCTGGGTGATCGCGCCCATGCCGCCGATGGCATGACCCCATGCGCCCTTTACCCCGTTGCTCTCGCCGAACACGTGGTGCAGCAGCACGTAGGCGGTACCGGGCGCATGCGGGCTGGCGTAGTTGCCGACGATGCCGTCGAAACCGAACAGGGCCTTGATCGGTTCGCTCTCGAACCAGCGGTCCAGGTATTCGGCGGCGGAGATGGTGAACAGGTCCAGCAGTTCCTGCTTCAGGCCGGCATCGAGTACCTGCAGGCGGCGACCCAGCCGGCCGGCCTTCCACAGTTCAGGCAATGCCCGCAGCCAGCCGCCATCGGTCACGTTCGGCGGCGCCTGCAGAGCGGTGGCGCGCAACACATCGGCGAAAATTTCCAGCCTGCGCTCATATTCGGGCAGGCGCTCGGCATCGCGCTGCGAGAACTTCGCCACTTCCCGTTGCGTGCGGCCGGCGCCGGCCAGCAGGTAGTTGCCATCGGGCAGCGGCAGGAAGTTGTTGATCCGGCGCGGCACCACGCGCAGGCCGTGGCGTTCCAGTTCCAGCTCGGCGATCACCTTCGGCTGCAGCAGCGACACGGTGTAGGACGCCACCGAATTGCGGAAGCCGGGGTGGAACTCCTCGGTCACCGCCGCGCCGCCGACCACATCGCGCCGTTCCAGCACCAGCACCCGCTTGCCGGCCTTGGCCAGGTACGCCGCGCAGACCAGCCCGTTGTGGCCGCCGCCGACCAGCACCGCGTCCCACGGCCGTGAAGATTCGTTCGCCATGCCGGCTGTATAGCACCCACGGCGGCCGCCATGACCTTCGACACACCTTCGGTGACGGTTGCAGGCGTATCTTTCGACGCAAGGCCCCGTGGACGGGGCCTTGCTCATGCCCTGATTCCGGCCCGGAGGCCATTCACGTGATCGCTCGCAAACCCAAGTTCCTCCTGCTGACCCTGGCCGTCTCGGCCGCGCTGGTCGGCTGCAAGAAAGATGAAGCCACGGCCACCGATGCTGCCGCCCCGGCCGCGGCCGCCACCGAGCTGAAGCTGGACGAATCCAAGCTGCCGGCCTACAACGCCTTCACCGCGGCCGACCTGGACGCCGGCAAGGACGCCTGCACCGACTTCGGCGGCTACGTCAACGACAAGTGGCTGGCCGCCAACGAGATCCCCGGCGACCGCACCAGCTGGGGCGCCTTCACCATCCTCGACGAGCGTTCGGTCGCCGTGCAGCACCAGCTGGCCGAGCAGGCCGCGGCGATGAAGGATGCCACCGGCGTGGAAAAGATCGTCGGCGACTTCTGGGCCTCGGGCATGGATGAAGCCACGATCAATTCGCTGGGCATCACCCCGCTGAAGGCCGACCTGGAGGCCATCGACGCGCTGGCCGACAAGGATGCCATCGCCGGCTACCTGCGCAGCAGCGCGGCCAAGGGCGAGAACGTGCTGTTCGGCTTCGGCCCGGAGGCGGATTTCAAGAATTCGTCGATGAACATGGCCTACGCCATGCAGGGCGGCCTGGGCCTGCCGGACACCACCTACTACACCGACGCCGGCAAGGCCGACAAGCTCAAGGCCTACCAGGCCCACGTGGCCAAGGTGCTGGAACTGTCCGGCGTGGCCGCCGACGAGGCCGCAAGGCAGGCCGAAGAGGTGGTCAAGTTCGAGACCCGCCTGGCCAAGGCGTCCAAGTCCAGCGTCGAGCTGTCGCGCGACGTGTCGCTGTACTACAACCCGGTCAGCGTGGCCGATGCCGACGCGCTGACCCCGAACTTCAGCTGGAGCGAGTTCTTCAAGTCGCAGGGCGTCGCCGCGCCGGAGAAGTTCTCGCTGGCCATGCCCGCCTTCCACGAGGAAGTGAGCAAGATGCTGGGCGACACCGACCCGGCCACGTGGCGCGCCTACCTGCGCTTCCACACCGTCGATGGCGCCTCGCCGTACCTGAGCGATGCCTTCGTGCAGGAAAACTACGACTTCTACGGCAAGGCCCTCAACGGCCAGAAGGAAATGAAGGCGCGCTGGAAGCGCGTGCTGGGCACCATCGAGGGCGAGGCCGGCGAGGCCTTCGGCCAGATGTACGTCAAGGTCGCCTTCTCGCCGGAAGCCAAGGCCAAGATGGAAGACCTGGTCAAGAACCTGGCCGCGGCACTGAAGGAGCGCATCCAGAACCTGCCGTGGATGAGCGACGAAACCAAGACCAAGGCCATCGCCAAGTGGGAGACCTTCACCCCGAAGATCGGCTACCCGGACAAGTGGCGTGACTGGAGCGGCCTGCAGACCGCGCATGACGACTACCTGGGCAACATCCGCGCCGCCACCGCGTTCAACTACAAGTGGGCGCTGTCCAAGATCGGCCAGCCGGTGGACAAGACCGAGTGGGGCATGACCCCGCAGACGGTCAACGCCTACTACAACCCGATGCAGAACGAGATCGTGTTCCCGGCCGCCATCCTGCAGCCGCCGTTCTTCGACCCGAACGCCGACGACGCGCTGAACTACGGCGGCATCGGCGCGGTGATCGGCCACGAGATGACCCACGGCTACGACGACCAGGGCGCGCGCTTCGGGCCGACCGGCAACATGGAAGACTGGTGGACCCCGGCCGACAAGAAGAACTTCGAGGGCCTGACCGGCAAGCTGGTCAACCAGTTCAACGACTACAAGGTCGGCGACCAGAACGTCAACGGCTCGCTGACCCTGGGCGAGAACATCGCCGACCTGGGCGGCCTGGCCACCGCCTACGACGCCCTGCAGAAGGCCAGCGAAGGCAAGGAGGACCCGAAGGTCGACGGCTTCACCCGCGACCAGCGCTTCTTCTTCAACTGGGCCACGGTGTGGCGCACCAAGTACACCCCGGAGAACGCCAAGGTCCGCCTGGCCACCGACCCGCACGCACCGGCGCAGTTCCGCGCGATGGGCGCGCCGTCGAACCTGCCGACCTTCGCCGCCGCGTTCCAGTGCAAGGCCGGCTCGCCGATGGCCCGCAGCGGCGACAAGCAGGTGGTGATCTGGTAAGCCGCGGCTGATTCCGCTGCAGCGACGAAGGCCCGGATTGCTCCGGGCCTTCGTTTTTTGCAACGAAGACACCGGTAGTGCCAGCCGCTGGCCGGCAACGCCCCTGCCCCTCGGCAGGTGCCGGTAGGTGCCGACCGTTGGTCGGCACGCTCCAACACCACCCCGCATCGCCCGACCAACGGTCGGGCGCCACCCTGAAAATGACCGCCGGAAATGCCACCGCCGTGGCATCGCGCCCCGACCCGGCTTGCTAGAATCCGCCCACTTTCAATCCTCCACGGATTCGCTGCACATGCCCAACGTTCGTCCGCTTCCCCTGGCACTGGCCTTCGGCCTCGCCGCCGTGTTGTCCTCGCCCGGCGCCGACGCGGCGCGCAGGAAGGCCGCCCCCGCGCCGGCGGTCAGCCCCGCCTGCACCGATTTCTACGGGCAGGCCAACGCGGATTGGCTCAAGGCGAACCCGGTGCCGCAGGCCGGCGCGGTGACCGCGCTGGGCCAGTTGGCCGACAACGCCCGCACCCAGCAGCGCCAGTTGCTCGACAACGCGATGAACGCGCCGCAGGGCAACGTGCAGAAGCTGCTGGGCGACTTCTGGGCCAGCGGCCTGGACGAGGCCGCGGTGGAAGCCGACGGCTCCAACCCGATCGCCCCGCTGCTGGGCCGCATCAACGCGATCAAGAAGGCCAGGGACGTCCCGGCCTCGATCGCCGCGCTGCACCAGGTCGGCATCCCGGTGGCGTTCAACTTCGCCCCGGACGTGGACCTGAAGGCGCTGGACCGCCACATCGGCTACTTCATGCAGGGCGGCATGGGCCTGCCCGACCCGGCCTTCTATACCCGCACCGATGCCGACACCGTGGCGCTGATGGGCCGCTACCGCGCCTACGTCAAGCAGATCCTGGCGCTGACCGGCACCGCAGCCGACAAGCTCGACGCCGAGTCGGCGCAGGTCATCCAGCTGGAGACCGAACTGGCCCGCCACGCGCAGTCGGTGGCCGGCATCAACAACCCGTTCAACAACTACGCGCCGGTTTCCACCAAGGAATTCACCGGCCGCTACAAGAACCTGCAACTGGACGCCTTCCTCAAGGCGCAGGGCGTGAACGACGACCTCGTGTCGCTGGCCGACCCGGCGCTGTTCCAGCAGCTCAACGGCATGATCACCCGCCTGCCGGCCGCGCAGTGGAAGGCCTACCTGCGCTGGCGCGTGGGCGATGCGATGGCGCCCTACCTGTCCAAGGCTTACCGCGACGCCGAGTTCGAATTCCGCGGCCGCGTCCTGCGTGGGCAGGTCATCGCCCCGGCGCGCTGGGAACAGGTGCTGGACGCGATCAACGTCGCCGCCGGCCCGATGCTCGGCCACGAGTACGCCGCCACCTACGTCAACCGCGACGCGCTGCGCCAGGCCGGACTGATGGTGGACCAGGTCCGCGAAGCCCAGATCGCCGCGGTCAAGCGCAACGGCTGGCTGAGCGAGGAAGCCAAGGCCGAGGCCGAGGCCAAGCTGGCCGCGCTCAAGATCGAGATCGGCAAGCCGCTGCGCGACCTGGACTACACCGTGCAGCCGATGGGCCGCGGCAGCTTCGGCGGCAACATGCTGATCGCCTCGGCGTGGCGCCACACGCAGGAAATGAAGCGCATCGGCAAGGGCAACGCCGACCGCCGCTGGGACGTGCTGCCGCAGCAGCCGGCGCTGGCCTACGACCTGGCGCAGAACCGCCTGATCGTCACCGCCGCCGCCCTGCAGGGGCCGATCTTCGCCGACGCCAACGGCGTGGCCGGCAAGTTCGGCGCCTACGGCACGCTGGTCGCGCACGAGATCAGCCGCGCCATCGACGCCAAGGGCGCGCTGGTCGATGCCAAGGGCGAACTGCGCAGCTGGTGGACGCCGGCCGACAAGAGCGCCTGGACGCTGATCGGCAACCGCGTCGCCGCGCAATACAGTGCCTATGCCTTCCCCGGCGTCAAGGACGCCAAGGTCAACGGCGAGCTGACCCGCGACGAGAACATGGCCGACCTCTCTGGCGTGGAGATCGCCTGGGAAGCCTTCACTGCCGCCCAGCCCGAAGCCAAGCCGGCCGAGCAGCAGGCGTTCTTCCGCGCCTGGGCATCGCTGTGGCCGCAGCAGGTTTCGCCGAACGAGGCCGTGCAGCGGCTGACCTCGGAAATCCGCGCCCCCGGCCAGTGGCGCAGCAACGGCCCGCTGTCCAACCTGCCGGCCTTCGGTGCGGCGTTCCAGTGCAAGCCGGGGCAGCCGATGCAGCGCGTCGAGGCCGAGCAGATTCGTATCTGGCGCTGATCGGTTCGCCAGCATGAATCACGAAAAGGCGCAGGAGATTCCCGCGCCTTTTCATTGCCTGCCTTTCGCAGGTGCCGGGCTTGCCCGGCACGGGCTTCACCGGGAAAGCCCCATGCGGGGCAAGCCCCGCATCTACGGGTGAAGCGCGTTGCGCGTCACTTCACCCGGCGCAGGTGGTTCGGCCGCCCGCCACCGCCGCGCTTGTTGAACGGCGGTTGCCCGCGCCAGTAGCGGATCAGCAGCCAGCCGAACAGCATGCCGCCCAGGTGCGCGAAGTGCGCCACGCCCGGCTGCCAGCCGGTGAAGCCCAGCATCAGCTCGATGGCGCCGAACACGATGACGAAGGTGCGCGCCTTCATCGGGATCGGCGGGAACAGCAGCATCACCCGCTGGTTTGGGAACAGCATGCCGTAGGCCAGCAGCAGGCCGAACACGCCGCCCGAAGCCCCCAGCACCGGGCCATACTCGCCGGCCCATGCAGTCACCAGCAACTGGCAGAGCCCGGCGCCGACCACGCAGGTCAGGTAATAGGTGAGGAAGCGCTTCTCGCCCCAGGTCAGTTCCAGCGGCGCGCCGAACATGAAAAGCGCCAGCATGTTGAAGAACAGGTGGCTCAGGCCGCCATGCAGGAAACCGTAGGTCAGCAATTGCCACGGCTCGAACCCCGGCGCGCCCGGGATCACGTCTTGCGAGCCCAGTGGCCAGAGCACCAACTGCTCGAAGATCCCCGCGGTCTGCGGCAGCATCTGCAGCAGGAACAGGGCGATGTTGGCGATCAGCAGCGTCTTGGTGATGGTGGGCAGGCGCGGGAACATGGCGGTATCCGTGAAAACTGCCGCCATGATAGGGGATGCGTCATCGCCTTCGCGCTGACACCCCACGATTTGCGTTGCAA
>NZ_LDJP01000055.1 GCF_001431505.1 Stenotrophomonas daejeonensis
CCCTCTCCCCAACCCCCGCTCCGCGCCCCGGCCCTTGCGCTGGCGCAAGGGCGTTCGAGGAGCCGCGAACCATGGTTCGCAAACGGCTCCTCTCGCCCCGGAGAGAGAGGGGCTTCAAGCAGCCGCACGCCTACCTCCGGCTGCACACCACCAGATGGCGCTCGCCGGCCAAGCCGGGCACCTGCAACGGCCGCACCTCGGCCACCTGCCAGCCGGCCGGCAGCGCGGCGATTTCCTCGTACGGGTACACGCCCTTCATCGCCAGCAGCTGGCCGCCGGGGCGCAGCAGGTGGCCGCCGACTTCAATGATGCCGGCCAGCGTGTCCATCGCCCGTGCGGTGAGGGCGTCGAAGGCGCCGGGCTCGTCCAGTGCCTCGGCGCGCGATTCGGCCACGCGGGCATTGCCGAGGCCGATCTGGCGCACCGCCTCGCGCAGGAAACGCGCTTTCTTGCCGTTGCTCTCCACCAGCGTCACCTGCAACTGCGGGTGGGCGATGGCCAGCGGGATGCCGGGCAGGCCGGGGCCGGTGCCGAGGTCGGCCAGGGTGCCGGATTCGACGTGCGCCGCCATCGCCAGTGAGTCGAGCAGGTGGCGGGTGACCATCTCGCGCGGGTCGCGGATAGCGGTGAGGTTGTAGGTGCGGTTCCAGCGCACCAGCAGCGACAGGTAGGCCAGCAGCGGCGGCGCCAGCGCGGCGCCCAGGCCCATCGCGTGCAGGCCGCGTTGCAGGTCGTCGGCCACGCCGGGCGGGAGTGGGGTGTCGTTCGCGTTCATTGCCGGATTATCGCAGCAGGGCGGGAAACCCGTGGAGGGGACGAGGCAATGCAGGCTCCTCGTAGATGCGGGGCTTGCCCCGCATGGGGCCCTACCGGTGAAAGCCCCGTGTGGGGCAAGCCCCACACCTACGCCTTCCAAGCCCTGCCTCACACGCTCCTGCCGGTACTGCACGCGGTCAGGAACGCCCGCAGCGAGGCCGGCTTCACCGGCTTGGTCAGCACCCGGTAGCCGCGCTGGCGGGCCAGCCGCTTCAGTTCGTCGCGGCCGTCGGCGGTGAGCAGCGCGCCGGGCAGCGGCCGGCCGGCGGCCTTGTTCAGCGCGAGCAGCGTGGCCAGCCCGTCCATGCGGTCGTGCAGGTGGTAGTCCACCAGCACCACGTCCGGTTGCTCGGCCAGCTTTTCCAGCGCCATGTCCACGGTGCTGGCGGCGATCACCTGCACCTTCCAGCGGCCGAGCAGCGCGCGCATGCCGTCGAGGATCTCCTGGTCGTTGTCCACGCACAGCACGCGCAGGCCGGCCAGGGCCTCGTCGCTGCCGAAGCCGGGCGAGGTGCGCGGCGCGGCGGCGGCCAGGGCCGGCGCCGCCACCCGCGGCAGGGTGATGGAGAACATGCTGCCGCGGCCGGCCTGGCTGCGCGCGTCCAGCGCGTGGCCGAGCAGGCGCGAGATGCGCTGGCAGATCGACAGGCCCAGCCCCAGGCCCTGCTCGCCCCAGTCGAACGGCTGCTGGTAGCGGTGGAACTCGTCGAATATCTGCTGCATGTGGTGCTCGGGGATGCCTGGGCCGGTGTCCCACACCTGCAGTTCCACCCGCTCGCCGCGCACCCGCAGCGCCAGCACGATGCGGCCGCTGCGGGTGTAGCGCAGCGCGTTGGCCATGAAGTTCTGCAGCACCCGGCGCAGCAGCCGGCGGTCGCTGCGCACCCACGCGGCCTGCGCGTGCACGTGCAGGCGCAGGCCACGCCCGGCCGCTATCGGCGTGTATTGCGCGGCCAGCTCGCGCACCAGCACCGCGGCGTCGAAATCGGCGATGGTCGGGTGCAGGCGGCCGGCGTCCAGCCGCGACACGTCGAGCAGGCCGTCGAGCAGTTCCTCGGCCGCGCGCAGCGAGGCGTCCACGCGTTCGGCGAGGTGGCGCTGCTCGTCATCGTCGCGCAGGCTGTCGCGCAGCGCCGAGGCGAACAGCCGCGCCGCGTTCAGCGGTTGCAGCACGTCGTGGCTGATGGCGGCGAGGAAGCGGGTCTTGGACTGCTGCGCCGCCTCGGCCACCTGCGAGCGCTCGGCCACCCGCTGCTCCAGGGTTTCGTTGGCTTCCAGCAGCGCCTGCTCGGCGCGCTTGAAATCGGTGATGTCGTTGTAGCTGGTGACGTAGCCACCGCCGGGCAGCGCCTGCCCGCGCAGCTCGATGACCTTGCCGTCGGCGCCGGTGCGCTCGAACACGTGCGGCGTGCCGGCGCGCATGTGGCCGATGCGGCGGGCGATCTGCACCTCGGTGTCGCCCTCGCCCAGCTCGCCGCGTTCGGCGTTGTAGCGAATCAGGTCGGCGACCGGGCGGCCGACGTAGAGCATGCCGTCGGGGTAGCCGAACATCTGCTGGTAGCGGCGATTCCATGCGGTCAGGCGCATGTCCGGGTCGACCACGCTGACCCCGGCGCTGATGTTCTCCAGCGTGGTGGACAGGATCTCGCGGTTGAAGCGCAGTTCCTGCCCGGCTTCGTCGAGCACCGCCACCACTTCGCCCAGGTCCATGCCCGAGCCGCGCAGCAGGCTGGTCAGCAGCAGCCGCGCCGAGGCGGCGCCGATCGAGGCGGCCAGCAGGCGCTCGGTGAATTGCACCCAGGCGCGGTCGGCGGCGGCGGCCGGTTGCAGCTCGCGCTGCAGCACCCGCGCCTGTTCGGTGAACGCGCGCCGCGCGCGGTGGTCGCCGACCACGCGCTTGGCCAGGGTCAGCAAATCGCGCACCTTGACGTGGGCCGGCCAGTCGCTGGCCACCGCCGGGCGCTGCGCGTAGGGGTCGAGGAACGGCGCCGCGCGCAGGCGCTCGGCCACGCCGGGCCGGCGCCGCATCGACACCAGCAGCATCGTCGCGCTGTTGAGCAACAGCGACCAGAACGTGCCGTGGGTCAGCGAATCCCAGCCGCTCAGGCCGAACAGCTGCTGCGGGCGCAGCCAGCCGATGCCGAACGGACCGTGCTCGACCAGCGCCACGTCCAGCCAGCCGCCCTGCGCCAGCGCCGGCAGCAGCAGGGTGTAGCCCCATACGCAGAAGCCGACCAGCATGCCGCTTTCCACGCCGCGGCGGCTGGCGCCGCGCCAGTACAGCCCGCCGATCAGCCCCGGTGCGAACTGCGCCACCGCCGCAAACGCCATCAGCCCGTAGGCGGCCAGCATGGTGTCGTTGTTGCTGCCGCGGTAATAACCGTAGGCGACCATCGCCAGCAGCAGGATCGCCAGGCGCCGTATCCACAGCACCCGCGAAGCGACGTTGGCCGCCGCGCGGTGGTCGCCGCTGCGGCGCAGCAGCAGCGGCATCACCAGGTCGTTGCTGATCATCGTCGCCAGCGCGATCGAGGAGACGATGACCATGCCGGTGGCGGCGGAGAAACCGCCGACGTAGGCCACCAGCGCCAGCGCGGTGTTGTCCCCGCGCATCGGCAGCGCCAGCAGCAGCGCGTCGTTGACGACCTGTCCGTCGCCGAGCAGCGCGCTGCCGGCCACCGCGACCGGCACGATCATCAGCGAGATCAGCACCAGGTAGCCGCCGAACAGCCAGCGCGCGCGGCGCACGTCGCCGACCTGCCCGCATTCCACCACCGCCACGTGGAACTGGCGCGGCAGGCAGACCAGGGCGAGGAAACTGAGCAGGGTCTGCGCGGCGAAGCCTTCCGGCGGCATGCCCTCGAACAGGATGCGCGCCGAGGCCACCACCGATTCGCCGCGGTCGTTCAGCCATACCCAGGCGAACACGCCCACCGCCACCAGCGCCAGCAGCTTGATCATCGACTCCAGCGCGATGGCCAGCATCATGCCGTGGTGGTGCTCGGTGGCATCCACCTGGCGCGCGCCGAACAGGATCGCGAACAACGCCATCAACAGCGCCACGTACAGCGCCGGGTCGGCGAAGGCGCTGCTGCCGGCGGCGTTGCCGGTGAGCACCTGCAGGCTCATCGCCACCGCCTTGTACTGCAGCGCCAGGTACGGCACCACCCCGACCAGCGCGATCAGCGCCACCAGCGCGGCCAGCCGCCGCGAGCGGCCGAAGCGCGAGGAGATGAAGTCGGCGATGGAAACGACGTTCTCGTTGCGCGCCACCAGCGCCAGCCGTTCGATGATGCGCCAGCCGAACAGCAGCATCAGCAACGGCCCCAGGTAGATCGGCAGGTAGCCGATGCCGTAGCGCACCGCGGTGCCGACCGCGCCGTAGAAGGTCCACGACGAGCAGTACACCGCCAGCGCCAGGCTGTAGACCAGCGGCCGCAGCCACGGCCGGTCCGGGTACATCGGCCGGCGGTCGCCCCACCACGCCACGCCGAACAGCAGCGCGGCATAGGCGAGCGAAACGAGCAGCAACGTCCAGCTGGAAATCAAGCATCCGCCTCCGAACCGAATTGCCGCAGTGTAGTGGAGCGGCAGTGGGATCAGGCCGCCGGCAACGGCCGCGCCGGCAGCCACAGGTGGAAGCAGGCGCCCTGCCCCGGCGCGCTCTCCACGGTGATGCGGCCACCGCCGGCCTCGACCAGGTTGGCCGCCACCGCCAGCCCCAGCCCGGTGCCCTGGCCACTGGGCTTGGTGGTGAAGAACGGCTCCAGGCAGCGCCGGCGCACGTCCTCGCTCATGCCGTGGCCGCTGTCGCGCACTTCCACGTGCAGTTCGTCCCCCGGCGCCGGGCAGGACAGCACGAGGCGAAAGCTGCCGCCCTCGGGCATGGCCTGCTGCGCGTTGGCGGCCAGGCTCAGCAGGACCAGTTCCAGCTGCGCCGGGTCGAAGTGGATCCGGCAGCGCACCTGCGCGGTGTCCAGCGCGAATGCCACCCGCGCATCGAACAGCTGCCGCAGCATCGGCTCCATCGCCGCAATGGTGGCCGCCGCATCCAGCAGCTGCGGCCGCGCCACTTCCTGGCGGCTGAAATCCAGCAGCCGCCGGGTCACCGCGCCGGCACGCCGCGCGGCCGATTCCACCCCCGACAGCGCGGCCTTCAACTCGGCCGGATCATCACTGCGCCGGCCCTTGCCGGCATAGCCCATGATCAGCGCCAGCAGGTGGTTGAAGTCGTGCGCCACGCCGCTGGCCAGGCGGCCCACGTTCTCGATCTTCAGCGCATGCACCAGTTGCTCGCGCGAACGTTCCTTCTCCTGCATTTCCAGCTGCAGCTCGTCGCGCTTGCGCGCCAGGTCGATGCCGCGGCGCCGGGCGATGCGCAGGTTCTCGCGCAGCGAGGCCATCGACTGGTCCAGCACGAAGGCGGCCAGCAGCACGCCGAAACCGGCCAACGCCAGGTCGCGCACGGCCAGTTCCACCCGCGCCGGGAAATAGAAGCCGGCGGCCGCGTCGAGCCAGGCCCCCAGCGCCATCAGCGCGCACAGCCAACCGGCCGCCAGCCACAACGCGCGCCGGCCCAGCAGCGCACCGGCCAACAGCACCGGCAACAACTGCAGCAGTTGCCCCTGCATCTGCGAACGCAGGCCCCAGTAGCCATAGGCCACCGAGGTCAGCAGCAGGTTGAGCAGCACGAACAGCAGGGCAGCCGCCTGCAGCCGCTGCCGGCGCAGCAGTTCCAGCGAGGCCAGGCACGCCAGCATGCCGCCCACGGCCAGCACCCGCACCAGCGGACCCGGCGACGGGCCACTCCACAGCAGGGCCAGCAGCCGGTAGCCGGCCACCAGCAGCAACAGGCGCAGCATCATCGCCGCCATGCGCCTTTCGGTGGCATCGACTGCGGGCAGCCAGCGGCGGCGACGGGCCGGAGCCTGTTGCGGGGGCCCGGCCGGATCGCCACGCCGGAAGGATCGGGAATGCATCGGTCGGGGGTTCCCATCGCGGCGCGGGCCGCACGATACGTGAAGGGTCTGCGGCTATATTACGGACCATCCGCCGTCGAAGCGCCCGAGCCGTTTCCCCGGCGGCATCGCCTTTTCGCCGCAACGCGCCCGGCTCCATGCACCCGCTCCGCACCCCTTCCCGCCTGCCACCGTTGCTGCCATGCCTGCTGCTGGCGCTGGCCGTGGCTGGTACTGCCCGCGGCCAGGCGACCGGCACCGACGCGCAGGTGGCACGCTGCCAGACGCTGGTCCGCAGCTCGCCCCACGACGCGCTGGCGCTGGCCGACCGCCTGCTGGCGGCGCCGGCGCTGCCGCCGGCGGTGGAGGTCGGCATGGTCGGTTGCCGTGGCCTCGCCCTGACCCTGCTCGGCCGGGGCGAGGAAAGCAGGCAGGCGATGGCACGGCTGCGGGCGTTGCTGCGGACCTCGGGGCTGCCGCTCGGCGAATACGACCAAGTGCAGCGACGGGCCGCTTTCCTGCTGCTGCGTGACGGCCGGACCGAGGAGGGATTGCAGATACTCGAGGCCATGCAGGAACGCAGCATCGCCGCCGCGGACGTCGGCGACCAGGTGCTGGCGCTGGGCCATATCGCGCTGATCCACGCCGAACAGCTGGACGACCTGGAAGGTGCGCTGCGTTACCAGCAACAGGCGCTCGCCCTGTCCGGCCACCTGCAGCGGCCGCCGCTGCCACAGGACGTGACCCTCAATTACAACCACGGCTACGTCTTGCTGCTGCTCAGGCGCTACGACGAGGCCGACAAGGCGTTCGACCGCGCGGAGGACATCGCCAAACGCCTGTCCAGCCAGGACGTGGTGCTGCACCGCATCCGCAGCGACCGCGCCGAGATACTGCGCGCCCGCGGCCACCCGGAAGCGGCCAGGGCCGAGCTGCTGGCCGTCCTGCGCTGGCAGCAGCGCAACAATCCGTCGGGGCAGGTCAGCACCCTGCAATACCTGGCGCGGATCGCGCTGGAACAGGGCGCACCGGAGGAGGCCCGGTGCCTGGCCGAACAGGCGCAGGCGATGGCCGAGGCCATCAGGTTCCCGTCGGGCGCCCGCGACCGGCTGGACCTGCTGGCCGAGATCAGCGTGGCGCTGGGCGACATGGCGCGGGCACGCGACTACCTGCACCGGGCCCGGCAGCTCGACCGGCCGCGGATGACGGACGCCAGCCTGGCGCGGCTGGCCAGGTTGCAGGCCAGGGCCGCGCAGGCGCTGGACCCGGCCCGCATCAACGCCACCCAGGAAGCCAGCCGCGACCGCCTGCTGCGCGACATCGCGTTGGCCGTCGTGGCGATGCTGCTGCTGGGCAGCGGCGGCCTGTACCTGCGCGTTCGCCGCCTGCGGCAACGGTTGCGCCGGTTCGATGCCGTCGATGGAACGGGCAACCGCCCTTGAGGCGAACCCCGGCGCCCACCGGCGGGACCAGCGGCTATATTGAGCCGCATCCGTTACCGGAGCGGCGCCCCGCGCCGCCGCTCCCCGGACAGCCTTCTCCTCGCCAGGAAGCCGTTGCCGCCATGCGCCGTCCCCTCCGCAATGCCCGCCTCCGCTGCCTGTTGCCATGCCTGCTGCTGGTGGCGATCGGCCCGGTCCACGGCCAGGAGGTGGCGGCCACCACCGATGCGCGGCAGATGGAACAAGTGCAGCGCTGCCATTCGGTGATGCACGGCTCCCCCCGCGACGCGCTGGCCATCGCCGACCAGCTGCTGGCCGCGCCGGCCCTGTCGCCGGTGGTGGAGATCGGTGCGGTCAGCTGCCGCGGCTTCTCCCTGCAGTTGCTCGGGCAGGGTGCGGGCAGCCTGGACGCGGCGGCGCGCTTGAAGGTGCTGATGGAAACGCCCGGGCTGCCGGTGATGGAACGCAACCGCGCACTGCAGATCGCCGCCACGCTGCTGCAACGCAACGGCCAGACCCGCGAGGGCCTGCAACTGCTCGAATCGATGCTGGAGCGCGCCATCGCCGAAGACGACGTCACCGGGCAGATCAGCGCGCTGAGCGGCATCGCGCTGGTCCGCGGCGAGCAGATGGACGACCCGGAAGGCGCCCTGCGTTACCAGCAGCAGGCCATCGCCCTGTCCGACCACCTGCAGCGGCCGCCGCTGCCGCAGGACGTGCTGCTCCACTACAACCACGGCTACACGCTGCTGCAGCTCAAGCGCTACGACGAGGCGGGCAAGGCATTCAACCGCGCCGAAACCATCGCCAACCGGCTCTCCAACCAGGACGTGATGCTGCAACGCATCCGCGGCCACCGCGCCGAGATGCTGCATGCCCGCGGCGAGCTGGAGGCGGCCAGGTCCGGGCTGCTCGCGATCCTGCCCTGGCAGCGGGAGAACGATCCGCTGGGCGAGGTCGTCACCCTGCAACGCCTGGCGCGGATCGCCTTGGAACAGGATGCCGCGGAGGAAGCGCGGCAGTTGGCCGGGCAGGCATTGGCGGTGGCCGAGCGCGGCAGATTCCCCGAGGCCATCCGCGACAGCCTGGACCTGCTGGCCGAAACCAGCATGCTCCTGGGCGATGCCGCGCAGGCCCGCGACTACCTGCGGCAGGCGCGGGAGATCGACCAGTCACGGATGAAGGGCGACAACCTCGACCGCCTCGCCAGGCTGCAGGCCAAGGCCGAACAGGCGCTGGACCCGATCCGTACCAATGCCACCCAGAAAGCCAACCGCGACCGCCTGCTGCGCAATGCCGCGCTCGCCGCGGCGGTGGTGCTATTGCTGGGCGCGGGCGGCCTGTACCTGCGCATGCGTCGCCAGCAACGGCGGCTGCGCCAGATCGACACCACCGACGCGCTCACCGGGCTGGCAAACCGGCACGAGGCCGAGCGCCTGCTCGCCGCAACCGCGCCGGCAGGCGCCAACAAGGCGCGCAGCGCGGTGCTGCTGCTGGAAATCGACGGCTTCAAGGCACTCAACGACCAGCACGGCCATGCCGCCGGCGACCAGTTGCTGTGCGCGGTGGCCGAGGCGCTCGCGCAGGGCAGCGACCAGCACGACCACGTGGCGCGCTGGAGCGGCGCGGCGTTCATGGTGATCCGCGGCAATACCTCGCAGGCGGCCGCGTTCGCGTTGGCCGCGCACCTGTGCCGCCGCATCGGGCGATTGCAGGTCGAAATCGCGCCGGGCCAGTATCTGGCGCCCACCGTCTCCACCGGCGTGGCGTCCCAC
Organism: Stenotrophomonas daejeonensis; assembly: GCF_001431505.1. Classification (GTDB taxonomy): domain Bacteria; phylum Pseudomonadota; class Gammaproteobacteria; order Xanthomonadales; family Xanthomonadaceae; genus Stenotrophomonas; species Stenotrophomonas daejeonensis. Next base: position 8,992 of record NZ_LDJP01000055.1, read on the forward strand.
CCGCTGTTCCCCGGTCGCGCCCCGCGACTGGCCGACACCCTGCGCGCGGCCGGCCGCGCCCTGCAGGTGGCGCAGCGCAGCGGCCCCGGCACCTGGGCCGGGCTGTGGGGCCTGGCCGAAGGCCGCGGCATCGACCTGCACGACCTGCTGCACGCTCCCGAACAGGCGCTGGCGCAGGGCTGGATCGCCATCGGCGGCGGCCGCCCCATGTCGTGGACGCCGCCGCGCGGGACTGCGACGGGGTCGCCGGCACCGGCACACCGCCCGGCGGGCAATGCCGTGGGCGAGCGCTCCTGAACCGGGTGGAGGCGTCTCCCCACGCCTCCACCCGCCCCTGGATCACCTGGCCAGTTCGAACCGCACCTCGACGCGGCGGTTCGGCAACAGGCATTCCAGCAACGCCGCGCGCGGCTTGACGCCTTCGCACTGCTGCACCTGCTGGGTGTCGCCGCGGTACTCGTAGCGGATCTTGTCCGGGTCGATGCCGCGGCCGACCAGCAGTTCGCGCACGGTCTGCGCACGGCGTTGCGACAGGCCCTGGTTGTAGTCGTAGCCACGGCCCTGCATGCGGTCGGCGTGGCCGACCAACGCGACGCCTTCCAGCGTCAGGTCCTCGTCCTTCAGGGTCGCCAGCGCACGGTCCACGCTTTCCAGCGAGTAGGTGCGGATGTCGCGGTACTGGTCGCGGTCGAACTCGAACAGCACGTTGGCGACCAGCGGGCCGACCGGCGCGACCGGCATGGCCGGGCCGGCGCCGCACTGGCGCGCCAGCGCCTCGGCGTCGTTGACCAGGTCCTCGGCTATCTGGATGTAGGGCTTGGAATGCCGCCATTGCTGCTGGTTGAATTCGTTTCCAGCGTGCACCAGCTCGACCTCGCCGCAGGCCACCTTCTGCTGCGCGCATTCGAAGCCGGGGGTGCCGTGGATCGCGCGCAGGCGCTGCCACAGGTCGTCGCGCAGGTATTTGGCGCCGTTGACCAGCGGCGTGTCGGTGGGGATCGGCGCCACGCCGTTCTCCATGTCCACGATCAGCTTCTCCGACTCGGTCAGCGCTTCCTGCGGGAAGGCGCTGCGGTCGTTGCGGGTGTACTCGTGGAAGGACACGTCCAGCCAGCACTGCGCCTTGGCCATGCCGTAGTCGCGGATCGAGCGGCCGCCGTCGTTGAGCGCCTGGATCCGGCCCTGGGTGGTTTCGTAGCCCTGCAGGTCGGCGTGGATCGCCTCGTCGGTGATGCGCTTTTCCTGCGGGGTGAGCCGGGTCTGCTGGGCGCCGGCGGTGCCGACGGCGGCCAGGACGGCCGCGGCCAGCAGCGTGCGGGACAGGGTGGAACGGTTGTGCGGGAGTTTCATCGGGTCGTCCTCAGCGGGCCGGGTCGCGGTAGCGCGCCGGGTCACGGCGGAAAAGGTCTTCATCGAACTTGAAGCGCAGGCGCAGGAACGCGCCCTGCTGGGTGTACTCGTAGCCATTGAGGTCGCGGTCGCCGGCGAAGCCGGTCCAGTTGTAGCCGGCCGACAACCACAGGTTCTGCCGCAGCAGGCGGCCCACTTCCAGGCCGTAGGCGTACTGGTTGGCGCCCAGCTGCCCGCGGAAGGTGGAGCCGAGCACGCCGATGTCCCAGTTCTCGGTGATGTCGTAGACGATGCGGCCGGAGAACAGCATGGCGCGGAAGCTGCTGTTGACGCGGACGCCGTCGCCATAGGCGAACTGGTCGCGCTGCCACTTGCCGGCGATGCGCCCGGTCAGCCACCACGGCCGCGACGGGTGCCAGTCGGCATGGGTGGAGACGATGTGGGCGCGGGTGCGCACGTCCTGGCTGGTGCCGTTGACCACCTCGCCGTCGAGCAGGGTCAGGCCGCTTTCGTCGCGTTCGAGCTTGTACTCGTAGCGCATCAGCGCGTTGACCCGGTTGCGGTCGGTGTCGCGGTAGGCCAGGCCCAGCTGGAAGCGGTCCTGCAGCACGTCGCCGCGCTCTTCGTAGTTGGTCGCCAGCAGGTAGTTGCGGCCCAGCAGGGTCCAGTCGCGGCTCAACTTGCGCGCCACCATGAACTGCAGCAGCGTGGTGTCGAACGCCTCGTTGGCCTCGGTGTGCGGCACGTCCTCGGAGATGCGGTGCTCCACGCGCACCGCGCCGCGCCACAGCGGGTTGGCGCTGTAGTCCAGCGCCAGCGCCAGCGCGGTGCTGTCGCCGGTGTCGCCGGCGATCACGTTGACCCGCTCGGCCGAGCTGCTCAGGCGCAGGCCCTCGCGGACGTCCCAGTTGTTGCGGATGCCCGAGGCGGCCTGCACGTCGCGGCCGCTGACCGCGTCGCGCAGGCGGTATTCGCTGAACGCCTGGGTGTCGCGGATGTAGCTGCTGTCGATGCCGAACACCAAGGCATCCGCTTCGCGGTCGGTGGTGGTGATGCCATAGGCGCTGGTCAGGCCGGTCTGCCTCTCGTAGCGGCCGTACAGGCGGCTGCGCTCGAAGGCCTGGTAGTCCACGCCGGCGGCGACGCGGTGGCGGTCCTCGCCGTTGACACTCTGCTCGACCTCAGCGCCGCCGCTGAACTTGTCGCTGAAGCGGTAGCCCAGGCCGATGCGGGCGCTGTCCGATTCCAGCTCGGTGCCCACCGGCAGGTCGCTGGTGATGACGCTGCCCGAGGACGAGCCGTTGACGACCATCAGCCCGGTGGCCGGGTCCAGCGCCTGCTGGCCGTAGCCCAGCGCGCCGCCGCCACCGCCGGTGGCGAAGCCGCCGGTCAGGCCGCCCACCTGCCCGAACGGCGACCCCATCGACCACGGCGAGGTCACGCCGATGGTCTCGCGGATGCTGCGCAGGCCGACGTCCACGGTCAGCCGCTCGGTGGCGCCCACGCGCACGCCGGCGCCGCCGGCATCGCGCTTGCCGCCGTCGGGGTTGCGGTCCTCGCTGCGCAGGGCTTCCACGTACAACTCCACGCGCGGGGTGAACGCATAGCTCAGCCGCGCGTTGTATTCACCGCGGCCACCGTACAGCGGCGAGGCCGGGTTGTTGAACGCGGGATCGGTGCGCGCGGCGAACAGACGGGCATCGAATTTGTCGCCTTCATGGGCGAACTCGACGCGCCATGCATCGCCTTCCACTTCGCCGCTGACGTCCTTCAATCCCTGCGAGGTGACCTGGTTCAGCGAGTTGGTGTTGACCTCGCTGCGGGTACGCGCGAACTCGGCCACGAACGCAGTGTTCGGGCCGAAACGGTAGCCGGCGTTGACGCCGCCCATCTTGAACTCGGCGTAGGGGTTGCGGTCCTCCACCGCCGAGGCACCCACTTCCAGCCTGTCGGTCAGCTTGAACTGGCCGTCGGCACCGACCACCCAGAACTTCTCGGTCTGCTGGTCCAGCTCGTAGGTGATGCGCAGCGACACCGGGTTGAGATCGCTGTCGAAGGACGGCATGAACTGGTTGAGCAGGATGCGCCCGGAGAACGGCTCGAAGCTGTAGTCCACCAACCGCGCCAGCGGCCGCACCGAGACGATGCGGCTGGGCTGGTTGCGGTCGCGCACGATCACTTCCACCCGCTCGCTGCCTTCCAGCACCGCGTTGTTGCGCAGCGCGTACGGGCCGCTGCCCTGGCTGCGGAACTCCTCGATGATCTGCCGCAGCGAATCCTCGATGGCGAAGACGTTGCTGCGCACGCGCTCGCTCTCGAAATGCCAGCCCAGGCCGGTGGCGGTGCGGTTGTAGGTGCTCAGACTGCGCTGCGGGATCGGCCCGCTGCCACCGATGCCGGTGCTCGTGGCCAGCGTGTCGCCGGTCTGGAAGTCGCCGTACAGCAGGTAGCTGCGCTTGTTGTCGATGCGCACGTACAGGCGCTCGGCCGAGCGCGCGTCGAAGCCGCGCAGCGACGAATCGCCGTATACCGGGTAGAACTCTTCCGGCTGGATGTCGCGCAGCAGGCGACCGCGCACGTCCTTGTCCGAGTCGTAGGCGGCGGTGAGCAGGTACTCGCCCTTGATCCGGCCCTTGACGAAGAACGCGGTGCGCGCCGACGCATTCGCCTTGCCGTTGTTGAACTGCTTCTCCCAGCGGCGGATGTCGCGGTCGAACGCATCGTGGTGCTCGACCGGCGAGATCAGCCCGGCGTTGGATTTGTTGCGGAAATTGACCACGCCCTCGACCAGGCCGGTGGCCAGCAGCTCGCGCATCTCCGGCAGGAAGCCGATCACGCCCTCGGCGCTTTGGCCGCCGGCGGTGATGCGCAGTACCACGTCCTGCGGCTCGTGCGGGGCCAGCAGGTCGAACTCGGCCACGCCGTCGTCCACCGCCAACTGCACGCCGGGGGTCACCTTGTCGGCATCGGCGGCGCCGGGGCCGAATTCGTCGGTGCGCGAACCCGGCAGGCGGATGCGGCCGCCGCTGTGCTCGATGGTCGCGTACGCGCGGCCGGCCAGCGGCTTGCCGTCGCCGTCGAGCAGCTGCACGCGCACGTGCACCGGGGTCTGGCCGTCGGCCGGTACGCCGTCGCGGTCCACGTCCACGCGGACCAGGTCCACGCCGTGGTTGAGGGCGTAATCGACGTTGCCGGAGCGGGTGGAGGTGGCTTCCGGCGCGGCATCCGCGCTCGCCGGCGAGCGCGGGTACAGCGTGGCGGCATCACCCAGCACCGGGGTGAAGCGGGTGCCGGTGCCGACGTTCTGGGCCAGCGCCGGCAGCGTCGCCACCAGCGCGCAGGCCAGCAGGCTCAGGCGCGGTGCGCGCAGGGAGTCGCGGCGGTTCATGGCTGCACCTCCTGCGCTGCCGATGTGGAGGGCGGGTTGGGTCTGGGTTCCACGATCGGTCTCTGGTTGGCCGAGTCCGTGGCCTGCTGCGGCGCACGGAGCGGCTTGCTTTCGAAACGCAGCTGCGACTGCCCGGCCTCGTTCTCCGGCGCGCGCACCTCGCCCTGCGTGCGGCGGGCCTTGACCTGCTCCAGCAGCGGGTTGGAACAGCTGCCCTCGACGAAGTCGGCGCGGTGCAGCTCGCCGTTCTTCAGGTCCAGGAACAGGCTGTCGGCATCGCCCAGGTTGCGGTTGCTGCTGGTGGTCAGGCGCGCGCCGACCGGCAGGGTGGACGGATCGACCTTCAGGGTGTGGCTCTGCGGGGGCAGGCCGCAGTAGCTGTACTTGCCCTCCGAGTCGGAGATCACCCAGGTGCCGTTGGAGAAGTACAGGCGCACGCCCGGGATACCCAGCTCCTCGGCGTCCTGCACGTGGTTGTTGTTGCAGTCCACGAACACCTTGCCCAGCACGCAGACCTCGTCGGTGAACACACCGCCGGTGACGCGCACGCGGTACTCGGCGCGGTTGGAGGGGATCGAACCCGGCACCGGGGCCAGGCTCACCGGGTCGATGCAGCCGCCGTCGATCGAGCAGCCGTGGGCCTGGGCGCGGTTGACGCCGTCGCCCTGCTGCGCGCCAACGCCGACCCGCACGCGGTAGGTCAGCACCAGCTGGCCGCCCACGTCGATCGGACCGAGGTCGAAGCCCAGGCGCGGGCCCGGCCTGCCCGACGGGTCGGCCAGCGCGCGGCCGCCGATGCGGGCGGTGCCGTCGATGTAGGTGAAGCCGCGCGGCAGGGTGTCGACGATGTTCACCGTGGCCAGCGCGCTGCCGGCGGTCTGGCGCACGGTGATGGTGTACTGCACGGTGTCGCCGATCTCGGCGATGCGGCGGTCGCCGGTCTTGCTGATGACCAGGCCGGTGGCCTCGGCGGTGTCCAGCGGGATGTGGTTGTGGACGATGCCGGCGGTGGCCGAACCGGAGAACAGGGTCAGCCAGTACTGCGTGTCGGCGCCCACCGCACCGGTCGGCGCGGTCGCCTGCGGCTGCACCAGGTGGGTCGTGCCGGCGGCACCGGCCGGGGACAGCGAGCCCTCCTGCGGCGGGATCAGCGACGAGGCGAAGCGGTAGCCGCCCGGCGGCGTCACCGTCAGCCGGAACTCGCAGCGCGCCGGCGCGGCCGGGCCGAACACGAACTGGTAGTAGCCGTTGTTGCCGACCGTCATCGAGATCGCGTTGCCTTCAACGGTGTAGCCACCGGCGCCGGCATTGAGGATCGCGGTCAGCGGGTCGTAGCCGTTGCACACGCCCACCGGCTGCAGGGTCACGATGGAGCCCGGCACCGGATCGCGGGTAACGGCGTCGTAAACCACGCCCGACGGGTCCACCGGCAGGCTCTGCTGCGGCAGGTGGTCGCCCGGCTTGAGCACCACCTGCAGCTGGCTGTTGCCGTTCTCGCTGGTACGGCAGGCGCTGACGCCGCCATTGGCGATGGCGTTGTCGGCATCGCAGGAAGCACCGGTGCCGCCGGTGATCTCCTTGTTCACCGGCCATGCCCACAGCACACCCGAATTCGGGTCGCGGAACTGGATGTTCAACTTCACGCCGGGGATCATGTCGCCGAAGCGGTAGCTGCCGTCAGCCGCGGTGGTGGTGGTCTTTACCACCACGCCGGTGTCCGGGTCCACCAGCTCGACGATCCAGTCCTGCAGGCGCTCGTCGCCGCCGTCCAGCAGGGTGTCTTCGCTGCCGACGTCGAACCACACGGTGCCGCCCACCGAGGCGGCCAACTGCACTTCGTTCGGCACGCGGCAGGCGTTCTGGGTGATGCCGGCATCGCATACCGGCAGATCGGTCACGTCGCCGTCGAACGCGGTGCGCTCGGCCGGGGTCGGGGTGCGGAACTCGTTCTCGCCGCCGCCTTCGACCAGCACCGCGTTGTTGACGGTGCCGGCCTTCGCGGCCACCTCGGAAACGTTCACGCTCACGGTGATTTCCGACGGCGAGGTCGCGCCGGCATTCACCACTTCCGAGCTGCGGCACTCGAAACGGGTTTCGCCCGCCGCGCCGGTGCAGGTCCAGCCGTTGCCGGCTGGGGTACCGGCCAGGGTCAGGCCGGCGGGCAGGCGGTCGCGCACCACGTATTCGCCCACCGACGGCTTCTGCCCGCCGTTGCGCACGCGGATCAGGTAGCTGCCGATGTTGTTGACGGTGAATTTGACCGTGGTCGAGGACTTGCTGACCAGCATGTCCGGCGAATCGCCGATCTCGCCGAAGTTGTTGTCGGTGGATTCATCGCCCGGCGCCAGCACGATGCCGGTGATCTCCGAACTGGTCGGCGTCGGGTTGCTGCCGGTACCACCGGTGCTGCCGGCGGTGGTCTTGCCGTTGAGGGTTTCCGTCGGCTGGTCCGGCTCGGTCACGACGTAGGTGCCCGGGCGCAGGTTCGGGAACTCGTAGCTGCCATCCGGGTTGGTGGTCACGGTGGCATTGACCGGGTTGCCCAGGTCGTCGGTGCCGCTCAGGACCACGGTGACGCCGGCATAGCCGCCTTCGTCGCCCTGCTTGATGCCGTCGTCGTTGCTGTCGTTGTAGACGTAGCCGGAAATGCTGCCCGCCGGGATCTCGCCGAAATTGTTTTCGGTGGAGATCTCGTTCACCCCGACCGTGATCGTCTCGATCTTCGACGGCGTGTCGCCGGTCTGGCTGGGCATGCCGCCGGTGCTGCCTTCCACGGTCTTGCCGTCCAGCGTGCCCGGCGGCTGGTTCGGCTCGGTCACGGTGTAGGTGCCCGGCGGCAGTTCGATGAAGCTGTAGCTGCCATCCGGCTCGGTGGTCGTCCACAGCGAGATCGTGGTGCCGTCGATGGCGGTGCCTTCCAGCTCCACGCGCACGCCGCCGATGCCGGTTTCGTCCGGATCGACCACGCCGTCGTTGTCGCGGTCCAGCCATACCTTGCCGGTGATGCCGCTGCTGCGCGGGATCTCGCCGAACAGGTTGTCCACCGAGGCGCTGCCGGGGGTGGTCAGGTCGATGCCGGCAATTTCACTCGGCACCGTGGTCACCGGCGTGGCGGTGCCCGAGGAGGTGCCGCCGACCGTGCCGGCGGTGGTGATGCCGTTGGCGGTGCCGGTCGGCTGGTCCGGCTCGGTCACGGTATAGGTGCCCGGGCGCAGGCCCTCGAAGCTGAACTGCCCGTTGCCGTCGGTGGTGGTGCTCAGGCTCACCGTGGCGCCGGTGTCGTCGGTGCCGGTCAGCTCGATGGTCACCCCGGACAGCCCGGTTTCGCCGGCACCGGCCTGGTCGCCGTCGTTGTTGATGTCCAGGAACACGGTGCCGGACACCGACACCGGCAGGGTCTCGCCGAAATCGTTCTGCACCGAGTGCTGGCCCGCGCCCAGCGCGATGCCTGACACCGCCGAAGGCGTGGTGGCGACCAGGGTGGCGGTGCCGGTGGGGGTGCCACCGATGTTGCCGGCCACGGTGGTGCCGTTGATCGTGGTGACGGGGCTGCCGCCCACGGTGACCACCGGTTGCGCCGCCTGCTCGGTGACGACGTAGGTGCCGGCCAACAGATCGTCGAAGCGGTAGTTGCCATTGGCGTCGGTGGTCACCGCGGCCACCGGGTTGCCCAGTGCATCCAGGGTACCGGCGGGCAGGTTGACGCTGACGTTGGCGATGCCGTTCTCGCCGGCATCGATCAGGCCGTTGTTGTTGGTGTCCAGCCACACGCGGCCGGCGATGGAACCGGCCAGTTCGCCGAAGTCGTTGCCGGTCGAACCGGCCGTCGGCAGGTTGGTGAGCTGGATGACGTTGGAATTGTGCTCCTGCCCGCTGAGCAGGCCGGTCGGCTGGGTCTGGGTGATGGTGTAGTCCAGGCCGGCCACCGCGCCGGGGTAGCTGTAACGACCATCGCTGCCGGTGGTGAGCCTCACCTCGATGTCGTCGGCGGTGCCGGCGATGCCGTCCAGGCCGGCGCTGGTGATGACGACCTCCACATCGGGGATGCCGACGTCGCCGGCATTCATGTCGCCGTTGTCGTCGCGGTCCAGGTAGACCGTGCCGGAAATGGCGGCAAGCGCGTCCTCGCCGAAGTTGTAGCCGGTGCCGTCCAGGCCCGCGGACAGGTCGATGCCGCTGATGCGGTCGGTGGTCGCGTCTTCCGCCTCGGCCGTGCCGCCGCCGTTGCTGCCCACGGTGACCGCGCTCGGGCGGTTGATGTATTCGCCGCTGCCCGGCAGCACCTCGCGCAGGATGTAGGTCCGCAGCGGATCGAGGTTGTTGAACGTGTAGAGGCCCGAGCCATTGGTCGTGGCCGTGTCGACGACCGTGCCGGTGTCGGCGTCCAGCAGCTGGATTTCGGCACCGACGATGGGGTCTTCGCCCGGGTCGCGGACGTCGTTGTGGTTGCTGTCCACGTACACGTAGCCGGACAGCGACGGGCGCTTCACCTCGGGGAAGTTGTAGCGCACGCCCGCGTCGTTGGCGCCGACATGGATGGCGGTATAGGTCGAATCCGCATCGCCGCTGGCGCCGGCGGCATAGTCGCCGTCCAGCGACCTGCCGCTGGTGGTATCGGTCGGCGGGTCGTCCGGGCCGTTGACGTAGGCGGCCGGCTGGATCTGGGTCAGCGTGTAGCCCGCCGCGTCGGCCGGCGACAGGTTGTTGAAGGTGTAGCTGCCGTCGGAGGCGGTCGTGGTCTGCAGGTAGCCGGTGGCGCCGCCCAGGACATTGCCATAGGCATCCGTACCACTCAGGCGGATGACCACGCTCTGGACGCCGGTATCGGCCGCTTCTTTGGTGCCATTGCCATTGCTGCGGTTCTGGTCCCAGAACACCGTGCCGGCCAGCGAGGAACGGGTGACCTTGATCGCGGCGTCATCGCTGTCGTTGGCCGGATTGGGATCGACCATCTCGGTCCTGACCGTGGCCGTGTTGGTCTGGTCGCCCGCGCCCGGCCAGGTTTCCCAGCGTGCCGGGACGAGGATGCGCACCTTGCCGTCGATGGCGACATCGCCCACGTTGCAGGTGATGGTCCTCGACCCACCGGTGGTCGGCGACGCCGGTGCCGGGCAGGTGCCGGTGCCGGTGGCGGTCTCGCCCTGGGTGGGGGTGCCCTTCTTCTCCCAGGTGATGGTACCGGCGATGACCATGCCCACCGGCAAGGTGTCGGTGATCACGGTACCGGTGCCGTTGAGCGGGCCGGGGTTGCTGCGGTTGAGCGACATGCTCGGCGCCGGGCCGTGGTTCTCGGCCTCGATGACCCACCAGAACGGCTGCCGCAACGCCACCTCGGTCGCCTCGGTCGCCGGCAATGCCGCCTCCGGGTCGGCGTCCGGCGCCGTCGAGAACACCTTCTTCTCCACGCCCATGTCGGCACGGGCAAGGATGGTGGTCTGTTCCTCGTCGCTGTAGATGCCCCCCGGAACCTGGGCTTCGTTCATGCTGACCGCGACGTAGTTGCGCGCGGTCTCGCCGGTGGGCGCCGGTGCGTCCAGGTACTTGTAGCGCAGGTAGATGTAGCTGCTCGCGTTCACGCCGATGATGCCGGCCTGGTTGCTGCCGCCAAAGCCCGCCCCCGGCACCTCGCAGCTGATGTCCAGGGACGGATCGCCCGGCTGGATGCCCGCACCGGTAAACGGATTGGCGCTGTTGACGCTGCAGCCGACCATGCCGAAGGCCGCGGTCGGGCCGGTCAGGGTGCCCGGCGCCCAGCCGATGAACTGCACCTGCTTGCCCGCCGGGGCGCGGTACTGGTCCGAGATCGCCACGCCGGTGGCGATGGACGGCCCCGCATTGCGCACCGAGACGCGGTAGGTGACGAAGTTGTCGCCGCCCGGCTCGTAGCCCAGCGGATCCACGCCGGAGGTGAAGCTGCTGTCGCGGTCCACCTTCTCGACGAAGAGCTGCGCCGCGCCCGCATTGAACGTCAGCACGGCCGACTTCTCGTCGTCGGCGGCGCTGGGATCGTAGTTGTAGTTGTAGCCCGCGCCGGTTGCGCCGCCCTGGATGGTGAAATCGGCGGTATTGGCGAACTGGCGACCCGTCGGATTGTTGCCGGAATCGACATTCGGGCGGATGGTGACCTTCATCTCCTCGCTGTAGCGGCTGGGCAAGTCATACGCCGGGCATTCGATGACCAGCGTCCCGCCGCTCGCACCGGCGGCATAGGATTTGCCGTCCACCGTGGTCGTTTCCACGAGCCCCGTGGAGGACGTGACGGTGCAGGCCGCGTCCGACTGGCCCTGGCGGGTACGCGTGGCCGACACCAGCACGAAGCCGGCGTCGTTGGCGGGAAGGGTGAAGGTGTCGCGGAACACCACGCCCGGCACCAGCGACGGGCCTTCGTTGATCCAGCTCATCACGTAGTTGGTGTTCACGCCCACCTGGCCCGTCGTGCCGGTGGGAATCTGCTTGTCCACCGTCCTGACGTTGGCGCGCTTCTCGACCACCAGCCAGTCGCTGGCCTGGTTGTTGCCGCCTTCGATTTCGCCCACCGAGCCGGCGACGTTCGCATCCACTTCCACGCCGGCGGTATTGCAGAACGAGCCGGCCGGCTGCCCGGCGCAGCGCGAGTCCCCCGACGCCAGCGCGCTGTCCATCAGCGGGCGGGTGACGCTGATGGTGATGTCCTCGGAGGCGCCCGGGTCCAGCCCCGCGCTGCCGGACCGGCAGACCACCGAGCCCGCGCTGACCGTGCACGGCCAGCCACTGCTGGTGGTGGCGGTGATCGCGGTCGCCGGCAGGCCGGCCGAGGCGGGGACGTAGCCGGGGATGGCATCGTTGACCACGATGCCGGTGGCCCGCACCGAGCCGCCCCCCAGGTCCTTGTTGGTCACGCGCAGCGTGTAGGTGAAGCTGTCGTCGTCCACCCGCAGGGTCTTGCCGTTCCCGCCAAACGCATTGGTCGTCTTGGCCAGTTCCAGGTCGACGCGGTCGTCGGTGGTACGGGTACCATCGCCGGCGCAGTCGTTGTCGGTATTGCGGTCCTCGTTGATGCTGGACGTGGCCGGCTCGGACGAGCCGCCGCTGCCGCCGGTGCAGGCCTCGTTGCGCAGGTTCAGGTCCGCGCTGCGGGCGCGGGTCTGGAGGCGCAGTTCCGGCGCATTGGTGTTGCGGGCCAGGGGATAGCTGCCCGCGACCAGGTCACACGTCACCACCTGCGCGGTCATGCCGTCCCAACTCGCCGGAACGGCCGCGCAACTCCAGTTCGCGGGCGTCAGGTTGGCCAGGAACTCCTCGCCCAGCGGCAGCGTGTCCACCACCTGCACGTTGCCGGTGGCGGCCTTCGGCCCATAGTTGCGCACCTGGATAACGGAGGTCATGCGGCTGTCGTCATCCGGGCCGCTCCCCGGCCAGATCGCCACCAGCTTCGGGGTCTTGCTCTTGGTCAGCCCGAGGTCGGCGCCATCGGGCATCACGCTGAAGGTGAGGGGGTAGCTGTCGTTGGCAGCCACCGGGTCGGGCGTATCGGACGCGGCCGTGACCGTGTTGATGACGTCGCCGTTGCCATCGGCGGGCACCGTCGCATCGACCCAGAAGCTGACCGGCGAGTTTGCCGGCAGGGTGCCGGCATAGGTGCACCCGCGGGTGGTATCGCCGGCAGTCGTCGCGCACACCCAGCCTGCCGGCTGGTCACCGTCGGTGATGACGAAGCCCGCCGGCATGACGTCGCTCCAGCGCGGGTTTTCGGCAGCGCTGGGGCCAAGGTTGGTGAGCGTGATGTTGAACCTGACGGTTTCCCCCGCGATCGCCGGTGCGGGGGTCGCGGTCTTGCTGATCTGCAGGTCGGCGCCGGGGGTGACGATGGTGCTGACGCTGGCGTTGTTGTTGGTCGGATCCGGGTCCGGCATGGCCCCGGCCACGACCACCGCGGAATTGGTCACCGTGCCGCCGCCGACGTTGGCCTTGCCCTTGAAGGTGAACGCGGCGTTGCCCGATGCCGCCAGCGCGGGGCCGGTGTAGGTGGCCGTCAGCTTGCCCGCCTCCGGGACGTTCAGCTGGACGCTCCAGTTGCTTCCGGCAAAGCTGTCGGCAACGTAGTCGACCCCGGAAGGCAGCGTGTCGACCACGCTGAAACCGGCGGACGCATTGGGGCCGTCGTTGGTGACCGTCAGGGTGTAGGTCAGCTCCTCGCCGCCGATCACCGACGGCGCGGACGCGACCTTCTCCAGCCGCAGGTCGCCGGACTGGACGATGGCGGTGCTGGTGCTCTGCTTGTTGTCCGCCTTGTTGGTGTCGTCGCCGAAGAAGAGATCGGTGTTGGTGATCAGGCTCGCAACGGTCGTGGTGACGTCGGGCACGTTGCCCCTGTCGAAGCCGATCGCACCCTCGATGGAGGCGGCCCCCACCGCCATGCCCGCGCTGCTCATCTCGATCTCGAAGTTGACCTTCGAGTTCAACCCCACCAGTTCGGGAAGATTGCAGCGGATCCGCTCCCTGTCCGTATCCTGATTGACGCCCTCGCTGAAGCAGTACCCGGGCAGGCCGGTCGCGACCGCGTTGACCGGCAGGTCGAAGATGGCGACGCCATCGCTGACGGTGCTGGAATCGCTGTTCTGCACTTCCACCTGGTACTTGAACGCGGCACCTACCGGAACCTGCGAATCGCCGGCATTGGCCAGCACGCTGAACTGCAGGTTTTCCGCCAGCGCCGGCAAGGGCAGGGCCAACAGCGCGGCAAGGGCCATGCGCCAGGGCCGGCGCGTCAATGCACGCGCTGCGCCAACGAATCCGTTCTCACGCACGCGCGGGCTGGCCGCGCGATCGACCTGATCGTGTCTCTGGTACACGGGTTTTCCCCTAACTTCGCTTCTGTTGCGCCCCACCCGGCTTCTCAGGAAGCGCGGGCCTGCGATGCTTATCGATGCACGCCATTTCGGATTGGCACATGCACAAACCGCCCTTGGCGGGTTTTCGGCGGCATTCTCGGCAGGCGGACAGACGAAGGCAGTAGCAGATGCTGTCCGTTCCTCTCATTTGCTCTCATTGGCCATGGACGTGCAGTCCACGGGCACAATCCGCTGCGACGGGCCGACGCCGCGCCGCTCAGCTCCGGCCGGGGACGAGCAGGTAGCCCATGTTGCGCAGCGCCCTTGCCGGCAGCGGGAGGCCGGTGGCGGCACGGACGCGCGAACGCAGGCGGTGCATCAGCACCTCCAGGCGGTGCGGGTCGAAATCCTGCGGCGTGGGGGTAAGTGCGGCGATCAGCCGGGTGCGGCTCACCGGCGTGCCGTGGGCGGCAAACAGTTCGCGCAGCAGCGTGCGCTCCGGTGCGGTCAGGGTGAGGGTGCAGCCATTGGGCGCATGCAGGTCCCAGCCGTTGGCGCTCAGGCGCCAGTCCTGGGTCGCTTCGGTTGCGGGCTCGGCAATGGCATCGCCGCCACCGATGCGTGTCGACAGGCGCCGGTACAGGCTGTGCAGCGACGCCACCAGCACCGGCAGTTCCAGCGGTTTTCCCAGGTAGAGGTCGGCACCGGCGGCAAGGCCACGGGCGATGTCGGCCGCGCCGCAGCGGCCGCTCACCAGCACGATGCCCATGTCGCCGATGCGGCGCAGGTGGCTGGCGGCGCTCAGGCCGTCCTCGCCGGGCAGGATGATGTCGAGTATCAGGATGTCGCAGCGGTCAACGGCCAGCTCGCGGTACAGCGCCTCGACGCTGCCGATGCCGCGCACCGACGCGCCGTGGCGTTCGAGCTCCTCGAGTACCAGGGTGCGCCATGCCTGGTCGTCCTCGACCACCCATATCCGCACCCCTTCCAGCCACGGCTGCCCACCCGCCGGCGGCGCCTCCCGCTTCATCTCCAACACCGCGTCCCCGAGGCAAGCGCGCCGCCGGTGGCAGCTGCAACGCTTGCCGGACGATTCTCGGCAGGTGGTGTCAGGCGGGCAGTATCAAAAACTCTCGCAACATTACGAATGCTTGCCCGCGATCCCGGGCCGCGGGAAGGCCCGCCTCAACGATTCCTGCCGGCGGGCGGCAGCGCGGTCCGCATCGTTTCCGCGGACTCAGTCCGCCGCTTCGGCCCGTTCGGAAAGCAGCATGTAGCCGATGCCGCGCAGCGCGCGCACCGGCAGCGCCACGCCAGCCGCATTGCGCACGCGGGTGCGCAGACGGTGCACCAGCACTTCCAGGCGGTGCGGGTCGAAATCCCAGGGCTGGTCGGTGATGGCGGCGATCAACTGCTCGCGATCCACGGCCTTGCCGGGAACGGAAAACAGTTCGCGCAGGAAACCGCGCTCGGCCGCGGTCAAGGTCAGCATGCCCCCGTTGGGGGCATACAGGTCCCAGCCATCGGCACGCAGGCTCCATGCCGCGGCGCCATCGCGGACGGGATCGTTGCCGGCCGGGGTAACCGCTGGTGCCGGGCGGGTCATGCGCCGGTGCAGGCTGTGCAGTGCGGCCACCAGCACCGGCAACTCCAACGGCTTGGGCAGGTAGACATCGGCGCCGAGTGACAGCCCTTGCGCCATGTCGGCGGTGCCGCTGCGGCCGGTCACCAGCACGATGCCCATGCCGTCCATCCGCCGCAGGTGGCCGGTGGCGCTCAGGCCGTCCTCGCCCGGCAGGCCGACGTCGAGGACGAGGATGTCGCAGCGGTCCACCGCCAGGTCGCGATACAGCGCTTCGGCACTTTCGATGCCGCGCACGCTGGCGCCGTGGTATTCGAGTTCCTCCACCACCATGCCGCGCCACTCGGGATCGTCTTCCACCACCCAGATGCGTACGCCATCCAACCGGCAGCCTGATTCCGCCGTCGGTATTTCCTGCTTCGCCACCCCGTGTTCTCCCAAGCCGATCCCGCTGCTCCCCCCGGGACGCCATTCTACTGGCCCGGCCCGGGAAGCGCGTGCACGGCGCCGCCCGGGGACGATGCGCGGGAGCGCATCACCTGCGCGCCCGCATCCGCAGCCTCACTCCCGCGGCAGGCCCATTTCCGCCAGCAGCGCCGGGGCCGGGTAGACCTTGGCCAGCAGCCAGCGCAGGTAGCGCATGTCCACGTGCACGGCGCGCTTGTAGCGCGGGTCGAACCACCAGCTGGCGCTCACCGACTCCCAGTTGGAGTCGAAGTTCAGGCCGATCAGTTCGCCTCTGGCGTTGAGCACCGGCGAGCCGGAGTTGCCGCCGGTGGTATCCAGGTTGGTCAGGAAGTTGACCGTCTGCGTCTTCAGCGCCGGGTCGGCGGTGCTGCCGAAATCGCCCTTGGCGATGGCGTCGAGCAGCGGCTTGGGCGCGTCGAACGGCACGGTGCCGGTGTTCTTCTCGACGATGCCGGCCACGGTGGTCACCGGCGAATAGTTCACCGCATCGCGCGGGTGCAGTGCCTCCACCTTGCCGTAGCTGATGCGCAGGGTGCCGTTGGCGTCGGGGTAGACCGCGCGCCCCTGTTGCGCCCGCCATGCGAACAGCGCCTGCATGTAGGACGGGCGCAGCCGCAGTTGCTCGCCGGCGCGCTCCTTGCTCTCGCGTTCGGCGCTCAGCTGCGCCATCACCAGCGCGGCGGCCACCGACACCAGCGGGTCGTTGTCGATGAAGGCGCCCTTGCGCGCGGCCTCGAAGCGCGACAGGCGCTGCGCCTCGTCGCCCAGCTTCGTGGTCGCGTACAGCTCGTCCAGCGCCTTGTGCAGCTGCTCCGGGGTGCGGCCGAACAGGTTGTCGTAATGCGAATCGCGCTGGTCGTCGGGCAGTTGCTGGTAGCGGGTGAGCAGCGCGGTGAGGATGGCTTTTTCCACCGCCGGGTCGTAGCGGCGCTGCACCTGCCTGAGCACGCCCTCGATCAGCGCCTGGTCGCGCTGCTGGTAGCCGCTCTCGCGCTCGGCGTCGGGCTTGGCCGATTCCACGCGCAGCCGTTCCAGCAGCAGCGCCGAGCGCAGCAGCTGGGTCTGGCTGGACATCAGCCCCACCAGCAGCTCGCGCTCGCCGGCCGCGCGTTCGGCGTCCAGCGAGGCGAACAGGGCGTCGATGTCGGCCTTGTACTTCGCATCGGTGGCGGCCAGCATCGCCCGCTCGTCGGCGGCGCGCCGGGCCTTGGCGTCGCTGCGCAGCAGCCCTTCCAGTTCGCCGGCGGCACGCTTGCGGTTGTTCTTCAGCGACTGCAGTTGCGAGGCGTAGCGGGTGCGGGCGTCGGCATCGTCCTTGCCGGCGGCCTCGACGACGTCGATCAGCTGCTGGAACACCTCCACCCGGCGCGGCAGCACCGCGTCGATCTGGTTGGCGAACTCGGCGGCGGTGCGCAGCCGGTAGGTGATGCCGGGGTAGCCGGCGAGCATGGCGTAGTCGCCCTCCTTCGGGCCGTCCAGCGACATCGTCAGGTGTGCCGGCGGGTGGTACGGCACGTTGTCCTTGCTGTACGGCGCCGGCTTGCCGTCCTTGCCGACGTAGGCGCGCAGCAGGGTGAAGTCGCCGGTGTGGCGCGGCCACATGAAGTTGTCGATCTCGTCGCCGTAGTTGCCGATGGCGCGCGGCGGCGCGTAGACGAGGCGGATGTCGGTCAGCTCCAGCTGGCGGACGCGGTAGAAGTCGCTGCCGTAGTACATGTTGGCCACCGAGCAGCGCACGCCGCCCTCGGCCTCGCAGTCGGCGACGATGCGCTTGCGCGCGTTCTCCACCGCGTCGTAATAGGCGCGGCCGCTCTTTCCGCGTGCCTCGCGGAGCACTTCGTCGGTGACCTTGTCGAAGCCCACCGTCACCAGCACCCGGTAGTCCGGGTTGGCCGGGCGCTCGTCGTCGCGGCCGCCGGCGATGAAGCCCTCGTTGATGTAGTCGTGCCCCTTGCCGGAGTTGTACTGGATGACGCCGTAGGCGACGTGGTGGTTGGTCAGCAGCAGGCCGTCGCCGGAGACGAACGAGCCGGTGCCGCCACCGATCCGCACCACCGCGTTCAGCGGCGGCGTGGTGACGTCGGCCAGCGCCGACGGGTCGCCCTCGAAGCCGGCGGCCTTCAGCGTTTTCGCCAGTTCCGGCAGTTGCGTGGGCATCCACATGCCCTCGTTGGCGGCGGCGGTGGCGGAAAGACCCATGCTCAGCACCAGTGCGGCGGTCAGCGGTTTGCGCGTCATCGAAAAATCCCGTCAGGCAGAACAACGGCCGACGGTAGCGGCGCGGGCAGACAGTGGCAACCGCCAGCAGTCACGGCATGCGGGGCAATCACGGAATCACGTGGGTGCCGGGCTTGTCCGGCACGGGTTGCATCGGGAAAGCCCATGCGGGGCAAGCCCCGCATCTACGGACGGGCTTGCCACGCGCGCCGCTGGATCACTTCTCCTTGCGCCAGTTGATCGAGCCGCGGTTCTCCACCGTGCTGGACTCGACCTCGACGTCGAAGCCGCGGCGCAGCAGGTACTTGAGGGTCAGCACCGAGCCGCTGCCGATCAGCGAGACGCCGTAGCCGACGTAGAGCTTGGGGGTGATGTACTTGCCCACGCCGATCACCGCGCCGCCCAGCGCGCGCGACTGGCTGACGCCGGCGTCGTCCAGGCCGAGCCGGGCGCCGACCTGCGCGGCGATCAGGCCGCTGCCGGCCGACAGCGCCGCCGAGGCGGCGTTGACCTGCTGCGCCTGGTCGCTGCTGGCCATGCTCAGGCTGCGGCCGAGCACGAGGTAGGCCAGCGCCTCGGATTGCGACATCGCCGGGTCCGACCACACGTCCACGCGCGGTTGCTGGGCACGGCCGGTGACGTGGATGCCGGCGGTGACCTCGCCGATGGCGCGCTGGGCGCGGATGTTGATGCGCGGGTCGGAGACGATGCCGTGGTTCCACAGCAGCTGGCCGTCGGTGATGGTCAGGTCCTGGCCGTAGGCCTTGTAGCGGCCGCTGACCTCCAGCCCGCCGTTGGCGGTCATCTCGTGGCCGGGGCGCGCGCGCACCTGCATCCTGCCGGTCAGCGCGCCCTTCAGGCCGAAGCCGCTCATCTTCACCTTGTCGCCGAGGCTGACCGCCAAGTCCATGTCCAGCGGCGAGGTGCGCGTTTCCTCCGGGTCCACCGGGTCGAGCACCACCACGTCCTCCGAGGCCGAGGTGCCGCGATCCAGCCGCTCCAGGTCGATCGCGGCCTCGGGCACGTGCACGCTGCCGCGCAGTTCCATCGCGGTGCCGGCCAGGGTGAAGTCGAGGTCGGGGTTGGCGACCACGCGCAGTTCGCTGGTGTTGGACACCAGCACGTTGTCGCCGGCGATGTGCAGCTGCAACGGCTGCGCGTCGCCGAACCACGACAGGCCGCCGTCCACGCGCAGCTTGCCTTCGCCACCGGTGTTGACCTCGGCGGCGATGCGCGCCGAGCCGTCGGGCTGGGCGCTGAAGCGGCCGCTGCCGTCGCTCAGGGTCAGCCCCAATGCCGGGAACTCGCCGCTGAAATCGCTCAGCTTCGCCTCGCCGCCGAGCGAGGGTTGCGCGCGCGTGCCACGCAGGCTGACGTGGCCTTCGACCAGCCCTTTTGGCCGCACCAGGTCGGGCGAGAACAGCTCCATCCAGTACAGCCGCGACATGTTCAGGTACAGCTCGCCGGTAAGCGCGGCGTCCGCCTCCCAGCCGGTCTGCACCCGGGCATCGACGAAGCCGTCGCCCTGGAAGCCGATGCCGAGGTAGCCGTTGATGGCGCCGGGCTGCATGTCCACGTCGAGCGAGAAATGGTCATAGCGCACCAGTTCACCGCGGGCGTTGTCGCCCAGGCGGATGCCGCCTTCCAGCGAGGCGACCTTGAAACTGCCCTCCCATGCCTTGCCGCGCGGGCGCAGGTGGCCATCGAGGGTGACGTCGCCGCGCAGGTACATGCGGCGGCCGGCATTGGGCGGCAGCCACGGTTGCACCAGCGCCAGCGGCAGGGCGTCGCCGCTCAGGCGCAGGCCCTCGCGTGGCCAGTCGGCGCCGATGCACAGGCCACCACCGGTTTCCGAGCCGAGGCAGGCGTCGGCGAGGGTGAAGCGGCTGCCCTGCACGCCGAACGCCGCCGGCTGCCGCAGTTGCCACGGCGCGCCCTTCACCGGCGCCACGCGCAGCGAGGCCAGTTCGCCGCGCCATGCCGACCCGGCCTGATGGACGCTGCCGGCCAGCACCAGCTCGCCCAGTTCATTGCGGACGGCGGCATCCAGCTTCAGGTTCTGCAGGCTGCCACGGGCGTCGATGCGCAGCTGGTCGAGCAGCAGGCCGGCTTCCACCGCGCTGGCGCGCAGCTGCAGGCTGCCGTCGTCGCCCCGCCACGGCAGGTGGCCGCCGAGGCTGAGCTGGCCGACCTTCCAGTCGTCCCATTGCAGGCTGTCGCCGTGCAGGTCGGCACTGATGTCCGGTTGCGACGGGGTGCCACGCAGCCGCGCGGTGCCGGCGAGGCTGCCGCTGGCGCCGGGCAGCAGGTCGGACAGGTGCAGCGGCTCCAGCCTGGCGTCCACGTCGAGGCGGTCGCCGACCTTGCCCTTGGCCTCGACGCGGCTGTCGCCCAGCTGCAGGCGCAGCTCGCCTTCGCCCTGCGTGCCCTGCACGGCGAAGCGCGCGCGCGCATCCACCGCACGCCCGCGCAGGTGGCCACGCAGCTGCGGCAAATCGACCTTGGCTTCGACGCGCAGTTCGTCGCCTGCGGCGGTGGCCGGCAGTTGCTTGCCGGTGGAAGCCAAGGTGCCGGACAGGTTGCCGTCCCAACCCGGCAGGAAGTAGCCGGGGTCGAAGCCGGCCAGCGTGGCGCTGACGTCCCATGCCAGTTCCGGCGCCCATGCCGCCGAGCCGGCGAGGTCGAGCGTGCCGCCCGGCGTGGTCGCCTTGAAACGTTCGATGCTGGCCTGCTGGTCGTTGCCGCGCACGTCGAAGTCCAGGCTGGCATCCTGCGCGGCGCGCGCGACTTCGGCGTTGCCGATCGCCGCCCAGTTCTTCAGGTTGCCGGCCACGCCCAGCCGCGCCTGCTTCAGGTGCATCGGTACCGGCGCGACGCCGGGGGCGGCGGGGTCCGGCTGCGGCGTCCAGGTCAGCTGTTCGGCGATCACCGCGGCGCGGAAGCCCGGGTTCTGCGCATCGCTGAAATCGGCCTTGCCCTGCAGGCGCACGCGGCCGCCGAAAGCCTCGACCACCAGTGGCGAGGCGGTCAACACCTGGTTGTCGAGGGCGAGGTTGGACGGGGCCAGCACCAGTTCGCGGTCGCCCTGGCGCACGCGGCCGCGCAGCTGCGCGTTGCCGCCGCGGCCGTGGGCGGTGAAGTCCAGCAGCAGCGGCGCCGGAGCCTGCGCCATGTACTGCGCCGGCACCAGCTGGCCGAGGTCGAGCTGCTCGCTGCGGGCGGACAGCTGCCATGTCGGGTCCTGGCGGCCGTCGAACACCAGGTTGGCGCGCAGGGGCTGCGGCGAATGGCTGGTCAACGCCACCTGCATGTGCGCCAGGTCGCCGCGCGCGACCAGCCCGAGCCGCGCCGGTGCCTGCCCCGGCCGCGCCGGCAGCAGCGCGCGCACGGTCAGGTCGGTGCGGTAGTCCTGGCGCGGCAGGTAGTGGCCGTCGATCCGGAAGTCGCCGAGGTTGCCTTCCACCTCGAGCGCGGTGGCGCGGAACTCGCCATCGGCCGCTTCGATGCCGCCGCGGATCCGGCGCAGGTCGACGACCGGCGCGTCGTGCGGGGCGATGCGCAGGCGGTCGATGACGATGCGGTCGGCCTGCAGCGCCAGCGGCAGCTCGATGGCCGGCAGCACGTCCGGCCAGCGCGGCAGTTCGAAGGGGGTGTCTTCCGATGGCCCCAGCTCCAGCCGTGCGTCGTTGATCTCCAGCGCGTCCAGCCGCAGCTTGCGGCCGAGCAGCGGGCGGATGTCCGGGTCGAGCAGCGCGCGGCGGGCGGTGAAATGCAGGTCTTCGTAGCGGAAATCCAGGTCGTGCAGCACCAGCGGCCCGGCCAGCGGCCCCTCGGCCTTGCTCCAGCTCAGCGACGAGTTGGCCGGCAGCCGCGCCACCACCTGCGCCAGCAGCACGTCGCGCCCGGCGATGGTCTGCAGCAGCCAGTACACCGCCAGCAGGGCCAGCAGCAGCAGCGCGCCCATGCCGATGCCGCTGCGGATGGCCAGCGTGCGCATGCGCGCGCGGCGCCGCGCGCGCAGGTCGGCGATGCGCGCTTCGCGCTGCTCCGGGCTGATGTCGCCGGATGCGATGTCGTCGGCGCGGCGGCTCACAGGTCCGCTCCGATGTTGAGGTACAGCTGGAACTGCGAATCGGGGTGGTTCAGGCCGTGGGCGATGTCCACCCGCACCGGGCCCACCGGCGATTTCCAGCGCACGCCGAAGCCGACGCCGGTATGCAGGTCGATGCCGTCGTCGAACGCGCTGCCGCTGTCGACGAACACCGCCGCGCCCCACGGACCGCCACCAAAGTAGTGCTCGTACTCGGCCGAGCCGACCACCAGGTGCTTGGCGCCCAGCGCGTACTTGTCCGGCGCCGGCGTGCGCGGGCCGATCTCGCGCCAGGCATAGCCGCGCACCGAGCGGTCGCCGCCGGCGAAATAGCGCAGGCTGGGCGGCATCGCCACCAGGTCGCCGGTGCGGGTGGTGCCGGCCTGTCCGCGCAGGATCAGGCGGTCGGCCTCGCCCACCGGCACGTACCAGCGCAGGGTGGCGTCGGCCTGGATGAAACTGGTGTCCGAACCGGCGCCCTCGATGCCGCCGCGCAGCGTGGCGTTGCCGCTGAAGCCGCGGCGCGGGAAGGCCTTGTCGTCCACGTCCACGTAGTCGGCGGTCAGCTGCGGGTAGACCAGCGTCGAGCTCTGGTATACCGCGTCGTTGAACGGGTCGCCGGAGCTGTAGCGCCAGCGCTCGCGCAGCGCGTTGAGCGAGGCGATGACGGTCCAGTGCTCGTTGAGCTCGCCGCTGCGGCTGCCGATCAGCTTGAAGTTGCGCATGTCGATGTAGCGGGTCTGCTCGTCGTACGCGCTGATGGCGAAGGTGTACCAGCCGTCCAGCCAGCGGAACGCCGGGATGCGGTAGCTGGTGACCAGGCTCTTGCGCTTCTGCGCGTAGTCCAGCTGGGTGTTGAGCTTGTGCCCGCGGTTGTTGACGTAGCGCCGTTCCACGCCGCCGCGCACGCCGGGCCCGCTCTCGCTGCCGTAGCTGACGCCGGCGCTGTAGATGTTGCGCTTGGCCAGGGTGAGGTTGACGTCCACCGGCACCCGCCAGTCGTCGTCGGCCAGCTCCGGGTGTGGCTGAATGTCGATGACGCCGAAGTAGTCCAGCTTGGTCAGCGATTCGCGCAGGCGGTCGAGCTTGCCCTCGTGCCAGTAGCTGCCTTCCTCCCAGTACACCAGCGGCTCGAACAGGCCGTCGCGGAAGTAGTCCTGGTTGAAGCGGATCGGGCCCATGTTGTAGCGGCCGCCGCTGTCCCAGCTCAGGAAGATGTCGGCCGCGTTCTGCGCGCGGGTGACATCCACCTTGCGCTGGGTGAAATCGGCGTCGAAATAGCCGCGCTCGGCCAGGCGCCGGGTGATGACGACCTTGCTGGCCTCGTAGGTGACGTGGTCGAACGGCTCACCCTCGCGTGGGCGGAAGTCGCCCAGGTCCTCGCGCAGGTAACGGTCGCGCACCGCCGGGCCGGTGATGACCACCTCGGCCTGCCGTACCCGCACCGGCTCGCCCTTGTCCACGTGGATCACCACCTGCAGGGTGTCGCCCTGGCGCGGCGCTTCCACCTTGACGACCGGGTTGTAGTAGCCGAACGGCTCCAGCGCCTGCCGCGTCTGCCGCTCCGCCTGCGACAGCAGGTATTCCAGCCGCGACTCGCCCTGCACCTTGCCGATGGCCTCGTACAGCGTCAGCGAGACTTCGATGTTCTCGATGAGGGCCGCGTCGTCGTCCTTGTCCAGCCCGGTGATCCGCACCTTCTCGATGGTGCCGCGGGCATGGGCGGGAGCGGCGGCCAGCAGGGCGGCGGCGAGCAGGAAAAACGTGATTCGGGCAGGCAACATCGCAGCAGCATACCGGGCCGAACGTTACCGGCAAAATCACGGTGCGAGAGGCAAAAACCGCGTGAAATCGGCGTAAAGAAAGCGCCTGTTCCCGCGAGTGGTCACGGATGCCTGAACGCCGTGGGAGCGCACCTTGGTGTGCGGTGGGGCGTTATCGGGAAAGCTCCATCGCGCACCAATGTGCGCTCCTACAAATCAGCCTTGACCCACTTCCTCACTGCTTCGATCAGCGCAGCAGCATGCCGCAACGCCTCGTCCACCATCGCCTCGCCAACCAGGTCGCCGCTGTAATCGACCACGTTGCGCTGCTTGCGCAAGGCGTCAAGCTGGATGGCGACGTTCTTGTCCAGACCCAATGTCAGCGGCAGGGTCTGGATCATCGTCTGGTGGTGGCCGGGCTTGCTGGTCAGGGTGCGGTAGCCGCTGGACTGCAAGGCGGCATTGGCTGCCTGCATGATGGCGCGGTAGGCGATGTCGAAGCGGCTTTCGTTGCTCAGGCCGGGCGTTTTGGCATCCTGCAGCGCGCGTTGCGCCGCTTCCAGCAGGCGTTGCACGTCGGCCGGCTGGGCCGCGACGCGCTCCAGCTGGCCGATCCTGACCAGATTATCCAAGCTCATCTTCACCCCCGATCAGGAACAGCTTGGGCTTGGCCATCACCTCGCGGTAGAACGTGCCATCACCTGCGGCCAGCTTCTGCCATTCCGCAGGCGAATACAGCTTCGGGTTGATTTCCCGGCCCAGGGTTTCCTGTGCCGGATACAGTGCCGTGACCACCTCGCCGTAGCCCAGGCCCTCACCGATCAGCAGCACGTCCACGTCACTGCCCGTGCGAGCCTTGCCGCTGGCGTTGGAACCGAACACGAAGGCCACGCGGATCCGCTCCGCCAGTGGCAGCAATGCCTGCGCCAGTACGTCGGCCAGCCCACTGGTCTTGCGCAGGATCGAGGCCAGCTCCTCGAACACGGGGCTGCGCGTATTGGCGGCGTACAGCACCTGATTTCCCCGTGGGCTGCGGGTGAGCAGACCGGCTTCCACCAGCTTGGCCAGTTCGCGCGCCAAGGTGCCGGAAGTGGTGCCGGTCAGACGGGCGATTTCACGCTGGTGGTAGCTGTTTTCCGGGTGCAGCAACAACAGGCCCAGCACACCGCGCCGGTATCCGGGGAAAAGAACATTGGCCAGTGCGGTGTCCATGAACTCGACTGCTGCTTTATTGGCAGCGATTGTAGCCTTTTCAGCAGCACCTACAACGCTCGGGCTGCAGGTTCACATGCCCGCTCAAATGGCGCTTCCCGGACCTCGCCGCTTCGACATCAGACACTCCTGATCTGTATCGGGAACGCGGCGCGCACTGGCCGCATCCAATGGGCAAGAGGGGAACCAACGCCCCCGACAACGCCATCCACCACCCAGAGAGATAGCCATGTCACTCCTTGCAAGCCTCCAATTCGCCAACCCCCTCCCCCACACACTTGCCACCGCGACGGTACAAGTACCCACGCTTGCCCATGTCCTGATCGCCCTTGCCGTCGCCGCCACCGGCGGGCTCGTCCTTGCCGCCTACGTGCTCCGCAACAAGTTCGCGCCCTGGGCGCTTTCCCTGCTGCATGCCGCCCTTGGCGCGACCGGGTTGTTGTTGCTGATTGTTTCGATCGTGCGTGGAGCGGCATCGCAACCGGTATTGATCGGCTTCGCATTGCTGCTACTGGCCGCTCTCGGCGGGTTCTTTCTCGCCTCGTTCCACCTGCGCAGGCGCCTGCCGCCCAAGGCCGTGGTGGTGGTCCACGCCGGCGTGGCCGTGGCGGGCTTCCTGGTCGTGCTCGCGCAGGTGCTGTGACCATGCGCCATCCCCTGCACCCCGCGCTCGTGCACTTTCCGGTCGCCTGCTGGTCGTTGGCGGTCGTGGCCGATGTTGCCGGGCTGTGGTTCGGAGAAACCGCGTGGCGTTGGTCCGGCGGGCTGCTGGTGGCGGGGTGCTCGATGGCATTGGTGGCGATGCTCGCCGGCATGCTGGAGCTTTCGCGGGTGCCGGAGGGTGCCGCGATGGGCGATGCATGGCGGCACATGGGCGCGATGCTGCTCGCCTTCGCCCTGTTTGCGGCCCGGTTGCTGCTCCGGCTCGATCACCTGCACCTGCTGGCGCCGGACACGCTGTCGCTGCTGCTCGATGGCGTCGGTTTCCTTGCCCTCAGCGCCGGTGGCTGGTTCGGCGGACGGTTGGTCTACGTCCACGGCGTCGGCGGCAGCCGGACATGAGCGACGGCACCCTCGCCCCCCCACAAGGCGTGCATTCGCTTCCACCCCATGCGCTTCCCCGTCCGCGGCGGCAGGCACCCGCATTCGGAGACCCCTCGTGACGAAAACCGCCCTTGCACCCGTCGTCCGCGACGGCACGATCACCGCGATGAAGGCTTCCGATCGCATCCGGCTGAGGCTGGACACCGCCGGCAGCCCGCATCGCGCCAACGACAACATTGCCGATTTCATCGAAGACGGCGAGCTCGACGAGTTGCGGCAGGAGGTCGAGGTACGGATGAAGGAAGTGCTGCACGCGCTCGTCATCGACACCGAGCACGACCACAACACCGCCGACACTGCGCGGCGCGTGGCCGCCATGTTCGTCAACGAGGTGTTTGCCGGCCGCTACCGCCCTGCGCCCGCGGTCACCACCTTCCCCAACGTGTCGCGGCTGGACGAATTGATGATCGTCGGCCCGATTGCCGTGCGCAGTGCCTGTTCGCACCATCTGTGCCCGATCACCGGCAAGGTCTGGATCGGCGTCATCCCCAATGCCGCCTCCGATGTGATCGGCCTGTCCAAGTACGCGCGCCTGTGCGACTGGATCATGAGCCGCCCGCAGATCCAGGAAGAGGCGGTGGTGATGCTCGCCGACGAACTGGAACGGCGAATCGAACCGGACGGGCTGATGGTGGTGATGGAAGCCGACCATTCCTGCATGCAATGGCGCGGGGTCAAAGATGGGCAGGCGCTGATGGTCAACTCGGTCGCACGCGGCGTGTTCGTGCACGATGCCGCGCCGCGCCGCGAATTCCTTGCCCTGATTGGACGGAATACACGATGAAACTGTCGGCCCCTACCACCGCGCCGGCACTCATGCTCACCGATGCTGGCGGCCAACCGGTTGCCTTGCAGCCAGGCAAGCGCATGCTGCTGGCGTTCTTCCGCGATACACGTTGTCCGTTCTGCAACCTGCGGATATTCGAACTGACCCAGCGCCACCGCGAGTTGTCTGCCGCGGGGCTGGAGATCACGGCCATATTCGCCTCCACCCCCGACGAGGTGGCGCATTTCGTCAGGCAACGCCCGCGCCCGTTCCATGTAGTCGCGGATCCTGACGATCTTGCCTTCCGCGCCTACGGCATCCAGCACTCCTTCACCGGGAAGCTGCATGCGGTGTTCTTCAGAACGCGCCAGTGGCTTGCGGGAATGCGCATCGCCGGCTGGCGGCGGACACTGCGCGGCTTGGGCGGGCTCAATACCGGCAACGTCCTTCCCGCCGATTTCCTGATCGACGAATCCGGCTGCATCCGCGACGTCTACTATGGCGAAGATGCGGGGGACCACATCCCATTCGAGCGTATCGAACGCTTTCTCGCCCGCCCGGCGCCCCGCCGACAATGAGGCCACAGGCCATGTCCCTTTCACTCGGAAACCTTGCCACTGCCACTCCGACCGACGCATCGGATGCCGAACTCGTCTCCCGTGCCGCCAGCGGCGATGGCGCCGCGTTCGCAAGCATCATGCGGCGCCACAATCGCATGCTGTTCCGGACCGCGCGCAGCATCGTCAAGGACGATGCCGAAGCCGAGGATGTCGTGCAGGAAGCCTACCTCTTCGCCTGGCGCGCACTGGGCCGCTATCGCGCGGAGAGCAAACTCTCGACCTGGCTGGTGCGCATCGCGGCCAATGAAGCATTGGCGCGACGGCGGCGCAAGAGCGCACAAATCATCCCGTTGGAGGCGGTCATGGCCCATGCGGACCCCGACACCCTGGCATTCCTGGCCGATGAATCCGGCCGCGAACCGGAGCAACTGACCATGCGCATGCAGATGCGCAAACTGATGGAGGAGCGTATCGACCTGCTTCCGGACGCATTTCGCACCGTTTTCATATTGCGCGCGGTCGAGGAAATGAGCGCCGAGGAAGTGGCCAGAGCCTTGCAGATTCCCGAAGCCACCGTGCGTACCCGCCTGTTCCGCGCACGGAGCCTGTTGCGCGAAGGCCTGGCCCGGGAAATGGACCAGGCGCTCGACGATGCCTTCTCGTTCGACGGTGCACGTTGCGACCGGATCGTCGCCAACGTGCTGGCCGTGGCCCGCACCGAAGGGCTTCACGGCGGGGAGTAGGCCGCGCGGTACGTCGAGCCAGCCGCGCTGCCGGGCAAGCCCGGCAGCTATGGGTGGAAGTGCGGCGGGAACCCCGTCAGTTGGACAGGTGCTCGATGGCGGCAACGCTGCCGAGGCGGTCGCCGAGGGTGCGCAGCAGGGCCAGGCGGTTGCCGCGCAGGGCCGCGTCGTCGGCGTTGACCATCACCTTGTCGAAGAAGGCGTCCACCTGCGGGCGCAGGCGGGCCAAGCGCGCTAGCACGGCCACGTAGTCCTTTTGCGACAAAGCGACGTTGGTGTCGTCGATGGCGGCGGCGACGGCTTCGGCCAGTTCGCTCTCGGCCGGTTCGCGCAGCAGCGACGGGTCGATCTGCCCCGGAATCACGCCCTCGGCCTTGCGCAGGATGTTGCGGATGCGCTTGTTGGCCGCGGCCAGTGCCTCGGCCTCCGGCAACTGGGCGAAGGTACCGATGGCGTCGATGCGGCGGTCGAAGTCGTACAGCGAGGCCGGCTTCAGTTCGGCGACGGCGTTGAAGTGGGTGGCGGGGACGCCCTTGTCGGCGTAATAGCCGCGCAAGCGATCCAAGATGAAGTCGTAGATTTCCGTATAGCGTGTATCAGTGAGCGAACGAGCATTGGAGTGTCCTGCCGGAACCTCAACGCCCCGCGCCTTTGCTTCCTCGCCAATGCGCGCCTTGTCCCTAAGCACGACCTCGGACATTGAAAACATCACGCGTTCGGCTGCCATATGTAGCAACACTGGCAAGTCGAGATCGAAGCCCGATTCGATGATCGTCCGCGCCAAGCCCAACGCATTGCGTCGCAGCGCGAACGGGTCCTTGTTGCCGGTCGGCTTCAACCCGGCGGCGAAACCGCCGGCCAGCGTGTCCAGCCGCTCGGCAATCGCCAGCACCTTGCCGAGGTTCGACGCGGCGATGTCATCGGCGGCGAAGCGCGGCTGGTAGGCCTCGTCGATGGCCAGCGCGACGGCGGGCGATTCGCCGCCGGCCACGGCGTAATGGCGGCCGGCGATGCCCTGCAATTCGGGGAATTCGCCCACCATGCGCGACTGCAGGTCGTTCTTCGCCAGTTCGGCAGCGCGCCGGGCCTGCACCGGGTCGGCGCCGACCTGCGGGGCGATGGCCTGCGCCAGCGCGCCCACGCGCTGCACCTTGTCGGCGACGCTGCCGAGCTTGGCCTGGTAGGTAACGGTTTTCAGGCCGTCGCCCATCGCCACCAGACCCTGCTTGAGGTCCTCGTCGAAGAAGAACTTGGCATCGGAGAAGCGCGGGCGGATCACCCGCTCGTAGCCCTTGGCGACCTCGGCCACGTCCTTCGATTCGATGTTGGCGATGCCGATGAACTTCTCGGTCAGCTTGCCGGCGCCATCG
Organism: Stenotrophomonas daejeonensis; assembly: GCF_001431505.1. Classification (GTDB taxonomy): domain Bacteria; phylum Pseudomonadota; class Gammaproteobacteria; order Xanthomonadales; family Xanthomonadaceae; genus Stenotrophomonas; species Stenotrophomonas daejeonensis. The sequence goes on from NZ_LDJP01000055.1 coordinate 38,415, forward strand.
AGCACCGGGAAGAACTTCTGGTTGACCTCCATCGTCTCGACCAGCGCTTCCTGCGGCACGGCGAGGAATTCGCGCTCGAAGCTGCACAGCACCGCCGCCGGCCATTCGACCAGGTTGACCACCTGTTCGAGGTTGTCGTCGGTGATGCGCGCCACGCCGCCGGCCTTGGCCGCGGCGGCGTTGACCTCGTGCACGATGCGCTCGCGGCGGGCGTCGGCATCGACGATCACGCAGGCCGCCTGCAGCGATTCGACGTAGTCGCCCGGCTGGCTCAGCCACACCTGCTTGTCGTGCATGAAGCGGTGGCCGCGGCTCATGCGGTCGGAGTTCAAACCCAGCAGTTCGGCCGGCACCACGTCCTTGCCGTGCAGCAGCACCAGCCAATGCACCGGGCGGGCGAAGCCGTATTCGTGCGCGCCCCAGCGCATCGGCTTGGGGATCGGCATCGCGGCGATGGCCTCGCGCAAGATCTCCTGCAGCAGTTCGGCGGTGCGCGCGCCCGGGGTGACCGAGCGCAGCACGAAGCGCTCGCCCTTGGCGTCGGTGGTGCGCTCCAGCTGCGTCCAGTCGATGCCGGCCTTGGCGGCGAAGCCGGCCAGCGCCTTGGTCGGCTCGCCGTTGGCATCCAGCGCGATGTTCAGATAGGGGCCGAACACTTCCGAATGCTGTTCGGGCTGCTCGGTTTCCACGCCCGGCAGCAGCACGGCGAGGCGGCGCGGCGTCGAAAGCGGCTTGGCGTCGCCACGCTCGAAAGCGATACCGCGCTTGGCCAATCCATCAATCACGCCATCGAAAAACGCCTGTGCCAGGCCCGGCAGCGCCTTGACCGGCAACTCCTCAACGCCCAGTTCGATCAGCAGCGGCTGCATGCTCATGCCTGCACCTCCTTGGCGGCCACCGCTTCGAGGCGCTTGGCCTCGTACAGCTTGGCGACCGCCTGCGCCAGCGCGCGCACGCGCAGGATGTAGCGCTGGCGCTCGGTCACCGAGATGGCGCGGCGGGCGTCGAGCAGGTTGAACGAATGGCTGGCCTTGCACACCTGCTCGTAGGCCGGCAGCGGCAGGCCGGCCTCGACCAGCTTCTGCGCCTCGGCCTCGCAGGCGTCGAAGCGGTGAAACATCTCGGCCATGTCGGCATGCTCGAAGTTGTAGGTGCTCTGCTCCACCTCGTTCTGGTGGTAGACGTCGCCGTAGGTAACCGGGGTGCCGTCCGGGCCGTAGGTCCAGACCAGGTCATAGACGTTGTCGCAGTTCTGCAGGTACATGCACAGGCGTTCCAGGCCGTAGGTGATTTCGCCCAGCACCGGCTTGCACTCCAGGCCGCCGGCCTGCTGGAAGTAGGTGAACTGGGTCACTTCCATGCCGTTGAGCCAGACTTCCCAGCCCAGCCCCCATGCACCGAGGGTCGGCGATTCCCAGTTGTCCTCGACGAAGCGCAGGTCGTGCACCAGCGGGTCGATGCCCAGCGCCTTGAGCGAATCCAGATACAGCTGCTGGATGTTGTCCGGGCTCGGCTTCATCGCCACCTGGTACTGGTAGTAGCGCTGCAGGCGGTTGGGGTTCTCGCCGTAGCGGCCGTCGGTGGGGCGGCGCGAAGGCTGCACGTAGGCGGCGTTCCAGCTTTCCGGGCCGATCGAACGCAGGAAGGTGGCCGGGTGGAAGGTGCCGGCGCCCACTTCCAGGTCCAGCGGCTGGATCAGCACGCAGCCCTGCTTCGCCCAGTAGTCGTTGAGGGTCTGGATCAGGCCCTGGAAAGTGATCGGAACGGTGGGAGTCGCGGACATGCTGCCTGGGCCGTACGGAGGGGTGCGCTAGTATAGCGAGCGACCACATGGCGGCCGCGCCAGCAAGGAGTTTCAGGTGGAACAGCAGGCCGCGCACAGCGCCCCCAGCCCGCCCGTCCCGGTAGCCATCGCCCCGGGCCGGCTGCAGTTTTCCAACGTCGCCGCGGCGCTGCTGGGCGACGGGCTGGTGGCCGCGCACGACCAGGAACGCATCCGCTTCTCCGCGCAGGGCGCGCGCAACGCCAGCGAGGTGCACCCGCTGGTGCTGCTGGCCAACCTCAAGCTGGCCGCCGCGCCGCCGGCTTCCGGCGAGCTGGGGCTGGAGCGGCTGACCGAATGGCTGGCCGCGCGCACCGACACCCGCTACCTGCGCATCGACCCCACCCGGGTCGACGTGGCCGGCGCCACTGCGGTGGTATCGCACGCCTACGCGCGCCGCCACCGTATCCTGCCGCTGGCGGTGGACGCCGAGCGCGTGCTGGTCGCCACCAGCGAGCCGCTGGCGCGCGACTGGGTGCCGGACCTGCAGCACCTGGCGCGGCGCCGGATCGACGTCGTGCTGGTCAACCCGCTGGACCTGCACCGCTACTCGATGGAGTTCTTCGGCGTCACCCGCTCGGTGCGCGGCGCGCGCGGCGACGTGCGCGGCGAAGGCAACGGCACCCTGCCCAGCTTCGAGCAGCTGGTGGAACTGGGCCGCGCCGGCGACGTCAACGCCGACGACCACCACGTGGTCAGCATCGTCGACTGGCTGCTGCAGTACGCCTACGAGCAGCGCGCCAGCGACATCCACCTGGAGCCGCGCCGCGACATGGGCCGGGTACGCTTCCGCATCGACGGCGTGCTGCACAAGGTGTTCGAGCTGCCGCCGGCGGTGATGACCGCCGTGGTCAGCCGCATCAAGGTGCTGGGGCGCATGGACCTGGCCGAGCGCCGGCGGCCGCAGGACGGGCGCATCAAGACCCGCTCGCCGGGCGGGCGCGAGGTGGAAATGCGGCTTTCGACGATGCCCACCGCGTTCGGCGAGAAGTGCGTGATGCGCATCTTCGACCCGGACGCGGCGTTCAAGAGCATCGAGCAGCTCGGCTTCAGCCCCGAGGAAGCGGCCGGATGGAACGAGCTGACCACGCGCCCGCACGGCATCGTGCTGGTCACCGGCCCGACCGGCTCGGGCAAGACCACCACCCTGTATTCCACGCTCAAGCGGTTGGCCACGCCGGACGTGAACGTGTGCACGGTGGAGGACCCGATCGAGATGATCGCGCCCGAGTTCAACCAGATGCAGGTGCAGGCCAACATCGACCTGGACTTCGCCGCCGGCGTGCGCACCCTGCTGCGGCAGGACCCGGACATCATCATGATCGGCGAGATCCGCGACCTGGAAACCGCGCAGATGGCGGTGCAGGCCGCGCTCACCGGCCACCTGGTGCTGTCCACCCTGCACACCAACGACGCGCCCTCGGCGATCACCCGCCTGCTCGACCTCGGCGTGCCGCACTACCTGATCGCCTCCACCGTCAACGGCGTGCTGGCGCAGCGGCTGGTGCGTACCCTGTGCCCGCACTGCAAGCGCGCCGACGTGCCCGACGACGTCGATTGGGCGCCGCTGCGTGATGCCGATGAGGCATTACCTGATGCCATCCACGCCTGTGCGCCGGTGGGTTGCCTGGAATGCCGGCGCACCGGCTACATGGGCCGCGTCGGCCTGTACGAGCTACTGCCGCTTGGGCCGACGCTGCGTGCGCGGATCACCGCCGACATGGACCTGGCCGGTTTCCACCGTGCCGCGCGTGGCGAAGGGCTGCGCACGCTGCGCCGCGCCGGGCTTGAAAAGGTGGCGGCCGGGCTGACTACAATCGAGGAAGTCCTGTCAGTCCTGCCTCCCACGGAATGAAGCCCCTGCCGTTCCTGATCGTCGAAACCGGGCAACCGTTCCCGACCCTGCGCCGCTACGGCCGCTTCCCGCACTGGATCCGCGTGGCCGCCGGGCTGGAAGAAGCCGAGACGGTCACGGTCAACGTCGAGCACGGTGAAACCCTGCCGTCGCGCGAGGGCTACGCCGCCACGATCATTACTGGCTCGGCCGCATTCGTCACCGACCGCGCAGAGTGGAGCGAGCGCAGCGCCGGCTGGCTGCGCGAGGCCGCCCACGCCGGCATGCCGCTGCTGGGCATCTGCTATGGCCATCAGCTGCTGGCGCATGCGCTGGGTGGGCAGGTGGACTACAACCCGGCCGGGCGCGAATCCGGCACCATCCGCCTCGACCTCGACCCGGCCGCCCACGCCGACCCGCTGTTCGCCGGCCTGCCGGCCAGCTTCCCGGCGCAGGCCACCCACCTGCAGACCGTGCTGCGCGCGCCGGAAGGCGCCACCGTGCTGGCGCGCTCGGCGCAGGACCAGTGCCATGCCTTCCGCTGGGGCGAGAACGCCTGGGGCATGCAGTTCCACCCCGAGTTCGCCACCCACCACATGCGCGGCTACGTGCGCGCCCGCGCCGACTGCATTGCCCGTCACGGCGGCTGCGCGCGCAGCGTGGCCCGGCAGGTCACCGCCGCGCCGCAGGCCCGGCAACTGCTGCGCCGCTTCGTGCGCCACGCCCGCGGCCACGCCGGATGATTCCACGTAGGCGCGGGGCCTGCCCCGCACCGGGGCGTTGCCGGTAATGCCCCATGCGGGGCAAGCCCCGCACCTACACCGGCCGCTGGCGCCTCTTCACTACGCCCCTCGCCTTTCGGGCGATAATCCGCGCGCGCCGGCGGCCGTGCCGGCAACCTCCCCGTTTCGGAATTGCAATGAGCGATATTCGCAAGGTGCCGGCCGCTGCCGGCGCGCAGTGGCTGCTGGACGCGTTTTCCCTGTTCCGTCGCGCGCCGCTGCAACTGGCCATGCTCGGCGTGGCGTGGATGCTGGTCACCACCCTGATCCTGCTGCTGGCGCAGGCGCTGCCGGGCTGGCTGGGGCTGGCCGTGCAGTTGCTGTCGTTCGCGGTCGGGCCGCTGATGTTCGGCGGCATGCTGTGGGCGGTGAGCGAAATCGACCAGGGCCGCCCGGCGCTGCCCGCGCACCTGCTGCAGCCCATCCGCGACCGCCGCGTCTCGCACCTGCTGGTGCCGCTGGCGGTGCAGTTCATCGCCGTGCTGCTGCTGGGCACGCTGCTGTTCTCGCTGATCGGCCGCGAGGGCTTCGGCGCCTTCAGCGAGGTCATGGTGAAGATGCAGCAACTGCAGCAGTCGGGCCAGCAGGTCAGCCAGGAGGAAGCGCTGGCGCTGGTGGCCGGCATCCCGGTCAAGCGCATCGCGCTGTGGGTGCTGATCGGCCTGGTCACCTTCATCGCGCTGAGCATGGCCATGTTCACCCAGCCGGCGCTGGTGATGTTCGACCGCCACAGCGGCCTGCACGCGCTGCGCATGAGCCTGCAGGGCTGCGTCGAGAACTTCCGCGCGATGGCGGTGTTCATGGTGCTGGGCATGATCGCCACGCTGTGCATCTACTTCGTGGTGATGGTGCTGATGCAGGTGGCGCTGCTGCTGGCCGGCCCCGGCGCGGCGGCGCTGGTGATGCAGCTGGCGATGACCACGGTGATCATGCCGCTGTACGTCGGCTCGGTGTACGCGGCGTGGAAGCAGATGTTCGCGCACCGCGGGCGGCCGGTGCCGCCGCCGGCTGCCGGGCACGTGTTCGAGGCCTGATCGACCCGCAGTGGGTGCCGGCCAACGGTCGGCGCCCACCAATCACGACTCCGGAACCGCCGGCTCACCAGCCGTAGGTGCCGGGCTTGCCCGGCACGGGGCTTCACCGGGAAAGCCCCATGCGGGGCGAGCCCCGCATCTACGGTTCCGACGCGGGTTGCTTGCGCGGCACCAGCCAGCGCGCGGCCTGGATGCCCAGTTCATAGAGGAAGCACATCGGGATCGCCAGCATCAGCTGCGACACCACGTCCGGCGGGGTCAGCACCGCGGCCACCACGAAGATGCCGACGATGGCGTAGCCGCGGCCTTCGCGCAGTTGCTGCGGCGACACCCAGCCCAGCAGCACCAGGATCACCATCGCCACCGGCAGCTCGAAGCTGGCGCCGAAGGCGAAGAAGATCGCCAGCACGAAATCCAGGTAGGCGCCGGCGTCCGGGGTGATGGCGATGACGTCCGGGCGGAACGTGGTCAGGAAGTGGAACACCGCCGGCAGCACCAGGAAGTAGGCGAACGCGCAGCCGACGTAGAACAGCGTCACCGCCGAGGCCAGCAGCGGCAGCGCCAGCCGCTTCTCGCGCGCGTACAGGCCGGGCGCGACGAACGCCCACGCCTGGTACAGCAGCCACGGCACCGCGATGAACAGCGCGGTGAAGAAGGTCAGCTTGAGCGGGGCGAAGAACGCGCCGGCCGGGTTGGTGGCGATCATCGACTGCCCGTCGGGCAACTGCGAGATCAACGGTGTGGCCAGGTGGCTGTAGAGCGCGCGCGAGAACGGCAGCAGCGCCAGCAGCACCATGCCCAACCCCAGCAGGCCGCGCATCAGCCGCGCGCGCAGTTCGATCAGGTGTTCGATCAGCGGGCTCTCACCCGGGCCGGCATCGCTCACGGCGTCCGCTCCCCTGCGGTGGACGGGGCGGCCGGTGCCTGCGCTTCCGCCTGCGGTGCCGCGGCCGCGGCTTCATCGGGAACGCCGGCCGCCGCCTCGCCTGCCGGCGCCGCTTCGCCGCCGGGCCCTTCGATTGCTTCGACATCGTGGCGCAGCGCCTCGGCCTGCTGCTGCACCTGCCGGGTACCGTCGCGCATTTCCTGCTCGGCCTGCCGCATCGACTGGCGCACGGCATCCAGGTTGCGCTTGAGCTCTTCGGCATGCAGCTCGCGCTCCAGCTCCTGTTTCACCGAATCCCACTGGTTGCGGGCGCGGCGTACCCACAGCCCGGCGAAGCGCGCCGCCTTGGGCAGGCGCTCCGGGCCCAGTACCACCAATGCCACCACCGCGATCAGCAGCAGCTCGCCGAAACCGATGTCAAACACGCCCGAACCCCGGGGTCAGCGCGCTTCGCGGTCGTGCTCGGCCTGCGTGTCGCGGCTCTTGTCGGCGCCGCGCGACTCGTCGCCCAGCTGCGCGGCGGGCTTGTCGTCCTCGCGCATGCCCTTCTTGAACTCCTTGACCGCATTGCCCAGATCCTTGGCACCGCTCGTCAGCCGCTTGGTGCCGAACACCAGCACGACGATGACCAGCACGATCAACCAGTGCCAGATGCTGAAACTGCCCATGATCCGCTCGCGTTATCCAGTAGGAGGCCGGTGAGCATAACCCACCCCGCCTCGATGAATGCCCTGCCGGAGGTCAGTTGCCGTCGTCCAGCGACTCGGTGCGGATCTCGCCCTCGGACACCGGCTGGAAGCCCTGCTGCGGCGCGTTTTCGGCCGGGGTCGCCTGCAGCGGCTGGGTGACCGCGTCGTTGCCGGCCTGCGGCTGCGGCTCGCCGGACACGGTGACCGGCTGCGCGCGCGGCGCCGACGCGGCGACCGTGCCGCCCTGGGTGCCGCGCTTCTCGCGCGCGGCGTAGGTGGATTCCTCCAGGCGGTCGCGGAAGGCGACCACGTCGGCCGACGGCGCCGTGGTCAGCCGGCCCTCCAGGATCATCCGCGGGGTGATGCCCTGGCCGTAGGCGTCGAGGTTGGCGGCATCGTCGATCGACAGCACCGCGCCGTCCAGCGCCACCCCGGCGAACAGGCCGCGGGCGCGCGACCACGACCAGATCTCGGCCTTGAGCTGGCCGTCGGTGGCTGCCGCGGCGCTGCGCCCGACCGGGCCGGCGGCCACGCCGGCGTCGGCGCCGAGGGTGAACTTGCCGTTGACGATGTTGTCCAGGCTGCGGTCATTGCGGAACACCAGGATCACGTCGGAGGACTGCACGCCGGCCTGGAAGCCGATGCTGCCGCCGGTGAGCTTGACGAACACCGGGTTGGACCAGCTGCCGTCGCTGCCCTTGACCGACATCAGGCCGTGGCCGCGGCGGCCGCCCACCACCAGCCCGGCCTTGATGGTGTCGGGGATGACCAGGATCGCGCGGCCCTCGTCGAGCAGCTTGTCGGGGATGGCCTGCTCGGGGATCTCCTGGATCTCGCCGAGCACGCGCACGGCGTTGCGGGCGCGCTGGTCTTCCTGCGGCCCGGCCACGGCGCTGGCGGACAACAGGCTGGCGGACAACAGCAACACGAGGCACGGCAGGCGGCGCATGGCAGGCTCCAGAAGTCGGTGCACGGAAAGATAAAGCAAGTGCCCGAAATTAGTAGCGCGGCGATGAATCGCCAGTGAGCGGGTCCGGCCGGCGATTGCCGCGACGAATCGTCGCGATCGCCACCGCGGCGTCGCCGCCGTCGCCCGCACCTGCGAGAATGCGCGCATGTCCGACGCACCCACCACCGCGCTGCTCGCGGTCAACCTAGGCACGCCCGAGACACCCACCGCGCCGGCGGTGCGTCGTTACCTCGCCGAATTCCTCGGCGACCCGCGCGTGGTTTCGATCCCGCCGCTGCTGTGGAAGCCGCTGCTGCACGGGCTGATCCTGCCGCTGCGCGGCGGCCGCTCGGCGCACAAGTACGCGCAGGTGTGGCTGCCGGAAGGCTCGCCGCTGGCGGTATACACCCGGCGCCTGGCCGAGGCGATGCAGCGCGAGCTGCCGCATTGGCGGGTGCGCGATGCGATGCGCTACGGCCAGCCGGCGCTGCGGCCGGCCTTGGACGCGCTGGCCGGCGAAGGCGTCGAGCGCATCGTGGTGCTGCCGCTGTACCCGCAGTATTCGACCACCACCACCGCCTCGGTCGAGGACGTGGTGCGGGACTGGCAGGCCCGCCACCCGCAGGTGGAAGTGCGCACGGTCCATGACTATGCCGACGACCCGCGCTGGGTGGCGGCGGTGGCCGATTCGATCCGCGGTTACTGGCAGCGCAACGGCCGCGGCGACCGGCTGCTGTTCTCCTTCCACGGCATCCCGCAGCGGCTGGCCGATGCCGGCGACCCCTACCCGCAGCGCTGCGAGGCCAGCGCGCGCGCGATCGCCGCCGCGCTGGAACTGGGCGAGGGCGACTGGCAGTTGGCTTATCAGTCGCGCTTCGGCCGCGAGCGCTGGCTGCAGCCCTACGCCGAGCCGACGCTGTGGGCGCTGGCCGAGGGCGGCGCGAAGACCCTCGACGTGGCCTGCCCCGGCTTCGCCACCGACTGCCTGGAAACGCTGGAGGAAGTGGCGTTGGGCTTCACCGCCAGCGTGGCCCGGCACGGCGCGACGATGCGCTACATCCCCTGCCTGAACGACGCCCCCGAGCACGCCCTCGCACTGGCCGCGCTGGCACGGGACGCATGACCACCGCGTTCGCGCTGGACCTCGGCGGACTGCACGTGGCCGGGCTGCGCGCCGGCACGCCCGGCGGGCTGCCGGTACTGGCCCTGCATGGCTGGCTGGACAACGCGGCCAGCTTCCTGCCGCTGGCCGGCCAGTTGCCGGAGCTGGACTGGGCGCTGCTCGACCTGCCGGGCCACGGCCTGAGCGGGCACCTGCCCGCCGATGCCGCCTACACCATGCCGCAGGCGATCGCGCAGACGCTGGCGATCATGGACGCACTGGGCTGGGCGCGTTGCGTGCTGCTCGGCCATTCGATGGGCGCGGCCATCGCCAGCCTGACCGCCGCGGTGGCGCCGCAGCGGGTGCGGGCGCTGGTCTGCATCGAGGCGCTCGGCGGGCTGGCCGCCCCGGCCGACGAAACCGTCACCCGGCTGCGCGCGCATCTGGCCGCGCTGGCGGCGCTGGGCGACAAGCAGCTGCGCGTGTTCGCCGACCTCGCCGCGCCGGTGCGCGCGCGGATGCAGGCCAACCAGCTGTCCGAAAGCTCGGCGCGGTTGTTGGTGGAACGCGGCGTGCGCCCGGTCGCGGGCGGCTGGAGCTGGTGCAGCGATCCGCGGCTGATGCTGCCGACCGCGGTGCGCATGACCGAGCCGCAGGTGCGCGACGTGGTCGCCGCCATCGAGTGCCCGGCGCAGGTGATCTATGCCACGCCGGCACAGGCGTATTTCCCCGAACCGGAGCGCAGCCAGCGCGCCGCCCTGCTGCGCCGCGGCCGCCTGCACACCCTGCCAGGCCACCACCACCTGCACATGGACCAGCCCGAGGCGGTGGCGGCGCTTGTCCGCAAGTTCCTGTCATCGGGAGACGTCGCGTAGGTGCCGGGCTCGCCCGGCACGGCTTCATCGGGAAGGCCCCTGCGGGGCAAGCCCCGCAGCTACGGCCGGCACCTCCACGTAGGTGCCGGGCTTGCCCGGCACGGCTTCATCGGGAAGGCCCCCTGCGGGGCAAGCCCCGCAGCTACGGCAGCAGTTGCCGCAGGGTCGCCTTGAGCCGGCGCCCTTCCGCGCGCAGGTAGTCGCGCTCGGCGCGCCACTGCGGGAAACGCGCTTCCACCTCGGCCCAGAACGCCGGCGAGTGGTTGGCCTGCAGCAGGTGGCACAGCTCGTGGACCAGCACGTACTCGAACGCCGAAGGACGGGCCAGCGCCAGTGCCAGGTCCAGCGCCAGCGAGCCGTCCGGCGCCAGCGAGCCCCATTGCGAGGACATCACCTTCAGCCGCAACCGCGCCGGCGCGCGCGGCAGCCCCGGCAGGTAGCCGGGCAGCCAGCGGCCGACGTCGGCGCGCATCCGCGCTTCGAGGAATTCGCGCAGGGCGCGCCGGAACGCCGCCTCGCCGGCCCTTGCCGGCAACTGGACGACGATGCCGTCGGCATCGGCCTCGACCCGGGCGAAGCGCCCTTCCTGCCAGCGCAGCGGCAGCAGTTCGCCACGCAGCGGCAGCAGGCCCGGTTCACGCAGCGTCAGCGACGGCGCCAGGTGGTCGCCCTGCAACCGTGTCAGTTGCTGCTGCAGCCATTGCCGGTGTTCCAGCAGGAAGCGTTCGCCCGCTACCAGGCTCGCCCGCGGCGGCATCGTCAGCCGCGCGCCGCGCTCGTCCACGCTGAGCTTGAGCCGGCGCGCGCGCGGGTCGCGCACGCGCAGCACCTCGATCTCGGCGTCGTCCAGCCGTAATCGCACCGTGTCGCGCTGGATCGACGGCGCGGCGGGGGCGGGTAGCAGGCGGCGGAACAGGGAGGTCATGCAACCAGCATACGACGGCGCAGGAGACCTTGTAGGAGCGCACCTTGGTGCGCGATGGGGCGTTGCCGGGAAAGCTTCATCGCGCGCCAAGGTGCGCTCCTACGAGCAGCTGGCTCAGTTGTCGGCCTTGCTCAGCTTGAACGCCTGCTCCAGCAGCAGGAACAGCCGGCGGATCTCTCCGCTCTGCAGCGCGAAGCGCGCGTCCAGCTCGGCGCGGCGGCCTTCCTCGTCGATGTGTTCGAGCTGGTCCAGCGCGCCGTCGAGGAACTTGAGCTTGCGCACGATCAGGTCGTCGCCGAGCACGAACGAGAGGTTGTCCTCGAACACCAGCGCCAGCTTGGTGACCTGCTTGCCGGCATCGAGGTGCTTGTCGATCTCGTCACAGCGCAGCTCCTGGTGCTGGCACTTGACCACCGCGCCGCCCTCGGCCGGGTCCTTCATCTCGCACTCTTCGCCCAGGCTCAGGCCCTCGGGCAGCGGCTCGCCGGCGATCCATGCGGTCAGGATCGAGCGCGGCGCGACCTCGGCGTTCAGCGGCATCGCCGGGAAGCTGCCGAGCAGCCCGCGGATGTCGCTCATCACGTTCTCGCCGGTCTTGCGGCTGGAACTGTCCACGGCGACGTAGCCGTGCTGCAGGTCGAGGAAGGCATCGGTGCGCGAGCTCTTGACGAAGGCGCGCGGCAGCAATTCGTGCAGCAGGTCGTCCTTCATCCGCTTGCGCTCGCGGCCGCCGGGCTTGCGCCCTTCCTTCTCCTCGATCTCTTCGAGCTTGCGCGCCAGCAGGTCGTTGACCACCGCGCCGGGCAGGATCTTGTCCTCGCCGCCGACGGTGAGCCACAACGCATCGCCGATGCGGTGCGAGAACTGCGCCTTCTCCTCGCGGCCGAACGGCGAGATGAAGCCGCGCGAGGTCATTTCCAGCGGGCCGACCGGCTTGAGCACCACGTGCGGCAGCAGGGTATCGACTTCGGAAAAATCAACGGAGGTGGGGAAGCGGAAAAGCGTGAGGTTTTTGAAGAACATGCGATGACCGGAAAGGAGAAAGGATGTGGGCTTTCCCTTCTCCCTCCGGGAGAAGGTGCCCGAAGGGCGGATGAGGGGCGAGCGGAGTCAGTGAGGTCTGAACCATCGTGCTGTTTCTTATCAACATCTGCCA